>NZ_LMQK01000004.1:0-103681 GCF_001424525.1 Methylobacterium sp. Leaf399 | reverse complement strand
CCTGATCGTGCCGGTGGCCATGGAAGAGAAGCTGCGCTTCGCCATCCGCGAGGGCGGTCGCACCGTCGGCGCCGGCGTCGTCGCCGCCATCAACGACTGAGGCCGGAGCCAACCGGATCCACCTTCGGTTGTCCACGATCGCGCCGGCGACCCGCCTTGACGGGTCGCCGGCGTCGTTGTTCTCGGACCCTGGATTGCAGGCCGCGAGGCCGTCTCATGGCGTCGATCTCGTCGCGACCGGTGGCCGATGGGCCCTCCGGGCGCGTCATCCCGGCGGCAGCCTTATCGACCCTGGCAGCACCGGCGGGCGCGCAAAGCTCATCGGGCAACGCGCGCTCGTCCCAGGGTCGCGCGACCGTTCCGGCGTTTCGGAAGGACGTCCTCTCGATCCTGCGCAGCGACTTCCCAGCCGCCGCCGTCACATCGGATGACGACGATCCCGAGCACATCGTCCTCGGTCGGTTCGTGGACCTCCTCGGCAACATCCGCCGGAGCGTCGCCGGTCTGAAGGATGCACAGCGCCACGCCGCCATCCTGCGACCGTCGAGCGGATCGCCAGGCGCAAACTCGAACGCGCATGGGGCGGTGAATCTGCACGAGCGGGGCCCGGCTCCCTTGCGTCGGGCGCGATGTTGAGGCATGGAGCGTGCCGCGTAGGAGTGTAGCTCAACTGGTCAGAGCGCCGGTCTCCAAAACCGGAGGTTGCGGGTTCGAGTCCCTCCACTCCTGCCAGTTCGGCACCGTCACGTGCCGCGTCGACCACCACACGGGATGATCCGACCAGATCCCGGCTCCGGTGCGTTCGACGAACCCGCCCAGTCGACAAGCCTCTAAACTTGCGATAGAGCGGTTCCATTCCGAGAGCGATGGATGCTGCCGCTGCTGGCTCCCCCAGTGCCGTGGACGGCGCGTCCCTTCGGTCCCGGCCCGATCCCCTCTGCTGTTAGCGCCATGGCATCGAACGAAGCGACGAAGAAAATCGAGGCGGCGCGCGGCAACGTGCGTGGTCCGTCGTCTCCGACGCCCCCCCGGGCGACGCCCCCGGTGCGGCCCGCACCCAAGCGCGTCGGGCCGTTCGAGTTCTTCGGCCAGGTCCGGGACGAGGGCCGCAAGGTCACTTGGCCGAGCCGCAAGGAGACCGTCGTCACGACGATCATGGTCTTCGTGATGGTCGTCGCCGCGAGCCTGTTCTTCACGGCGGTGGATCAGGTTCTGCGCTACCTCGTGACCCTGATCCTCGGGGTCGGGGCCTAACGCATTCCTCGGCCCGTCCGGCGCTTGGTGCCCGGGCCGACCGACGTCAGGATTTGGTGAGAACCGTGTCGAAGCGCTGGTACATCGTCCACGCCTACTCGAATTTCGAGAACAAGGTCGCGCAGTCCATCAAGGACCAGGCGGCCCAGCGTGGCCTGCTCGAGCTGTTCGACGAGGTGATGGTGCCGACCGAGAAGGTCGTGGAGGTTCGCCGCGGCCGCAAGGTCGATGCCGAGCGCAAGTTCTTCCCCGGCTACGTCCTCGTGAAATGCGACCTCACCGACGAGGTCTACCACCTCATCAAGAACACCCCCAAGGTCACCGGCTTCCTCGGTGCCGACAAGTCGAAGCCGGTGCCGATCCCCGACGCCGAGGCCGAGCGGATCAAGGGCCAGGTCGCCGAAGGCGTCGATCGGCCCAAGCCCTCGATCTCTTTCGAGATCGGCGAGATCGTCCGCGTCGCCGACGGTCCCTTTGCCTCCTTCAACGGTACCGTCGAGGAAATCGACGAGAGCCGCTCGCGCCTCAAGGTCGCCGTCTCGATCTTCGGTCGCGCCACTCCGGTGGAACTGGAATACGCCCAGGTCGAGAAGGCCTGATCGTAAGGAGCGAATAGGGAGTAGCGAATAGCGAATAGGGACGGCCGCGCGCCCTCTACTCGCTACTCGCCATTCGCTACTCGCCCCATCACACGCGGGAGGTCCGCCCGGTTCGCCGCCGGGGTCCACGGTCCGCACCGCGACCTGCAACCGTCCGAACCGACCGTGCTCCAGGCAGCCGGGCGGCGGACATTTCTTTGGGAGCAGTCCCCATGGCGAAGAAGATCA
Organism: Methylobacterium sp. Leaf399; assembly: GCF_001424525.1. Lineage (NCBI taxonomy): Bacteria > Pseudomonadati > Pseudomonadota > Alphaproteobacteria > Hyphomicrobiales > Methylobacteriaceae > Methylobacterium > Methylobacterium sp. Leaf399. The sequence goes on along the minus strand of NZ_LMQK01000004.1, from coordinate 101,600 downwards.
CGGGTTACGTGAAGCTTCAGGTCCCGGCCGGCGCCGCCAATCCGTCGCCGCCGATCGGTCCCGCGCTCGGTCAGCGCGGTCTCAACATCATGGAATTCTGCAAGGCCTTCAATGCGAAGACCGCGCAGATCGAGAAGGGCACGCCGATCCCGGTCGTGATCACGGCCTACCAGGACCGCAGCTTCACCTTCGAGATGAAGCAGCCGCCGGTCACCTTCTTCCTCAAGAAGGCCGCCGGCCTGAAGATCGGCAAGAAGCCGGCCTCCGGCTCCAAGACCCCGGGCAAGGGCCCGACGGTGGGCAAGGTCTCCGAAGCCCAGCTTCGCGAGATCGCCGAGAAGAAGATGCCCGACCTGAACTGCGACTCGGTTGATGCCGCCGTCGCGATGATCCGTGGCTCCGCGCGAGCCATGGGCCTCGACATCGTCGCCTGAGGGGGAGGGTACCATGGCACACGAAGGCAAGCGTATCCGCGCCGCCCGCGAGGGCATCGACGCGCTGAAGCTCTACACCATCGACGAAGCGATCAAGCTCGTGAAGGACAAGGCCAGCGCCAAGTTCGACGAGACCGTCGAGGTCTCGATGAACCTCGGCGTCGACCCGCGTCACGCCGACCAAATGGTCCGCGGCGTCTGCAACCTCCCCAACGGCTCCGGCCGGACGGTGCGGGTGGCGGTGTTCGCCCGCGGCGCCAAGGCCGATGACGCCCGCGCCGCCGGCGCCGACATCGTCGGAGCGGAGGATCTTCTCGAGATCGTCCAGAGCGGCAAGATCGAGTTCGACCGCTGCATCGCGACCCCGGACATGATGCCCCTCGTCGGGCGCCTCGGTAAGGTGCTGGGCCCGCGCGGCCTGATGCCGAACCCGAAGGTCGGCACCGTCACCATGGACGTCAAGGGTGCCGTCGCCGGCGCCAAGGGCGGCTCGGTGGAGTTCCGCGTCGAGAAGGCCGGTATCGTGCACGCCGGCATCGGCAAGGTCTCGTTCGATGCCGACAAGCTCGTCGAGAACATCAAGGCGTTCGCGGATGCCGTGGCCAAGGCGAAGCCCGCCGGCGCCAAGGGCACCTACATCCAGCGCGTCGCCGTGACCTCCTCGATGGGCCCCGGCGTCAAGGTCGAGCCGGCGAGCGTGCTCGGCGCCTGACCGGGACCCGCGTCCCGGTACGCCGGGATCGCCGTCCGAGACTTCGTGAACGCCCGGCCCTGCGGCCGGGCGTTTTCGTGTGTTCCAGCCTCGAAGCGACGGGCGTCGTCGCCGTCATGGTCGACCAGGGCAATCGGCGTTGCACAGGCCCACGTCATGGGCTATGCCTGCCCCCGGTCAGCACCCGTAGCTCAGCTGGATAGAGCGTTGCCCTCCGAAGGCAAAGGTCACACGTTCGAATCGTGTCGGGTGCGCCAAAGATGCGGGTGTAGCTCAATGGTAGAGCAGCAGCCTTCCAAGCTGAATACCCGGGTTCGATTCCCGGTACCCGCTCCACCTTCGACATCCTTCAGATGAATCGGCGCTAACGCCATCGGCTTCGTCGAAGGCGACCAACACCCAGGGCTGGGCTGCGATAACGCGCCGTCCGCTAGTCGATCCACTCGCCCGCGCGCATCACCGGCACGGCGCGGCCCTCCAGGGTGAGGCCGTCGACATCGACCTCCGAGGAGCCGATCATCCAGTCGATATGGATCAGGCTGCGGTTGGCGCCGCGGGCTGCCAGATCCTCTTCGCTCATGCCTTCGCCGCCGTTGCGGAAGCACTTGCTGTAGGCTTGGCCGAGCGCAATGTGGCTGGCCGCGTTCTCGTCGTAGAGGGTGTTGTAGAACAGGAGGCCGGAGGCCGAGATCGCGGAGGACGCCGGCACCAGGGCGACCTCGCCGAGCCGCCTGGCGCCCTCGTCGGTGTCGAGCACCTTGGCGAGGACGTCGCCGCCGGTGCGGGCCGAGGCTTCGACGATCCGCCCTTGCGCGAAATGCACCGTGATGCCCTCGATCAGGGTGCCCTGGTAGGACAGCGGCTTGGTACTGGTCACGAACCCGTCCACCCGCGCCTTGTGAGGCGTCGTGAAGACCTCCTCGGTGGGGATGTTGGCATTGCAGACGACGCCGTTGCGGGCGGTCGAGGCGCCGCCGCACCATTCGTGGTCGTCGGCGAGACCCACCGTCAGGTCGGTGCCAGGCCCCTTGAAGCGCAGGGCGGCGAAGCGGTGCCGGTTCAGGGTCTCGGTGCGGGCGCGCAGGGCCGCGTTGTGGGCCTCCCAGGCGGCGACCGGATCGTCACCGTCGATGCGCGAAGCGGCGAAGATCGCGTCCCACAGCTTGGCCAGGGCCATCGTATCCGGATGGTGCGGGAACACCGTCCGCGCCCAGGGCAGGGTGGCCGCCGATACGATGGTCCAGTTGATCGAGAAGTTGGCGATGAGTTCGAGGGCGGGAACGTAGGCCTTCGAGCGGGCGCGGTTGGCGCGCGACACCTTGGCCGCGTCCTGCCCCGACAGGAGCGACGGGTCGTCACCCGCGATGGCGAGCCGCGCCGCACCGTTGCGATAGGCCTCGGCCATGCCGGCGTAGAGCCAGCCCGCGGCGACGTCGAAGGCCGCGTCGGGGGCATAGGCAAAGCGTGCCAGGGTGGCGGCATCGTCGGAATAGAAGGTCGTGACGAGGGAGGCACCGGCCCTGTAGGCCTCCTCGGTGATGGCCCGCACGAGTGGTACCGTCTCCAGCGGAGCGGTGATCACCAGCTCCTGGCCGGCCCTGAGGCCCAGCCCGACGTTGACCGCTACCCGGGCCAGGCGCGCGAGGCGCTCCTCGTGGCTGAGCCCGTTCGCCACGGCAAACCCCGCTTCGTTCGTCATCGCTCAACCTTGCCGCTTGGCTTCCCCTCGACGGGGATGAAGATGGGTCCGGCGAATCGGAGGTCTTCCGAGCGCCGGCAACCACCTTTCGGTCCGATGCCCTAGAAGATCAGCGGGCCGGGCGACAGGTCAAGCAGCGCGAGACCAGCGGATCTCGCCGAGGTTCTCGCGGAAGGCGAAGCGCAGCAGGTGGTCCGAGACCACGTTCTCGAGGCGGGTCAATCCGGCCGGGTCAGGGGTCACCACCCGCATCAGCAGGGCGTCGGCTTCGGCCTCGAAGGTGCAGACCCGGTCCTCGCCGAACGGCACAGTGCCATGGGCGTCCGTCGTCTCCACGGGGAACTTGTGGCTCCAGTGCCGGCACAGCTGCTTGAGGTAGCGGGTGGCCTCGGCGGTGGGCACACGGGCCTGGGAAGTCGGCATCACGTCGTCTCCTAACGGTCAGGCCGCGATCCGGATCGGTCCGGACAACGGCGGTGCAGCGGATCCGAAAACCGGACATCCAGGGCGGGGTCACGCCTTCGAAAATGGTGTCCCGCCGGTTAACGGGGGGCTAACGGACCCGCCGCAATCCCCCGCCTTCCGCTGCAATGCATATGATAGTGTCACCCGGATTTGTGCGACGCACAATCCCTCGTCGGCGTGGAAAGTTTTTGGTCCGGCCTCAAGTCTGGGTAGAGAATGGGGCCGTCTCGGGGTGGTCCGCCGCCGAACACCCGGACGCTCCCTCGGAGGGAATGACCTTCCCGGGGTTGAGAATGCCGTTGGGGTCCAACGCCTTCTTGAGACAACGCATGAGATCCAGGCCGACGGGATCGCCGTAGCGTGCCAGTTCGCCGCGCTTGATCCGGCCGATGCCGTGCTCGGCGGCGATGGAGCCGTCCATGGCCTGCACGATGTCGTGAACGATGCGATTGAAGCGACCCCATTCGGCGAGATAGGCGGCCTTGTCCATGCCCACCGGCTGGCTGAGGTTGAAGTGGATGTTGCCGTCGCCGAAATGGCCAAAGGCGCAGACGCGCAGGCCCGGCATCGCGGCCTCGCAGGCGGCGGTGGCCTCGTCCAGGAAATCGGCGAGGCGCCCGAGCGGCACCGACACGTCGTGCTTGATCGAGCCACCCTCCCGGCCCTGCACCTCCGAGAGGTTTTCGCGCAGGGCCCAGAGCGCCTCGGCCTGCGTCCCGCTCGACGCGATGGTCGCATCGTCGACGAGCCCCTCCTCGATGGCGCCCGACAGCAACGCCGTGAGCTCGTCGTCGGGGGCGGCGTCGGGGCGCGTGGCCGAGAGTTCGATGAGCGCATAGGCGGCGTGCTCGCCGTCGAGGGGCCGGCGGGCGCCCGCCAGGTGCTTGAGCACGATCTCGAGCCCGAACCGGGGAATGTATTCGAAGGCGGTCAGGTCAGCCCCGGCTGCGCCCCGCAGGCGCTCGAACAGGGCGAGGGCCGCCTGCGGCGACGCGAGGCCGACGAAGGCGACCGCCCTCGCATGCGGCTTCGGGAACAGCTTGAGGACCGCGGCGGTGACGATGCCCAACGTTCCCTCGGAGCCCACGAAGAGGTGCTTGAGGTCGTAGCCGGCGTTGTTCTTGCGCAGGGCCTTGAGCCCGTTCCAGACCCTGCCGTCGGCCAGCACCACCTCGAGCCCGAGGGTCAGGTCGCGGGTGTTGCCGTAGGCGAGCACGGCGGTGCCGCCGGCGTTGGTGGCGAGGTTGCCGCCGATCCTGCACGACCCCTCCGAGGCGAGCGAGAGCGGGAACAGCAGCCCTGCGCCGTCGGCGGCGGCCTGCACGTCGGCCAGCGTCACCCCGGCCTCCACCGTGATCGTGGAGCCGACGGGATCGAGGGCCCGGACCCGGTCGAGCCGCACCAGCGACAGCACGATGCCGCCCTCCGGCACGCCACCGCCGACGAGGCCGGTGTTGCCCCCCTGCGCCACCACCGGCACCCGCGCCTCGGCGCAGGCCGCGACGACGAAGGCGACCTCGGCGGTATCGGCAGGGCGCACCACGGCGAGGGCGTGGCCCCGGTAGAGCCCCCGCGACTCGACCATGGCCGGGGCCATGGTGTCTGCCTCGGTGAGGACGTGGCGGCCTCCCAGTCGCTCGGACAGGGTCGCCAGCAGCGTCGCGGGTGAAGTCATGGGCTTTTTTCCGTCTCCGGAGCGGGATCGACCGGTTACGAAGACCGGCGCTGACGCCTCGATGCGCGAGGCCTATGATAGCCGGATGGCCGTGCCTTTGCAGGCGGGCCGATCATCCCATCCGGTCGCGGATCGCCGCGATCTCCCGCCGTGAGGCCATCCCATGCTGTCCGTCATCCCCAACCCGCCTCGGGTGGTCCTGCCGATCGTCGGCAGCGACGACCTCTTTCCGGTGCGCCGGGTCTATTGCATCGGCCGCAACTACGCTGCGCACGCCCGCGAAATGGGGTCCGACCCCGACCGCGAGCCGCCGTTCTTCTTCATGAAGCCGGCCGACACCCTGCAGGTGGTCTCGCCCGGGGCGACCGCCGAGCATCCCTATCCGCCGCGCACCGACAACTACCATTTCGAGGTGGAGCTGGTGGCGGCCCTGGGGGAGGGCGGCAGCGACATCCCGGCGGAGCGGGCGCTGGCCCATGTCTACGGCTACGCCATCGGCCTCGACATGACCCGGCGCGACCTCCAGGACGACGCCAAGAAACTGGCGCGCCCCTGGGACCTCGGCAAGGCCTCCGACCTGTCGGCACCGATCGGCCCGCTGCACCGGGCCGAGGCGGTCGGGCATCCCTCGGCCGGGGCGATCACCCTCGATCTCGACGGCCAGCGGCGCCAGACCGGCGACCTCTCCGACATGATCTGGTCGCTGCCCGAGCAGATCGCTCTGCTCTCCACCTATTTCGCCCTGGCGCCGGGCGATCTCGTCTTCACGGGCACGCCCTCCGGCGTCGGCCCGGTCTCGCGCGGCCAGACCATGACGGCGGCCGTGGCGGGGCTGGGCGCCATCAGCCTCGTCGTGACCTGAGCGCCCGGTGCCCCCGCTCCTCGATCGTCCCCTCTTTCGGAGGCTGTTCCACCTCGGTGCCCTCGTCCAGCGCGGCATGACGCTGGGGGTCCGCGGTGCGGCCATCGACGACCGGGGCCGCGTCTGCCTCGTTCGCCACACCTACGTCTCCGGCTGGCACCTGCCGGGCGGGGGCATCGAGCCCGGCGAGGACGCGCCCACCGCCATGGCACGGGAGTTCCGGGAGGAGGCGGAGATCGCAGTGGACCCGGCCGTGCCCCTGCGGCTGCACGGCTTCCACCACAACCGCGCCAGCGCCGGCCGCGACCACGTCGCGCTCTTCGTGGCGCCGGTCTTCACCGTCCTGAGGGACAAGGCGCCGGACCGGGAGATCGCCGCCTGCGGCTTCTTCCCGCTCGATGCCCTTCCCGCCGAGACCACCCGCGCCACCCGCGACCGTCTCGACGAGATCCGCCACGGCCTGCTTCCGGCCGCGGTCTGGTGATCGTGGGCGAAACGTCAGGAGAAAACGCGCCGGCTACGATCCGGGCGATTTCGGCGCTTGCCACGGCCGTCGGAATGGTGTTTAGAGACGCCGTCCGGGGCCGCCGGGCGACACTCTCTCGGCGGCGCGGTTTGTGAGCGGGTGTAGCTCAGGGGTAGAGCACAACCTTGCCAAGGTTGGGGTCGAGGGTTCGAATCCCTTCGCCCGCTCCAATTCATCTCGACAGTCGACAGCGATCGAAAGGCCATCTTCGGATGGCCTTTGTCGTTTCCGGTGGTGCTCGTGACGGCCAGGGGCTCGCCGACGCCCGCGCGGGGCCGCCGAGGACGAACCCGGGCGACTACGTGTCCATCAGGATGCTGGCGGCCCAGAAGCCGAGACCGCTGACGACGATGACGCCCGCGAGGGAAAGGGACTTGCTCTTCGCCGGGCCGTCGACTGCGCGCCGCGCCCTCAGAGCCAGGAGCAAGCCTCCGACGATCAGGAGGAAACCGTACAGCACCAACGTGTTGTAGGAAGACGACATCGTATCGCTCTCAAAGTGATCGCCGGGACGAGGGGGCCTCGCCGCGCAGAGGGGCCCATGCCCGCGTCAGGATCGGCCGCCTCCCCGAAACGCCGGCTGTCGTCTCCGCAAGACTGCAGCCCTCGTGGCGCCGAGGCGGCACCCCTCGCCGGATCCACCGATGCCGACCAGCACGCGGTCTCGCATTCAGGAACGACGTGGCGGACGCGGCTTCGCGCGTTCCTGTCCGGGGACGGACACGGCGGCGCCTTCCCCGTGCGCAGGTCTCAAGCGGCGCTGGTGGCGCCAAGCGTTTCGAGGCGAAGCTGGTAATCGCTTCCCCACCGTTCCTCAGCCTTGGCGTACCACTCGGTGTCGAAGACCAGCTCGCTGTCCGCGCGGTCCTTCCAGATGCAGACCACGAGGAGCCTGGAATCCTGAACCTTGACGTGGCGGCTCACCAGGCCCTGCGTGATGCCCACGGTCGGGCACATGTCGATGCTCGACTGTTCGTAGCTGTCGGCGTCGTTGTACGTGACCGGACATTCGAGGATCGTCAGATAGCTCATCGCTGGGCATCCCTTTTCTGGCGGCACGTCTTCGGCAGCACGTTTTGGCGGCATGTCTTTGGCGGCGCGTCGCGCGCGGACCCGGCGGCGCTCCGCTCTCTCGCAAGCCTATGCATGAATTAAGTCGACCAGCCCGAAAGGACAACGGCGTCGGTGGGAAGCGCCATCGCATGGCAGGTCATGCCGGGCCGGGATCCGGGCACGGCGCCGCGACGCAGTCCCAGATGCTCTGCACGGACTTGAGTGCGAAACCGTCCATGATCGCGATCTGGTCGGTCCGATGCGTGCAGAACTGGGCCAACCGCTCGGCGCGCGGCATCGTCACGTCCACGGACACGAAATCGGTCTTGGTGATCATCCAGACCAGTCCGTCGAGGATTTCGAGGCCGCCGGTCGCCATCGCCCGGAAGATGTCGCGCTCGGTGACGATCCCGACGATGGACCCGTCCTCCGGGCGCCCCCCGTCGATCACGACGATGGCATCGACATCGGGCTGCGCCAGGAGCGAGACCGCGTCCCGCACCGAGCGATCCATGCGCAGGTAACGCATGCGAGGTGCCGCACCGCCGGCCGGTAGGCTCGCACCCACGATGTCCGCCTCCCGTTCTTCTTTTTGGTCGAGAAAAGACTGGTATACCAGGTATCGCCTGTCAATCCTCGGGGTGGCGTTATTTCTCCGGTCGCCGTGAAGTCGGCACGGGCTGCGACCGAAGGCCCGACGAGCCGTGATGGTGCCCGACCGTCGATCGATCCCGCGTTACGCCCGAGACGGCATTATGCTGCAATGCAGCGATCGTCGCCGAAGGCTCGGCCGCGAGCCCTTCTGCCGGACCCGTCGGGTCAGGCCCCGGCGTAGGCCGGCATGGCGACGGGCGCGTCCTCGGCGCTCGCGGGGCGGGCCCGCTGGCCGGCGTCGGCGAGCAGTTCGGTGACGAGGTCGGTCTGGGAGACGATCCCGACGAGCCTCCCGTCCGCGCCGACCACGGGCAGGTGGTGGAGGCCACCCTGCGACATCCACAGCACGAGGTCCGAGACCGGCGTCTCCATCCGCGCCGTCCTGACCGGGGCGGTCATGATGTCCTCGACGCAGCCGTGGGGCGCTCGGCCCCGCATCAGCGTCAGGCGGATCCGGCGCGCGAGGCCGAGCCGCGGTCCGGCACGCTCCCACACGGCCTTGTCGAGGAGGTCCGTCTGCGTGACGATGCCGAGGATGCGCGCGGCCTCGTCCGTCACCGGCAGCGCCTTGACGTGGTGGCGGCGCAGGAGGTCGAGGGCCTCGGCCAGGGGCGCTTCGGGCGCCACCCCGATCACGTCCCGGGTCATCAGGTCGGCGCAGGTGGCCTGGCCGGGCCGGCGCCGGTGCGCCAGGATCTGGGCGCGCAGCAGGATCGCCTCCAGGTCGGCGCGGCCGACATCGAGCAGCCGGTCGTAGTCCCTGAGGACCGCGTCGAGGTCGGCGGCGGTGATGCCGGCGCGGCCCGAGGGCGATGCGGCGGTGGCGGCCTGGACGCGCGGAGCCTTGGCCGGGCCCTGAGGATAGGCACGGCCGGTAAGGTTGTTGAACAGGAGCGCGACGGTCAGGAGCAGAAGCGAGTTCGCGCCCACCGGCCACAGCACGAAGCCGTAGCCGAGGTCGTGGATCTGCTGGCCGCCGAGCACCGCGGTGAGGGCCACGGCGCCGCTGGGCGGATGCAGGCAACGCAGGGCCATCATCACCGCGATGGCGCAGCCGATCGCCAGGGCCGCGGCCAGGGTCGGATCGGATACGGTCCGGGCGGCGGTCACGCCCACCAACGCGGCGACGAGGTTGCCGCCCAGGATCGACCACGGCTGGGCGAGCGGGCTCGACGGGACAGCGAACAGCAGAACGGCCGAGGCGCCCATCGGCGCGATCAGGGCCGGCAGCGCCGTTCCGGGCCCGAGCGCCGCCCGGCTCGCCAGTCCGGTCACGAGGATGCCGACGAGGGCGCCGGCGGCCGAGCGGATCCGTTCGCGCCGGCTCAGCGGGCTCGCATCCGGGATGAGGTGGCGCAGGAACGGGTGCATCGGCGGGATGGACCTCGGTTGTCTGGGCGGGGTGTCGATTCGGCGTCCGGCCGCGCAGCGACGACGGCGGCCATGCGCGACAGTTGCAGAAACTACGACGGCGCGCCTCGGTAAAGGCGCGCCGCGTCAATCGTCTCGTGCGATCAGGCCTGTCCGCCGGCCGGGCCGGCGGCCCGGCGGCGTAGAGCCCTCAGCCTCGCAGCGGCCTCAGACGGCGTGCTCCTGGTGAAGCATCTCGATCTGCTGCTCGGTGTAGCCGAGGTCGCGCAGGACCTCGTCGGTGTGCTCGCCCAAGAGCGGCGAGGCCTTGATGTCGACCTTCATGTCCGAGAACTTGATCGGGCTGCCAACGGTTAGGTACGAGCCGAGCTTGGGGTGCTGGACCTCGACCACCGTGCCGCTGGCGCGCAGGGACGGGTCCACCGAGAGCTCCTTCATCGACAGCACCGGCGAGCACGGGATGTCGAACTTGCGCAGGATGTCGACCGCCTCGAACTTGGTCTTGTCGGCCAGCCACTCCTCGATCGTGCCGAAGATGTCCATGATCTTGTCCTGGCGGGCACGGGCGGTGTTGTAGGCCGGATCCTTCTCCCACTCCGGCTTGCCGATCGCCTTGCAGATCGGCGCCCAGGCATGGCCCTGGATGGTGAAGTAGATGTAGGCGTTCGGGTCGGTCTCCCAGCCCTTGCACTTGAGCACCCAGCCCGGCTGTCCGCCGCCGCCGGCGTTGCCGCCGCGCGGCACCACGTCCGAGAACTCGCCGTGGGGGTACTGGGGATACTCCTCGAGGTAGCCCAGCGCGTCGAGGCGCTGCTGGTCGCGCAGCTTCACGCGGCAGAGGTTGAGCACGGAGTCCTGCATCGACACGGCGACCTTCTGGCCCTTGCCGGTCTTGTTCTTCTGGTGGAGCGCGGTGAGGATGCCGATGGCCAGGTGCATGCCGGTGTTGGAATCACCGAGTGCGGCGGCGCTGACGGTGGGCGGGCCGTCCCAGAAACCGGTGGTGGAGGCGGCGCCACCGGCGCACTGCGCCACGTTCTCGTAGACCTTGAGGTCCTCGTAATGGTGGCCGTCCGAGAACCCCTTCACCGAAGCGAGGATCATGCCCGGGTTGAGCTCCTGGATGCGGGCCCACGAGAAGCCCATGCGGTCGAGCGCGCCGGGACCGAAGTTCTCGACCATCACGTCGGAGTCCTTGATCAGCTTCTCCAGGACTTCCTTGCCCTGGGCCGTCTTGGTGTCGAGGGTCAACGAACGCTTGTTCGAGTTGAGCATCGTGAAATACAGGGCGTCGGCGTCCTCGACGTGCCGCAGCTGCGTGCGGGTGACATCGCCGGAACCCGGGCGCTCGACCTTGATCACGTCGGCGCCGAACCAGGCCAGCAACTGCGTGCAGGCCGGACCCGCCTGGACGTGGGTGAAATCGATGATCTTGATCCCTTCGAGCGGCTGGGTCATGTCGGCGTTCTCCCTGTCAATTCTGTTCGGGTCGGTCGGTTGGTGTCGCGCCCGGTTCGGTCCGGGTCGTGATGTTGGCCGAGGATCGGCGGATGGGCCGGCCTCGCCCGGATGGTCTCAGGCGACGCGGGCTTCGAGCTCGGCCAGGCGCTGGCGCATCTGGCGTTCGTCGGTCCAGCGCTTGGTCTCGTCGCGGATGATCGCGGCGATCCCGGTGACGGCCCCGTCGGGGCCGTGCAGCATCCCGACCGTGAAGGCGATCGAGAGGGTGTGTCCGTCCTTGTGCAGGGCGGGAACCCGCAGGACGTCGGCGCCGTAGCGGGTGACGCCGGTCCGCATGGTCTTGGCGTAGCCGTCCCAGTGGCGCTGGCGTTGGCGCTCCGGGGTGATGAGGTCGAGGGACCGACCGATCGCCTCCTCCGGGGTGAACCCGAAGATGCGCTCGGCGGCGGGGTTCCAGACGACGATGGCCCCGTCCGCATCCGACACCACGACGGCGTCGCCCGTCGCCGTCACCAGTTGTTCGAAGTCGATCGCCTGTGCCATGGCCTCGCCCGACGCGTCCTTATCGGTCGAGGGTCGCTGCGGACGGCGGGGAAGGCCGTCTTCCGGGACGATGAAAACAGATGCCGATGGTCAGCATGCGTGTCGTCTCCTCCAGTTGCCGGGCCATGACCGTCGCTGCCGGCACATCGTCGCCGCGTTGATTGTCATGTCCTTCCGTTGCTGGTATTTGGTATGCCAGCAATGACGGGTTGTCAACCGAGACCGATGTCGGGAACGGCCCGTCTGACCCATCGAGGAGCGCCCGGATGGCGGACGGCCCCAGGATCAGGATCAAGCAGATCGACGGCTATCGCTTCATGGTCGATTTCGGCGAGGCGCATCCCGGCCTGCTCGTGGACGAGGCCGAGCCGTTCGGCGGCGGGCACGGTCCGTTCCCCGAGCAGATCATGGTCGCGGGCGTCACCAACTGCCTGTGCGCCAGCCTGATGTTCGCCTCGGGCAAATTCGGGCAGGACCTCAATGGAATCGAGGCCGAGGCCGAGTGCCGGATGGAGCGCAACGCCGAGGGACGGCTGCGGATCGCCGGGATCGCCGTGACGATCCGGCTCGGCGCCACCGCCGAGGCGGTCCCGCGGATCGGCAAGGTCCTGGAACAGTTCGAACGGTTCTGCACCGTGTCCGAGAGCGTGAAGGCCGGCATCCCCGTCAGCGTCGCGGTGGACGACGCCGCCGGCCAGCGGCTCAAGTGACCATTTCGCCGACGTCATTCCCGACATCCCAGGACCGACAGATGAGCACCACCGACCGTTCGCCGGCGCAGGCCCCCGAGGACTTGGCGCGGCTCTTCAACGAGCGCGCCAACGCGGGCGACGTCGAGGGGCTGGTGGCACTCTACGAGCCCGGCGCTCTGCTCGCCGCCGGCGCGGTCGTGGCCACCGGCCACGACGAGATCCGGCGCTTCTACACCGACCTCCTGTCGCGGCGCTCGCATTTCCCGAGCGCGGAGGCCCTGCCGGCCCTGCGCAACGGACCGATCGCCATGACCTTCGCGCGGCTTCCCAACGGGACCCTCTCGGTGGAGACGGCCCGCGAGCAGGAGGGGGGCGGCTGGCGATGGGTGATCGATCAGTTGAAGATCAAGCCGATGCCGGGCGGCGACAAGGCGTGAGGGCCGCATGATCGCGCCGACGCTCACCGGACGCCTCACCTTCGTCCACCGGCTCCCGACAGAGCCGGCGCTGCCCCCGGGGCGCCATGCCCTCGGCCTGTTCGAGACGCGGGACGCCGTCCTGGTGGTCCCGCCCGGCGTCGATCCGCGCCGACCGACGCCCCTGGTGGTGCTGTTCCACGGCGGCGGCGGCAGCGCGGAGAAGATCCTGCCGATGCTCGAGGCCCACGCCCTGGCGAACGGCTTCCTGCTGCTGGCGCCGCAATCCCTGTTCCCGACCTGGGACCTGGTGATCGGCGGCCACGGCCCCGACCGCGAGCGGCTCGACACGGCGCTGGCCGCAGTGGCGTCGCGCTACCTGCTCGATCCGACCCGCCTAGCCTTCGCCGGTCATTCGGACGGCGGCAGCTACGCCCTGTCGATGGGGCTGGCCAACGGCGATCTGGTGACCCGGCTCGTCGCCTCCTCGGCGGGCTTCCTTTCGGTCCATCTCCAGATGGGCGCGCCGCGCATCTTCCTCTCCCACGGCACCCAGGACACCCAGATCCCGATCGATCGCAGCGCCCGCTTCCACAAGTCCAAGCTGGAACAGGCGGGCTACGACCTCACCTACGTCGAATACGACGGGCCGCATGCCTACGATCCCGCCGTCGTCGAGAAGGCCGTGATCTTCCTGCTCGCCGACGGGGCGGACGCCGTGCCATAGCAGCGGGATCGTCGGCCTTCGCGGGCCGGACACGAGCATGCCGCAGGCACAGCGGCGACGCATTCAAAACGGGTACTCCATGACATCCGACGAGGTCGCCGACATGAAGCGGGCACGCGCCAGCCTCGCCCGCCAGCGCAGCGCGCTCGCCAAGCGCATCGGATCCAGCGAGTTGGCGGCCGCCTCGGCCGCCGAGGATTTCATGCGGATCCTGCTCGCCATCGAGGCGGTGGACCGAGCCCTGGCGGAGGCCGGTCGCCCCTACATGTCGCCGCAGACCGAAGCCGACCTGTGAGCGAGGAGACCCTGTGTGAGTGAAGAGACCCGGGACGCCAACGGCACCCGCCTCGCCGAGGGCGATTCCGTCACGCTGATCAAGGACCTCAAGGTGAAAGGCACCTCGACGACCCTGAAGCGCGGCACCCTCGTCAAGGGCATCCGCCTCACCGGCAACGTCGCCGAAATCGAAGGCAGCACCGACAAGGTGAAGGGTCTCGTCCTGCGCGCCGAGTTCCTGAAGAAGGCCTGAGGGGATCGTCCAAGGTCCGTGTCGTCGCTTCGCGATCCCGCTCGACGCGCGTCGGAGACGCGATCAGTCGTCGGAGACGGCGGTCGGCGCCCGGGGCGGCGAGCGCGTCAGGCTCCTGATCTCACGCTTGGGCCGGCCGGACTTCTCGGCGATAACCCGGTCCTGCTCCTCGATGATCTCGCGGGCCGGCTCGTCGCCGTCGAGTCCGCCGAGGATCTCCATCGGCACCCGCCGGTTGGAGGCGCGGGACTCGTCTTCGTACAGAACGTCGAACAGGACGGAGCCCCGCTCCTGCGGCTTGGATTTCGTGCGTTTGGCCATGGCGGATACTCGGACGATACGTGTGGAGAATGAGGAGAAACGCCGACGGCCACGGATGTCGGGCGGGGGGTGCGCGTACATCCGGCGTCACCCGATGCCACCCGGTCTCGTGGCCGTCACCGATCGAGCGACTGTGGTCGCGATCGGCATAGCAGGCAGATGGTGACGGCGCGCCGATTTTGCAATTCCATGCGGCGTTTCGCTGGCCGGCGTTGCCGTTCTGCGACGCCGCGCATGGCACGATGCGTGCGCCATCCGCGACGTCACCAGACCCGGGAGTCCCGATGACCCGACCACGCGCGCTGACCCGATTCTCCGTGGAGCCCCTGAGCCGGATGACGCGGCGGCTCGCCGACGTCGCGGCGGGCCGCGCGGACCCGGACCTGGTCATCACCGGCGCGCGGCTTCTCTCCACCTATTCCGAGCGCATCCTGCCCGACCGCGAGGTCTGGATCGCCGGTGGGCGCATCGCCGCCGTGCATCCCGCCGGGAGCCACCGCGGGGCCGCCCCGCGCCGGGATGTGGCCGGCGGCCTCCTGGCGCCGGGCCTCGTCGATCCGCACCTGCACATCGAGAGCAGCATGGTGACGGCCTGCGCCTACGCCGAGGCGGCCCTCCTCAACGGCACCACCACGATCGTCTGCGACAGCCACGAGATCGGCAACGTTTGCGATGCCGACGGGATCGCCTGGATGCTGGAGGACGCCCGCGAGGCCTCGCTCAACATCTACCTCACGGTGCCGAGTACGGTGCCGGCGACCTCGGCCGAGCTCGAGACCGCCGGGGGCGACCTCACGGCGGCCAAGATCGCGGCCCTGTTCGACGCCTGGCCCGAGGCGGTCGGGCTCGGCGAGAAGATGGATTTCGTGGCGGTCGCCGAGGGCGACGCGCGGGCGCACGCCATCATCGCCGCCGCGCTGGAGCGGGGACGGCCGGTCTCGGGCCACATCTACGGGCGCAGCTTCGTCGCGCCCTATGCGGCCAGCGGCGTCACCGACACCCACGAGGCCATCGACCAGGACATCGCCGACGACCTCCTGGAGGCCGGTCTCTGGATCTTCCTGCGCGGCGGCCCGCCGACGACCCCCTGGCACAGCCTGCCCGAGGCGATCGGCACGATCACCGCGCTCAAGGCGGCGGCCAAGCGCGTCTGCGTCTGCACCGACGACCGCGACGCGCAGGACCTCCTCGCCTTCGGGCTCGACTGGGTGGTGCGCGAGGCGGTGCGCATGGGGATATCCCCGGTCCAGGCCTGGTCGATGGGCTCGCTCCACCCGGCCACCCGTTACGGCCTCGACGGCGAGATCGGAGGGTTCGGCGGCGGGCGCCGGGCCGACCTCGTGCTCCTCGACGACGACCTCGTTCCGCAATCGACCTGGTACGGCGGGGAATGCGTGGTCGAGAACCGCCGGATCACGCCCGTCCTCGACGAGGCCCTGTCGCGGCCCTACCGCTATCCGGCGCCCGCCTATGCGACGATCCACCTGCCCGATCCGCTGCCGAGCCTCGTCCCCGCACTGCCGGCGGCGCCCTGCCTCGTCAACGCCATCCGCACGACCCTGCCGGGCATCGAGCTCGTCCACGAGCGCTTCACGCTGCAGCCCGGACCCGACTGGGCGTCGACCCTCGCTCAGAACGACTGCACCTTCGTCACCGTGATCGAGCGTCACGGCGGCGCCGGCAACGTGGCGCACGGGCTCCTGCGCGCCTTCGGGCTGAAGGCGGGCGCGGTGGCGAGCAGCGTCGGCCACGATTCGCACAATCTCATCGTCGCCGGCCTCGACGAAGCCGACATGCGCCTCGCCCTCGACACGGTGACCGCGACTCAGGGCGGCGTCTGCGTGGTGGCCGGCGGCAGGGTCGTCGCCTCGGTGCCGCTGCCGGTGGCGGGGCTCCTGTCCGACAAGAGGGTCGGGATCGTGGCCGAGGAGGTGCGGGTGCTCAAGGAGGCCTGGCAGGCGGCTGGCTGCAGCATTCCCTACATGGGCTTCAACCTCATCCCGCTTTCGGTCATCCCGGAGATCCGCATCACCGACAAGGGCCTCGTGCTGGTGCCCGGCATGCGGATCGTGCCGCTGTTCGAGGCGGCCTGAGCCCGTCCGGCCGGCGTGGCGGGAATTTCGCGGCGGGGACCTGCGTCGTTTTCGGGCGTGGCGCGTTGATGGGGCCGAGACCGGCCGTCGCCGGAAGGACCATCGATCTTAGGGAATCGGGTATGCGGGGCGGGCGAGCCGCACGCAGCGCGGGTCCCGCCTGCCGGAACCGACCCCATGCGCAACCTCCTTCTCCTGATCATCATCGCCGTCGCCGGCTTCGTCCTGGTGGCCATGTATGTCGCCCCGACCCAGCCCGGGCTGCGGACCTGGTACCTCCAGAACGCCTGCGTCCACCTCGACAAGGTCTCGCCGCAGATCTGCGCCCCGGCGCGCGAAGCCGAGGGCGCGCAGCGCACCTGAGAGGCGCGGCCAAGACCTCCAGAACGGGCCTACGACCCGGGCGCGCGAACCGGCGCGTCCGTGCTATCGCTTCGCCGTCTCGCCACCCCAGGGGCGGACGGAACAGGCGGCACCGGCGCCAGCGACCTCGGGAGGACCACGATCGTGCATTTCAAGACAGCCGCCTTTGCATTCGCGGCGACGCTTCTCGGACCGGCCCTCGGCGGCTACGCCCCGGCCTCGGCCCAGCTCGATACCCAGAACCTGGTTCCCTGCGCGCAGGACGGCGAGGTCTGCCGGATGCCGCATCCCACCAACGTCTATTACGGCATCAAGGGCAAGACGAACGGCCGCCCGTTCCCTCAGGGTGGAACGGTGCCCTGCAACGTCGGCTCCTTCGGCGATCCGGCGCCGGGCGTCGCCAACAAGATGTGCTGGTACGCGCCGAAGGTCGCCGAGGGTCGCCGGGGCGCGCGTGATCGTGGCGACGACGGCGACGGGTATCGCAGCCGCGACCGCGACGACCGCGGCGGCGATTATCGCGACCGGCGCGACAGGGACGACGAGCGTCCGCGCGCGCGCTCCTATGACGACGAGCCGCGCCGCCGGTACGACGACGAGCCGCGCCGTCGCTCCTACGAGGACGACGATCGTCCGCGCCGGCAGCGTCGCGACTTGGACGACTGACGGATCCTCGACCGCGGCCGGGTGATCGTCTCGCCCGATCGCGGTCTTCGACGGTGGATCAGAGTTCGGCCGACCGGCCCGACAACTCCGCCCGCAGTTGGCGGGCGGCTTCGAGCAGCGCGCCGTCGCGGCGGCGGCGCGGACGCGGTACGGCGATGGTCATGTCGGCCGCGACCCGGCCGGGCGAGCCGGCGAGCACCACCACCCGGTCGGCGAGTGTCACCGCCTCGTCGATGTCGTGGGTGACGAACAGGATGGTCTTGGCCGTCCGCGCCTGGATGCGCTGCAGTTCCTCCTGTAGGCCCTCGCGGGTGAAGCTGTCGAGCGCCGAGAATGGCTCGTCCATGAGGAGCACGTCGGGGTCGACGGCGAGCGCCCGGGCGATGGCCACCCGCTGGCGCTGGCCGCCGGAGAGCTGGTGCGGCCAGCGGTCGGCGAAATCGGACAATCCGACCAGGGCCAGCATCTCGCGCGCCTTCTCCAGACGCTGAGCGCCCGACAGGCCGGAGCCCTCGAGGCCGAAGGCGACGTTGGCCGCCACCCGCCGCCACGGCAGCAGCCGGGCGTCCTGGAACACCAGCGCCATCGGCGTGCGGCAGTCGGGCCGGGTGTCGAGGCGGACGCTGCCACCGCTGGGGCGGGCGAGACCGATCAGCACCCGCAGGACCGTGGACTTGCCGACCCCGGACTCGCCGACGATGACCACGAACTCGCCGCGCCGGACCGTGAGGTCGAGACCTTCGAGGATGACGTTGCGCCGGCCCTCGCGCTCGTAGGCGAGGCTCAGGGACGTGATGGTGACGATGGCGTCGGCGGTGATGGCGTTAACGGTCATGGGCGCCACCGCAGCAGCCAGCCCTGCAGGGCGACGAAGGCGGTGTCGAACAGGCCGTAGAGGCCGGCCATGGTGAGCATGTAGACGACCACGATGTCGGTGGAGAGGAGGCTGGAGGCCTGCATCATGCGCGCACCAACGCCGGGCACGCCGAAGATCTCGGCGGCCACCACCGCCATCCAGGCCTGGCCGAGCGCGGTGCGCAGGCCGACGAGGATGCCCGGTGTGGCGGCCGGCAGCACGATCTTGGTGAGCCGCGACAACGGAGACCGGAAACCGAAGGCCTGCGCCACCTCGATGAGGTCGCGGTCGACCCCGCGCACCGCGCCTTGCGTCGCGAAGAACACGATCCAGAACACGCCGATGGCGATGATGAACACCGCCGCTTCCGGCTGTACCCCGAACCAGATGATCGCGAAGGGGACCCAGGCGAGGCCGGGGATCGGCCGCAGCAGCCGCACCACCCAGGCGGTGGCGGCCTCGACGCCGCGCGACATCCCCACCAGGATGCCGAGCGCCACCCCGGCGGCGGCGCCGACGCCGAGGCCGGCGACGTAGTGGCTGAGGCTCGAGACCACCGCCTCCGACCAGACCCCGAGCCGGATCTCCTTGAGGAAGGCGGCCGGAATCGTGCTCGGCGGCGGCAGGAAGGCGGGGTTGATGAGGCCCAGCCGCGGCATCGCTTCCCAGAACGCCAGGAAGGCGAGGAGGCCGGCGGCCGCCAGCAGCGTCGGGGTGAGGCGGGCCATCGGCGTCAGCGGGCGACCGCCTTCTCGTAGTAGCGCGCATCGAACAGCCCCTCGGTGGGGATGTCCTTCTCAAGCGTCCCGATCGAGACCTGATAGGCCTGCATCGCCTTCGTCGCGTCGACGATCGCGCGCGGATCGGCGGTGAACTTCGCCGCCGGCGAGGTGATCGCCTTCTGGATGGTGGCGAGATCGGTGATGCCCTTGCCGAGGGCGGCCTCCACCGGTACCGCGGCACGGGCGGGGTCGGACTTCAGGAGGTCGGTGGCCTTGACCAGGGCCTTCACCAGCCCCTCGATGGCGGCGGGATTCTTGTCGGCGAAGGCGCCGTAGACCCCGACCACCGTACCGGGCTGGTTGGGGAACATCTCGCCGCCGGTGGCGACGAGGGTGATCGCCGGGTTGCGGTTCTGGACGATGGTGAGCGCCGGCTCGCGCAGGGCGGCTCCGTCGACGGCACCGGCCAGCATCGCCTGCTGGGTGGCGTCGATGCCCATCGGCACCACCTCGGCATCCGATTTCGCCGCCTTGGCGACCTGCCAGAGCCAATGCTGAAGGGTGGTGTGCGGCACCGAGCCCGGCGGCTGCGTGGCCAGCCGGGCGGCCCGGCCCTCCTTGGCCTTGAACTGCGCGAAGGCCTGCGCCTTGTCGGCGTTTCCAGCGAAATACGGGGCGAGCTTGGGGCCGGCCACGACCACCATCTCCTCGATGGCCGTGGCGGCCACCACCCGCACGTCGATGCCCTTGGTACGGGCCACCGCCAGCGGCGCGATGCCGGCGACGTAGACGTCGATGGTGCCCGAGGCCAGCGCCTGGATCATGTTGGGGCCGGATTCGAAAGTGGTGAAGGTCGGCTTCAAGCCGGCCTCCTTCAACCAGCCCTCGCCGTCGGCCACGAAGATCGGCGCCGCGCCGACGATGGGGATGACGCCGATGCGTACCGGGATCGGCGCCGTCTGGGCACTGGCCGGCGCGGCGAGCAGAAGCCCGGCAAAGGCGGTCAGGATCGTCGCGAGGACGGGGAGGGCAGGGCGCATCGGGAAGTCCGGCTTTCGAGGCGAGGTCGAGGCGAGGCAAGGTTGGGCGAGGCTGGCCCGCGAAGGACCGAGCCCGGCCATGCCACAGCCGGGGGATTCCTCAAACACCCGCGTGCGTCCGGCTCGGCTTGGGACGATCGATCGGGAAGGGCCTTCTCCCTCCGGGCCCGGCCGCGCCGGCTTTCTTCGCCGGGCGGAGACGGCGCCCCGGAACGGCCTCGGTCCGATACCGTTAAGACAGGACATCGGCCGCACCCCCTCGCGGCCGATTCCTAATCACAAGGACTACCGCCATGAGCTTTCTCGGCAGCATCGTCAGCAAGATCCTCCATCCCTTCGGCGGCGGCGCGACGGCGGAGGCCAAGCCTGCCGACGCCACCACCGGCACCGCGGCCCCCGCGGGCGGCGCGGCACCGGCCACTGCCTCCGGCGAGCCGGTGGACGTGGAAGCCGTGCTCAACGGAATGGCCGCCAAGAACGGGCAGACCCTCAACTGGCGCACCTCGATCGTCGACCTGATGAAGCTCCTCGACATCGATTCGAGCCTCACCGCCCGCAAGGCGCTCGCCGACGAGCTCCACTACACCGGCGACAAGGACGATTCGGCCTCCATGAACGTCTGGCTGCACAAGCAGGTGATCAAGAAGCTCGAGGAGAACGGCGGCAAGGTGCCGGCCGATCTCAAGGACTGATCTCTTCCGGCGTCCTCTCCTCATCGCGAAAGGAGAGGACGCGATCGCGCATCGATCCGTACGGCCGATCCGCGAGGCATGGGGCCAAGGATCGCGGGTCGACCCTCACGAGGCGGACGGGCTGGCGGATCACCCCTATCCCGCTCCGATGACCGTCGCTAAAACCCCGCCGGCCGAACCTCCCCGGCTGGCGAACCCGTGGCACCCGATGATTGTTTCGCGCAGGCGCTTCCTCGCCGGCTCCGCCGGCCTCGTGGCGACGACGGGTCTGGCCGGCCTCGCCCGCGCACAAGGGTATGGACAGGCGTTCAAGGTGGACAACGACGAGGGCCGGCCGGTCGCCAACACCCGGCTGCCGGGCGAGATCGTCGGGGAGATCGAGGGCTTGCGCGGCGTCACCTATATCGGGCCCCGCGACGCAGGCGTCACGCTCTACGAGTTCTTCGACTACAATTGTCCCTACTGCCGCAAGGCGGCGGCCGACCTGGTCTCCCTCGCAGCCAGCGATCCGGCCCTGCGGATCGGGCTCATCAACAACCCCATCCTGTCGGTCCAATCGGCCCAAGCGGCGAAGGTGTCGCTGGCCGTCCAGAAGCGCCTCGGCTCGGCCGCCGCATGGAGCCTCTACCAGGGCCTGCTCGCCAGGCCCGGCCGGATCGACGGGCTCTCCGCCCTGGCGGCGGCGGCAAAGCTCGGCCTCCCGGCGGCGGAGATCGAGGGCATCGGCGACAGCGAGGAGGTTCGGCTCGCACTCAAGAGCCAGATGCGGATCGCGGCCGACCTCGGCCTGTCGACCACCCCCTCCTACGTGCTCGGGAACACCGCGCTGCTCGGCCATCCCGGCCCCAAGGCCCTGGCGCGGATGATCGCCGCCCAGCGCCGCTGCGACCGCATCGCCTGCTGACCGGAAAGTCCACAGAAAGCCCGACCGTCGTCCCGGCGAGGACACGGTTTTCGCGATCCAGCCACCATGCCGACACGTTTGCGACGCCGGCCTTCATCCGGCGCGCATGGCCGGGTCGACCTAGCCGCCTCGCCGGGACCTCGCTGTCAGGCCTCCGCCTCCAAGCCTCGCCTTGCGCGTCCAGAGACCGCATGGTAGGGCGACGCCGCTTCGGTAGAGGGGGTTTGCGCCCTCTTAGGTCCGAGACATTCCCATCGCCGACGTTTCCTGAGCCGACGCCACATGATGGCGACTTCTGGGTCGGAACGTGCAGGCTGGATTAGAAGAGAGAGCGGCCGCGTGGCGCAGACCAGTTCCGAGGCGGGTTCCCCGGTCGCAGGCGTAGCCGCGCGCTACGCCTCGGCCCTGTTCGAGTTGGCCCGCGAGGAGCGCCAAGTCGATGCGGTGGCCCAGGGGCTCGAGCGTTTCGACGCCATGCTCAAGGAGAGCCCCGACCTGATGCGCCTGGTGCGCAGCCCGATCTTCACGGGTGCCGAACAGGCCGCCGCCATCGGCGCCATTCTCGACAAGGCCGGCATCACCGGGCTCGGCGCCAACTTCATCAGGCTCTCGGCCGCCAACCGCCGCCTGTTCGCGCTCCCCGACATGATCCGCGCCTTCCGGGTGCTGGTGCGGGAGTCGAAGGGCATCGTGCGCGCCGAGGTGCGTGTCGCCGAGAAGCCGTCCGAGGCGGTGGTCGAGGAGATCAAGGCGTCCCTGCGCGACGTCGCTCGCGCGGAGATCGACCTCGACCTCACCGTCGACCCGAGCCTGATCGGCGGCCTCGTGGTCAAGATCGGCAGCCGCATGGTCGATGCGTCCCTACGGACGAAGCTCAACGGTATTCGTCTGGCGATGCGGGAAGCCTGAGGACCGCGGCCCTCGCGGCCCGGTCCATCCCGTCATCCCGTCCCACACCCAGTGTTTTTCAAGTTTTCGAAGAGGCCGAACGATGGACATCCGCGCTGCCGAGATCTCCGCGATCCTGAAAGAGCAGATCAAGAACTTCGGCGAGGAAGCCGCGGTCACCGAGGTGGGCCAGGTCCTCTCGGTCGGTGACGGCATCGCCCGCGCCTACGGCCTCGACAGCGTCCAGGCCGGCGAGATGGTGGAGTTCGAATCGGGGGTGCGCGGCATGGCGCTGAACCTCGAGCAGGACAACGTCGGCATCGTGATCTTCGGCTCGGACCGGGACATCAAGGAAGGCCAGACCGTCAAGCGCACCGGCGCCATCGTCGACGTGCCGGTCGGCAAGGCGCTCCTCGGCCGCGTGGTCGACGGCCTCGGCAACCCCATCGACGGCAAGGGCCCCATCGCCACCACCGAGCGTCGCCGCGTCGACGTGAAGGCCCCGGGCATCATCCCGCGCAAGTCGGTGCACGAGCCGATGGCCACCGGCCTCAAGGCCATCGACGCGCTCATCCCCGTCGGCCGCGGCCAGCGCGAGCTGATCATCGGCGATCGCCAGACCGGCAAGACCGCCATCGCGCTGGACACAATCCTCAACCAGAAGGCCGCCCACGCCGGCACCGACGAGAACGCCAAGCTCTATTGCGTCTACGTCGCCATCGGCCAGAAGCGCTCGACGGTGGCCCAGTTCGTGAAGGTGCTGGAGGACAACGGCGCCCTCGAATATTCGATCATCATCGCCGCCACCGCCTCCGATGCCGCGCCGATGCAGTTCATCGCGCCCTTCGCCGGCTGCGCCATGGGCGAGTACTTCCGTGACAACGGCATGCACGCCGTGATCGTGTACGACGATCTCTCCAAGCAGGCCGTCGCCTACCGCCAGATGTCGCTGCTGCTGCGCCGCCCGCCGGGCCGCGAGGCCTATCCCGGCGACGTGTTCTACCTCCACAGCCGCCTGCTCGAGCGCGCCGCCAAGATGGGCGACGCCGCCGGCAACGGCTCGCTGACCGCGCTGCCGGTCATCGAAACCCAGGCCAACGACGTCTCTGCCTATATCCCCACCAACGTGATCTCGATCACCGACGGCCAGATCTTCCTCGAGACCGACCTGTTCTACCAGGGCATCCGCCCGGCCGTGAACGTCGGCCTCTCGGTGTCCCGCGTGGGCTCCTCGGCCCAGACCAAGGCGATGAAGAAGGTCGCCGGCAAGATCAAGGGCGAGCTCGCGCAGTACCGCGAGATGGCCGCCTTCGCCCAGTTCGGCTCCGACCTCGACGCATCGACCCAGAAGCTGCTCAATCGCGGCTCGCGCCTGACCGAACTCCTGAAGCAGCCGCAGTTCTCGCCGCTGAAGATGGAAGAGCAGGTCGCGGTGATCTACGCCGGCGTCAACGGCTACCTCGACGCGATCCCGGTCAACAAGATCCGTGCGTTCGAGGACGCGCTGCTCTCGACCCTGCGTACCAAGCACGCCGACCTCCTGGGCACGATCCGCGACTCGAAGGACCTGTCGGACGCCAGCGCCGGCACCCTGAAGGGCGCCATCGAGGGCGTCATCAAGGCGATGAAGTAAGGCGCTTTTTCCCTCCCCCCGCGGGGAGGGGTCAGGGGTGGGGGCGATGCCGGAGACGGCGTGATCCGATCGGCACCACCCCCACCTCCGACTCCTCCCCGCAAGGGGGAGGAGAGCCGCCCCAGGGTCGAACCGAGACGGATCTGAAAGTCAGCCGATGCCGAGTTTGAAGGATCTGCGCAACCGCATCACCTCGGTGAAGGGCACGCAGAAGATCACCAAGGCGATGCAGATGGTCGCCGCCGCCAAGCTGCGGCGCGCCCAGAACGCCGCCGAGAACGGCCGGCCCTACGCCGAGAAGATGTCCCAGGTGCTCGGCAACCTCGCGGCCAACCTCGTCGGCGGCGTGCAGGGGCCGAAGCTCCTCTCGGGCACCGGCTCGGACCAGACCCATCTGCTCGTGGTCTGCACCGCCGACCGCGGATTGTGCGGCGCCTTCAACTCGTCGATCGGCCGTATGGCCCGCGACCACGCCCGCAGGCTGATGGCCGAGGGCAAGACGGTGAAGATCCTCACCGTCGGCAAGAAGGGCAACGACCTCCTGCGCCGGATCTTCAAGGACCAGATCATCGACGCGCGCGACATCCGCGGCACCCGGCCGGTGGACTACGAGTTCGCCGCCGAGATCGCCGAGTCGATCATCGCCCGCTTCGAGGCGGGCGAATTCGACGTGGCGACCCTGTTCTACTCGCGCTTCCGCTCGGTGATTTCGCAGATCCCCACCGCCCAGAAGCTGATCCCGGCCGAACTGCCTGCGACCGGCGCCACCGCCCCCGACGCCGCGCTCGAGTTCGAGCCGAACGAGGAGGCCATCCTCGACACGCTGCTGCCGCGCAACCTCACCGTTCAGGTCTACCGCGCGCTCCTGGAGAACGCGGCCTCGGAGCAGGGCGCGCGCATGGGCGCCATGGATTCCGCCACGCGCAACGCGGGCGAGATGATCAAGAAGCAGACGCAGATCTACAACCGCACGCGTCAGGCCATGATCACCAAGGAACTGATCGAAATCATCTCGGGCGCCGAAGCCCTCTAACACCCATTCGGGCGCCCCGGCGCCACCGCATCGTAAGGACCTCATCATGGCGAACACCGCTACCCCCGGCGCCGGCTCCAACAAGGTCGGCCGCATCACCCAGGTCATCGGCCCCGTGGTCGACGTGCATTTCGACGGCCACCTGCCCGAGATCCTGAACGCGCTGGAGACCAAGAACAACGGCAACCGCCTCGTTCTCGAAGTCGCCATGCAGCTCGGCGAGAGCACCGTGCGCTGCATCTCGATGGACACCTCGGAAGGCCTCGTGCGCGGCCAGGAGGTCACCGACACCGGCGAGGCGATCATGGTGCCGGTGGGCTTCAACACCCTGGGCCGCATCATGAACGTCATCGGCGAGCCGATCGACGAAGCCGGCCCGATCCAGTCCGACACCCTGCGCGCCATCCACCAGCCCGCGCCGGCCTATTCCGAGCAGTCGACCGAGTCGCAGATCCTGGTGACCGGCATCAAGGTGGTCGACCTGCTGGCCCCCTACGCCAAGGGCGGCAAGATCGGCCTTTTCGGCGGCGCCGGCGTCGGCAAGACCGTGCTGATCATGGAGCTCATCAACAACATCGCCAAGGTGCACTCGGGCTACTCGGTGTTCGCCGGCGTGGGTGAGCGTACCCGCGAAGGCAACGATCTCTACCACGAGATGATCGAGTCCAAGGTCAACATGGACCCCAAGGAGCACAACGGCTCGGCCGAGGGCTCCAAGTGCGCGCTGGTCTACGGCCAGATGAACGAGTCCCCCGGCGCCCGCTCGCGCGTCGCGCTCACCGGCCTCACCATCGCCGAGGATTTCCGCGATCAGGGCCAGGACGTGCTGTTCTTCGTGGACAACATCTTCCGCTTCACCCAGGCCGGCTCGGAAGTGTCGGCGCTGCTCGGCCGCATCCCCTCCGCGGTGGGCTACCAGCCGACGCTGGCCACCGACATGGGCGCCCTGCAGGAGCGCATCACCACCACCACCAAGGGGTCGATCACCTCGGTGCAGGCGATCTACGTGCCGGCCGACGATCTGACCGACCCGGCGCCCGCCACCTCCTTCGCCCACTTGGACGCCACCACGGTGCTCTCGCGCTCCATCGCCGAGAAGGGCATCTACCCGGCCGTGGATCCGCTCGACTCGACCTCGCGCATGCTCAACCCGACCGTCCTTGGCGAGGAGCACTACGACGTCGCCCGCCGCGTGCAGCAGACCCTGCAGCGCTACAAGGCGCTTCAGGACATCATCGCGATCCTGGGCATGGACGAGCTCTCGGAAGAGGACAAGCTCACCGTGGCGCGCGCCCGCAAGATCGAGCGCTTCTTCTCGCAGCCCTTCTCGGTGGCCGAGATCTTCACCGGCTCGCCGGGCATCCAGGTGCCGCTGGCCGACACCATCAAGGGCTTCAAGGGCCTCGTGAACGGCGATTACGACGACCTGCCGGAGGCCGCCTTCTACATGGTCGGCACCATCGAGGACGCCAAGGAAAAGGCCAAGAAGCTCGCGGCCTCGGCCTGAGCGCATGAACGCCAAGACCATGCTTCTGCTCGTCGGCCTCGTGGCCGGCGGGCTCGTGGGCTACCTCACCCGCCCGCAGGCGGCGGAGATCAAGATCGGCCCGCTCAGCGTCGAGATCCAGGACAACAAGTCCTCGGCCGGCGCGGGCGGCGGCGACCTCACCAGCGGCCAGGTCCAGCATATCGGGCTGTACGCGGTGATCGGCGCCGTCCTTGGTCTGGGCGCCGGCTTCGTCGCCGACCGCCGCCGCGGCTGACCTCATTTTCGACCGCGCCCGGTCCACCGGCCGGGCGCGGTCCTCCACGATGTCCGACCCCAGGAATCCTGACGCCATGGCCACCTTCCAGTTCGACTTCGTCGGCCCCGAGCGGACCCTGTACTCGGGCCAGGTCGAAGCCGTGCAGCTTCCCGGCGTCGAGGGCGAGATGACGGTGCTGCCGGGCCATGCCCCGGTGCTCACCGCGCTGAAGGTCGGCGTGATCGTCATCAACGAGACCGGTCATGCCGGCAAGCGCGTGCTGGTTCGCGGTGGCTTCGCCGACATCGGGCCCACCGGCGTGACGGTGATCGCCGAGCGGGCGAACCCCTTCGAGGAGATCACCCCGACCTCCATCGACGCCGACATCGCCGCCCTCCAGCTCCAGCGCGACGCCACCGAGGACTTCGCCAAGCGCGAGGAGATCGACGGCCAGATCGTCCAGTTGAAGGACGCCAAGGTCGCCCTCAGCTTCTGAGGAACGCGCCCCCGGTCAGTCGAGCCGGCCGGCGGCCTCCAGGGCGACGGCGACCAGGTCGTCGATCGCGGCCGCCTCGGTCGGGCAGCCCGCCTCGAGCCATCGCCGTCGCGCCGCCTTCAGGCCGCGGCCCACCGCCGGCCCGGCCGGCACGCCCCGCCCGACCAGGTCGGCGCCAGCGACGGGAAACACCGGTCGCGCCTCCGTCCCGTCGAGAACCGCCGCCAGGGCGGCCCGGCCCTCCTCGGTCATCATCGGCTCCGCTTCCTCGCCGTCGAGGACCGACAAAGCCTCCGATAGCGCCCGACCGTCGTTGTCGGCCAGAAGCGCGCGCATGGCCGCACGACCGCGTGCGCGCGTCCCTCCGAGGGCGGCCAGGGCGCCGGCGTAGGCCGACAGGTGCCGGACCTCGGCCCGGGACAGGCGCAGGCCATTCTCCAGGCGCTCGACGTCGCCGGCCTCGCGCACCGCCAGGGCCGCGAGGCGGGACAGCCCATCCGCCTGCGGCAGCGCCGCGAGCAGGCGCCCGAGACGATCGAGGTCGCCGGAGCTCGCGAGCAGGCGTTCCAGGATACCGTGTCGCGCCATCACGCCCAGCGCCGGCAGCGCACCGGGGGCGACCAAGAGCTTGAGCAGTTCCGCCCGGATGCGCTCGCGCGACAGACCGTCGACGGCGTCCCGCGCGGCGATGCAGGCGGTCAGACCCTCCCCGTCCGGCGGCCCGAGGCCGTAGCGGGCGTGGAACCGGAAGAAGCGCAGGATCCGCAGGGCGTCCTCGCGGATGCGCGTCGGCGCGTCGCCGATGAACCGCACCCGCCCCGCCGCGAGGTCGGCGATGCCGCCGGTGGTGTCGTGCAGGCGGCCCTCGGCGTCGAGGGAGAGGGCGTTGATGGTGAAGTCACGCCGCTCGGCATCGCGCCCGAAATCGCGGCCGAAGCGCACCACCGCGTGACGCCCGTCCGTCTCGACGTCCTCGCGCAGGGTCGTCACCTCGAAGGCGGTGCCGTCGGCGAGCAGGGTCACGGTGCCGTGGTCGATCCCGGTGGGGATGGCACGAAGACCCGCATCCGCGGCGAGCGCCATCACGGCGGCGGGCGCGATGGTGGTGGCGAGATCGAGGTCGTCGGCCGACCCGCCGAGGAGGGCGTCGCGGACGCAGCCTCCCACCGGCCGGGTCTCCTCGCCGGGCACCGCCAGGGCCTGCAGGACGCGGCCGACATCCCGGCGACGCAGGAGGGCGGCCGGAGCGTCGTATGCGAGGCGCCGCCCGGTCACCGGAACGTGCCCGGCACCACCTGTCCGTTCTCGAGGCGCGGCGGCACGTAGCCTCCGCGATGGCTCTCGCCGAACAAACCGGTGAGGACGAGCGACACCACCACGAGGCCGATGCCGGCCATGAACAGGCGGAACACCTGCCCCTCCCAATGGTAGCCCTGGTGCGGGTTGCGGCCCTTGAGCGCGAGGTAGCCGTAGAACAGCGCCCACGGCAGCAGGAACAGCAGGGCTTCTTGGACGATCCTGGCGATCATGATGCCTTCGAGGACTCTCGATACGGGGAGGGTTCCGGTCCGAGGCTCCCGCAGGCCGGTCCGGCGGCCGACCGGAACCCTACGGACTCAGGTGGTCCCGTCTACCCGGTTTCGACAGACGGCCTCGCGCGGCGTGACGAAGCACGGGTGTCCCCGGGCGCCCAGAGGCGTTCGTAGAGGTTGCGCACGATGCCCGCCGTCAGGCCCCAGATCAGGCGATCCGCGTGGGTGATGGCGTAGTAGCGCCGGGTCCGGCCGCGCCAGGCGCCGGAACCGAGGCTGTGGCCGGCCGGGTCCATGAGCACGTCGAGGGGCACCTCGAACACCTCCGCCACCTCGTCCGGGTTGAGGGCGAGGGTGAGGGGCTCCTCCACCAGCCCGACCACCGGCACCACGAGGAAGCCGGTGGCCGAAAGGTAGGGGTCGAGGTAGCCAAGCACCCCGACCCGCTCGGATGCGAGGCCGATCTCTTCCCACGCCTCCCGCAGGGCGGTGCCGGCCGGGCCGGGATCGGCCGGATCGATCTTGCCGCCGGGAAACGAGATCTGGCCGGAATGGTCGCGCAGGCCCGCGCTGCGCTGGGTGAAGAGCACGGAGAGGCCGGTGTGGCGGGCCACCACCGGCACCAGCACCGCCGCGTGGCGATGCGGGCCGGGCGGGGCGACGGCGATCCCGTCCGCGTCGAGGTCGTGGTCGCCGCGCGGATTGGAGGTGGGATCGCCGGGGCGGGGGGCATCGGCCGAGAGGCCGGCGGCGGCCCGTTCCAGAAACGCCGCCAGGCTGTCGGGGCGCGCGCCGTTCAAGCGGCGGCCGCGGGTGCGATGGGATGGAAGACGCCGCCGGCCGCGATGCCGAACCACGGCGCGCCGTCGACCTCGCGCTCCTCACCCAGGGCGACGAGGTCGTAGGTCAGCGCCCGCGTCACCCGCGCCCACAAGCCGCGGCGCACATGCACATAGGGCTTGAGGCCGCCGCCTGCGACCTCCTCGAACCGCAGGCGGTGCTCGGCATCGACGGACACGACGTCGTCGACGTTGGTGCGCACCACGATCCGCCTGTCGTCGCCCTCGCCCTCCACGGCCATGTCGACGGCCACGAACGGCGCATCCTCCACGGCGATGGCGACACGCTCCGCCGGGGTCACCAGCACGATGCCGCCGTCCTCCTCGCACCGCAGGATCGAGGCGAACAGCTTGACCATCGCCGGCCGCCGGATCGGCGCCCCCTCGTGGAACCAGGTGCCGTCGGCGGCGATGCGCATGTCGATCGTGCCGCAATGGGCCGGGTTCCATCGCTCCACCGGCGGCAGGCCACGCTTTACCTCGGCGCCGAGGGCCGCGGTGAGGCGGGCGAGGACGGGATCGGGGGAGGGGATCTCGGGCATGAGGGGAACGATAGCGGTTGGACCGGCGTGGGGACAGAGGCAACGGGCATGCCGTGGGCCTTCCGACGACCGCTCACGCGTCGGTTCGCGGCGTCCCTGGTCGAATCGGGGAACGACTGCGCGTGTCGGACGCCGCAAAGGACCCGAGGAAAGGACCTGCTGTCCGTCGCTGCCTCGCCCTGGCGGGCCCTGGCCTCTCGAACGACCAGCGGGCGGACGATTCGTGCCAATCGCACAGGCTCGACGCAGCAGATTGTCCGCTTCCGCTCCACCGCGTTGACGTCCGTTTGTCTCCCGCTCATGGCTGGAATTCCAAGCAGGAACGCCGTGATGTTAGACACAAGCCGCGTCCAGGACAGTCTAACGCCATCCCTGACCTGGACCGCGAGCGTCGATGAAGGGCTCGTCCTCCATCGTGGGCTTACGACGACACGGCCGCTGCCAGCGAAAACGGCGAGGGCGGTTTCCAGGGACCCGCACGACGCGGCCGGAATTGTCTCGTGCATCACGACATCGTCCGCGGATCGCTCGACATCTTCGCGGCGGGCGGCCACCAAGCGCGACGAGATCCTCGCCTTCATCGCGGCGCAGGCGACCTGCCCGGATCTCACGCCCGAGCGGATCGCGCGCCGCACCGGCGTCTCGCGCACGGTGCTCTATCGCATCCTCGAGCCGCTCGGCGGCGTGGCGACCTGCGTACAGCGGCAGCGCCTGCACCTGATGCGCGGCGCCCTGGCCCACCGGGGCGATGCGCGCTCCATCAAGACGATCGCCCATGCCAGCGGCTTTCGCAGCGTGACCCATGCCAGCCGCAGCTTCCACAAGGCTTTCGGAATGCCGCCGGGCTCCTACCGCCAGGCAGGACTCGCCGGCTGACCGGTTCCTCGGCGTCGAGCGGATCGCCGCGGAACCCGTGCCGGTTGCGCTCTCGCGTCCCCCCTTTCTGCCGTCAGAGTTCGTTGAACCACCCCACGATCACCAGGCCCGCTTCGGGGAGCGGGACGCGCAGTCCGGTGCGGGCCTGGGAGCGGAGCGCAGCCGGCGAGACGGAAAATTCCTGCACGAAGGCACGCCGGAAACTGCGCTCCTGCCGGAAACCGAACCGCGCGGCCACCGCGGCCGAGGTGAGGTCCGCGTGTCGCCCCGCCGTGATCTCTCCGTGCGCGCGGGCCAGACGCAGCCGCCGGATCGTCGCCGCGATGTTCCCGCCATCGCGCATGAGACGGTAGAGGCGTGCCCGAGACAAGGCGAACTGCCGGCAGATCAGGTCCGGCCCGAGGTCCGGGTCGGCGAGGCGTTCCTTGATGTAGCGCCGCACGGCCTTGGCGAGTTCGGCCTCGTCGTCCGCGGCCGCGGCCGTGTTCGCGATGTTCTGCAGGGATGACTTGGACAGGCAGGCGGCGAGCAGCGTGAGGCTGCTGCGGCTGGCAATGGACACCTTGGCGGGCGGCAGCGGATCGGGCATCGCGAGAAGCCCCTCGATGTGCGCCCCCACGAGCAGCGCCTCCACCGAGTTCGGCGGGTATACCCGCCCGTCGAAGGGACCGATCGGCCCCATGGCCGCCTCGAGAAGCCGGCGCGGAACGACGAGGGCCGTGAGCGTGATGCCTTCGAGCCGATAGTCGGCCGGGCTCGACAGCTTGGTGATCGACATCGCGCCGGGCTCGAAACGCATGCGCCGCCGACCGCAGACGCCTTCGCCCCGGCCGGCCAGGAAGACGTTGATGAAGACGTGATCGAGGCCGATGCGCTCGGCCGCCGCCTTGGTCCGGACCAGGCGGAAATCGCCGGCGGTGACATGTCCGACCAGCAACGGCCCGATCTGCCGCCAACGGCCCTCCGTCGTGAAGCGCTCCGCTTCCTCCGGGCTCATCAGGACCTCGCCCGACGGGCTCATCACCTCCCGCCAGGCGGCCTGCCGATAGCCTGCGTCGCCGTCTGCGAGCTGAATCGAATGCCGGGTTGTCGTGGACATGATGAGCGCCCGGCGGAACCGTTCGACCGAGCGTGGGTCATGGAGCGTGGCCGTCGATGTGTCGAGCGCTGCCAGCCCTCTGGTCAAGCGGATCCGCCGGTGGGATCCCCGCGTCGCGCCGAGGCGCACCCGTCTTCGCAAGGGCGGGCCCTGGAGCGGCCGACGACGCCGACGACCGGCGTACCGAGGTCGACGGCCCGGCGCGCGCCGCCCCTCCATGCCTCCTGCGGCGTCGCGCCGACCTTGCCATCACGCCTCGAACGGCGCCACACTCCCGCCCTTCGAGCGCCGCGGCGCGACACGGGACGACCACGCATGAGCCAAGGTGCTTCGCCGGCCACGACCCTCGATGACGGCATCGTCGCCACGGCCGAGGCCTGTCTCGGGTCGGTGAGCGCGGCCCGCGATGCGATCCACAAGGTCATCTTCGGTCAGGAGACGGTGGTCGACCTGGCGCTCATCACCATCCTCGCCGGCGGCCACGGGCTGCTGGTGGGCCTGCCCGGGCTCGCCAAGACCAAGCTCGTGGAGACCCTGGGCACCGTGCTCGGCCTCGATGCGCGCCGCGTCCAGTTCACCCCCGACCTGATGCCGTCGGACATCCTAGGCACCGAGATCCTGGACGAGGACGCCGACCGGCACCGCTCGTTCCGCTTCGTGAAGGGCCCGGTCTTCACCCAGCTCCTGATGGCCGACGAGATCAACCGGGCGAGCCCGCGCACCCAATCGGCCCTGCTGCAGGCGATGCAGGAGAATTTCGTGTCGGTGGCGGGCGAGCGCCACGATCTGCCGCGCCCGTTCCACGTGCTCGCCACCCAGAACCCGATCGAGCAGGAGGGCACCTATCCGCTGCCCGAGGCGCAGCTCGACCGCTTCCTGCTGGAGATCGACGTCGGCTATCCCGACCGCGCCGCCGAGCGCCGCATCCTGATCGAGACCACCGGGATCGCCGACCACGCGCCGCAGGCGGTGATGTCGACCGAGGCGCTGCTCACGGCCCAGCGGCTGGTGCGGCGCCTGCCGGTGGGCGACGCTGTGGTGGACGCGATCCTCGACCTCGTGCGCTCGGCCCGGCCCGAGGGCGGCGACCCGTCGCTCAAGGGCAAGCTCCTGTGGGGGCCCGGCCCCCGCGCCAGCCAGGCGCTGACGCTGGCGGTGCGCGCCCGCGCCCTCATCGAGGGCCGCGTCGCGCCCTCGCTGGCCGACGTCAAGGCCCTGGCCGAGCCGGTGCTCAAGCACCGCATGGCGCTGAGTTTCGGGGCGCGGGCGGACGGCGAGACCATCCCGGGGCTGATTGCCCAGCTCGCGGCCAAGATCTAGGCCGCGCCGGTGGCCGCGACCCAGGTACTTCCGGCGAGCGCGCGAGCCCCCGGCCGCCGCGAGACCGAGCACGCCCTGTCGCTGGCCGAGCGGATGCCGCGCCTGATCCTGGAGTCGCGCCGGGTCTCGACGACCCTCGCCCACGGCCTCCACGGCCGGCGCCGGGCCGGACCCGGCGAGAGCTTCTGGCAGTTCCGGCCCTTCGTCGCCGGCGAGGCCGCCGCGCGCATCGACTGGCGCCGCTCGGCCCGCGACGACCGGCTCTACGTGCGCGAGCGCGAATGGGAGGCGGTGCACAACATCTGGTTCTGGATCGACCGTTCCGCCTCCATGGGCTTCGCCTCCAGGCTCGCGCAGGCCTCCAAGGTCGAGCGTGCCCTGGTGCTCGGGTTCGCCCTGGCCGACGTGCTGGTGGAGGGCGGCGAGCGCACCGGCCTGCTGGGCCTCACCCGCGCCACCGCCTCGCGAAAGGTCGTCGAGACCATGGCGCAGGCCCTGGTCGAGGACCGCGCCGGGCTCGACCGCGACGGCCCGCCCCGGGCGGTTCCCGGCCGCTTCGACGAGGTCATCCTGGTCAGCGACTTCCTCTCGCCCCTGCCCGAGGTGAAGGCGGCGGTCGATCACATCGCGGGCGGGGGCACCCGCGGCCACCTCGTGGTGGTGGTGGACCCGGTGGAGGAGAGCTTTCCCTTCACGGGCCAGGCCGTCCTCCACGACCTGGAGAGCGACCGGATCGCCCATATCGGCGATGCCGGCGCCTGGGGTGAGGCCTACCGCACCCGCATCGCCGAGCACCGGGCCGGCCTCGCCGAGATCGCCCGCAGCCAGGGCTGGACGGTGACGACCCACCGGACCGACCGCCCGGCGAGCGAGGCCGCCCTCCGCCTCCTGACGCTGGTCGCCGCCTCCCGCGGGACGGGCTGAACCGATGCTGGGATTGCCGCTGACCTTCGCCGCCCCCCTGGCGCTCGCCGCCCTCGTCGCACTGCCGGCCCTGTGGTTCCTGCTGCGGGTGACGCCGCCGCGGCCCCAGCGCATCGACTTTCCACCCCTGCGGATCATGGCCGACCTGATGCCGGCCCGCGAGACGCCAGCGCGCACGCCGCCCTGGCTCCTGATCCTGCGCATCCTGGCCGCCGCCTGCCTGATCCTGGCCGTGTCCGGACCCGTCTGGAACGCCGCCGGCATCGGCGCCGCGGCCGGGCGCACGCCGCTCCTCGTGATGATCGACAACGGCGCCACCGCCGCCCACGACTGGCGCGAGCGCCTGCAGGCGGCCACCGACGAGATCGAGGCCGCCGCCCGCGACGGCCGCCCGGTGGGCGTCGCGGCGATGGCCGAACCCGCCACCGCCCTCGAGACCCGGACGCCGGCCGCCGCCCTCGACCGCCTGCGGGCGGTCGCGCCCCGGCCGCACCTGGCCGCCCGCCCGGTCCATCTGCCGGCCATCGCGGCATTCCTCGAGCGGATGCCCGGCACAGCCGTCGTCTGGATCAGCGACGGAATCGCCGATGTCGGCGGCGACGGCTTCGCCGCCGGTCTCGGCGACCTGATCGCCAAGGCCGGAGCGAGCCTGACCATCCGCCGCGCCGAGGTGCCTCCGGCGCTCACCCTCACCACCACGGAGGCCGGCGGGCGGCTGAGCGCCCATGTCCTCAGGGCGGCGGCCAATGGCCGCGACGGCGGGGCGGTGCGGGCCCTCGACCAGAAGGGCCTGCCGCTGGCCGAGCACGATTTCGCCTTCGCCCAGGGTGCGACCGAGACCGAGGTGGCGTTCGACATGCCGGTGGAACTGCGCAATGCCATCGCCCGCGTCGAAATCGCCGGCGAACGGTCCGCCGCCGCCGTCAGGCTGATGGATGAGCGCGGCCGGCGCCGCCGGGTCGGGCTCGTCTTCGGCGGCACCAGCGACCAGGCCCAGCCGCTGCTGGCCCCCACCTACTACCTGTCGCGCGCCCTCGTGCCCTTCGCCGACGTGCAGGAGCCGCGCGGCGCCACCGGGGTCTCCGATTCCATCGCCCGGATGATCGACGCGCAGGTCTCGGTGCTGGTGCTGGCCGATGTCGGCGCCCTCGATGCCCAGGCCTCCGCCCGGGTGACGAGCTTCGTGGAGGCGGGTGGCCTGCTCCTGCGCTTTGCCGGGCCGCGCCTCGCCTCCGGCAACGACACCCTGGTGCCGGTACGCCTGCGCCGCGGCGGCCGGACGCTCGGGGGCACCCTGTCCTGGGACAGCCCGAAGACGCTGGCCGCCTTCGCTCCCGAAAGCCCCTTCGCCGGCCTCACCCCGCCCGCCGATATCGGCGTGCGCCGCCAGATCCTGGCCGAACCGGACGCCGACCTGCCCGGCCGCACCTGGGCCTCGCTCCAGGACGGCACGCCCATCGTCACCGCCGAGAAGCGGGGGCAGGGCCTCGTGGTGCTGTTCCACGTCACCGCGGACACCACCTGGTCCAACCTGCCGCTCTCGGGCCTCTTCATCGACATGCTGCGTCGGGTGGTCGGCTTGGCGGGAACCGGATCGGCCCCGGTGGCCGCCGAGGGGCAGGCGCCCGCCGCCGCGATCCTGGCGCCGCGCCTCGCCCTCGACGGCTTCGGGGCGCTCGGCAGCCCGCCGGCCGGGGCCACCGCGGTGGCGGCCGACCAGTCGGAACGGGCGAGCTACGAGCATCCCGCCGGCTTCTACGGCCCCGCCGACGCCGGCATCGCCGTGAACGCACTGCTGCCGGACGACCGGCTGAAGCCCTTGGACGTGGCGAGCCTCGCCGGCGCCCGGTTCGAGGCGCTGGGCGGGGCCGAGACCCGGGACCTGCGCGCACCGCTGTTCAGCCTGGCGCTGCTGCTCCTCGTCCTCGACACCCTGGCCGGGCTCTGGCTCGGGGGCTTCGCCGCCCGCCTGCCGGGCCGGCGCACGGCCCGCGCCGCCGCGGCCGCGCTGGCCGTCGCGGGGGGACTGGCGATCCTGACGATCCCCTCGCCCGGTCATGCCCAGGCGGACGCGGCCGGGCGCCCGGCCGGCTTCGAATCGGCGCTGGCGACGCGTCTCGCCTTCGTGGTGACCGGTGACGAGGCGATCGATGCCGCGAGCAAGGCCGGCCTCTCGGGCCTGACCCAGATGCTCGCCGCCCGCACCGCCCTGGAGCCCGGCGAACCGATCGGGATCGACCCGTCCCGGGACGAGCTCGCGTTCTATCCGATCATCTACTGGCCGATCGTCCCGAACCGGCCGCAGCCCGGCGAGGCCGCGATCCGGCGGATCGACGCCTTCATGCGCAACGGCGGCACGGTGCTGTTCGACACCCGCGACGCACTCACCGCGCGGCCGGGCGGACCGGCCACCGCCGAGGCGCTGTACCTGCGCAAGATGCTGAGCACCCTCGAGGTGCCGGAACTCGAGCCGGTGCCGGCCGACCACGTCCTCACCAAGGCGTTCTACCTCGTCGACAGCTTCCCCGGCCGTTACAGCACCGGCCAGACCTGGGTCGAGACCCTGCCGCCGGCCGGCGAGGGCAGCGAGCGGCGCCCGGCCAGGGCCGGCGACGGCGTGTCGCCGATCATCATCACCGGCAACGACCTCGCCGCCGCCTGGGCGGTGGGCAAGCGCGGCGAGCCGCTCTACCCCATCGTCGGCGGCGACCAGCGCCAGCGCGAGATGGCCTTCCGCGGCGGCATCAACTTCGTGATCTACACGCTGACGGGCAACTACAAGGCCGACCAGGTCCACGTTCCGGCGCTTTTGGAAAGGCTGGGGCAGTGACGGTGTCGAACAGGCTCGACGTCCTGAGCCTTCCCCCCGCATCGGGGGGAAGGTCGGGTGGGTGTTTTGGTCCTATCGTCGAACACCGAGGCCACCGCCCATGCTGAGCCTCAGTTTCACCCCGCTCCTGCCATGGCCGGTGCTGGCCGGCTTCGGCGTGGTGGTCGCGCTGTTCTGCATCCTCGCCATCGTGGCGCGGGGCCGCAGCGCGATCCTGCGCGCGATCGCCCTCGGGCTGGTCCTCCTGGCGATCGCCAACCCGTCGCTGGTCCGCGAGGACCGCGAGCCGGTCAAGGACATCGTCGCCGTGGTCGTCGACCGGTCGGGGTCGCAGGCGCTGGGCGACCGCAAGGGCATGACCGACACCGTGCGGGCCGAACTGCAGCGCCGGTTCGGCTCGCTCGCCAACATCGAGCCGCGCTTCGTCGACGTTCCCGACGGCGAGGGTGACGAGGGCACCAAGCTCTTCACCGCCCTGGGGCAGGTGCTGGCCGACGTCGCGCCCGAGCGCCTGGCCGGCGTCGTCATGCTCACCGACGGGGTCGTCCACGACATCCCCGCCTCGGCGGCGGCGCTGGGCATCAAGGCGCCGCTGCACGTCCTCGTCACCGGCCATGCCGACGAGCGCGACCGCCAGATCAGGCTGATCGAGGCGCCACGCTTCGGCATCGTCGGGCGCGAGCTGACGATCCGCGCCGAGGTGATGGAGCGCGGCGGCACCGGCAATGCCGTGGTGACGGTGCGCCGCGACGGCGAGGAGATCGACCGGCGCAGCGTGTCCACCGGCCGGCCCTTCGCCCTCACCACGCGGATCGAGCACGGCGGCCCCAACGTCGTCGAGATCGAAGTCGAGGCGCTGCCGGGCGAACTCACCACCATCAACAACCGCGCCGTCCTGCCCATCGAGGGCATCCGCGAGAAGCTGCGGGTGCTGCTGGTCTCCGGCGAGCCGCACCAGGGCGAGCGGACCTGGCGCAACCTGCTGAAGTCCGACGCCAACGTCGATCTCGTCCACTTCACCATCCTGCGCCCGCCCGAGAAGCAGGACGGCACCCCGATCTCGGAACTCTCGCTGATCGCCTTCCCGACCCGCGAGCTGTTCGTCCAGAAGATCAAGGACTTCGACCTCATCATCTTCGACCGCTACGCCAACCAGAGCGTGCTGCCCTCGGCCTATTTCGACAACATCGTGCGCTACGTCCGCGACGGCGGCGCGCTGCTCGTGGCGGCGGGGCCGGAGTTCGCCTCGACGGGGAGCCTGTCGCGCACCCGGCTGTCGGCGATCCTGCCGGGGGAACCCAACGGTCGCGTCGTCGAGCAACCCTACAAGGCCGGACTGACCGGCACCGGCACCCGGCACCCGGTCACCCGGGCGCTGCCGGGTTCGGAGGCCTCGCCGCCGGCCTGGGGCGACTGGCTGCGCATCGTCTCGGCCCAGGTGAAGCCCGGGGTCCAGCCGATCCTGCAGGGCCCCAACGCCCTGCCGCTGCTCGCCCTGTCCCGCGAGGACAAGGGCCGCGTCGCGCTGCTGCTGTCCGACCACGCCTGGCTGTGGGCGCGTGGCTACCAGGAAGGCGGTCCCTACCTCGACCTGCTGCGCCGCCTCGGCCACTGGCTGATGAAGGAGCCGGCCCTCGAGGAGGAGGCCCTGCGCGCCCAGACCACCGGGCGCGGCCGCGAGGTCCGGGTCGAGCGCCAGACCATGGCCGAGACCGCCGAGCCGGTGACCGTCACCGGGCCGACCGGGGCGCAGCGCAGCCTCACCCTGGAGGAAACCAAGCCGGGCCTGTTCTCCACCACCTTCGAGGCGTCGGAGCTCGGGCTACACACCCTGCGCTCGGGTGCCCTCGTCGCCTTCGTCAGCGTCGGGCCGCCCAACCCGCGCGAACTCGCCGACGTCTTCAGCGACACCGACCGGCTGCGGCCGCTGGCCGAAGGCACCGGCGGTTCGATCCGTCGCCTCGCCGAGGCGAACGGCGGCGTCACCGTGCCCCGGCTCCAAAGCGTGCGCAGCGGCCGACTGGCGGGGGCCGACTGGATCGGCTTCCATCCGAGCGACAGCGCCAACATCCGTGGCGTCGAAGTCTATCCCCTAGCGCTCGGTCTCTGGGCTCTGGCCGCCCTGGCGGCGGCGATCCTGGCGATGTGGCTGGTGGAGGGGCGGCGCGGACGGGTGGCGTGACGGATGCCCAGGTCGCGGCATTTCGGGTTAGGTTGAGACGGATCGATCGGGGTCACGGCCTCGACGTTTCGCAGGCGCCAAGACTTGCCGGCGCCAAGATTTGCCGGCGCCAAGAAGGAGAACCGCAATGGGCCTCGCCCCGGGACACCCGCTCTTGTTCGCCGTCCGTCATCTGAATGCGTCCTCCGCCGATCCGATCGGCGAGAACGACCTCCTCGAGGCCCTGCGGGCAGACATCGTTCCGGCCCGCTACGAACGCCATGTCCGAGATTTCCTCGACGAGGCCGATGTGGAGGCGCTGAGCGATCTCGTGCGCGCCGGCTGCGTGACCTATCCGACGCTGGCCCGGCATGCACGCCGTTACCTCGATCCTCGCCACGAGACGCAGCAATGGCTCGATGACCGCGCCTGAAAGCCGCTGGCGCTTCCTCCTCGGCTTGGCCCTGCCTGTCCTCGATCATGTGTTTCCGCCTCCCCTCGCAAGTGGCGAACGACCGCCCTGGACGCTCGGAGGGGGAACGGCGATCGCCGTCTGGATCGATCATCGCATCAGCTACGATGTGGATCTGTTCGTCCCCGGGGTGCCGCTCAAGCAGTTGACGCCCGCTCACAATCCGTTCGCGAGCCGCATCGCGCCGCATTTCCAGTGGCCAGGGCATTATTTGAAGTTCGAGCGACCGGAGGGAGAGATCGATTTTCTCTCGCCCGCCCTTCAGACGGAACCCGGTTTCGCCTGGAAGGACATCGACGGTCGGCCGATCGCGGTGGAGACGCCCGAAGAAGTGATCGTCAAGAAGATCCGCTTCCGGTCCGCACGCCTCACGGCGCGCGACGTCTTCGATCTCGCCGCCGTCGCGGCGACTCATAACGGACTTGCGGAGACGCTCGCCAGGGACGTACCCGACGCCCTGGCACGGACGCGGGAATCGCTGGAACTCCAGGCGAGCCGTGGTCAGGACGTCCTGGCGAGAAGTGTCGTCCCCACTCCGTCGGGTCGGGCGTATCTCGACGATGCCTTCGGCATGGCCCGTCGCGTTCTCGCCGCCGCCGCCGATCTGTCCGACT
This sequence comes from Methylobacterium sp. Leaf399, assembly GCF_001424525.1. Classification (NCBI taxonomy): domain Bacteria; kingdom Pseudomonadati; phylum Pseudomonadota; class Alphaproteobacteria; order Hyphomicrobiales; family Methylobacteriaceae; genus Methylobacterium; species Methylobacterium sp. Leaf399. The sequence goes on along the minus strand of NZ_LMQK01000004.1, from coordinate 61,120 downwards.
GAGCGGAGGGGGCGTTCCTCAGGCAGGCAGCGACCGGACGCTGGCGACTTCGCCTCGGGCCGTGATGTCGGCATCCGGCTGCAGGGCGCGCCACAGAACCCGCGCGGGGTCGACCGGTCCGGGGAGCGTCAGCGCCCCGTGCGGCACGCGCGTGAAGCCGAAACGGGCGTAGTACGGCGCGTCCCCCACGAGGAGCATCAGGGGATGGCCGCCCTGCCTCGCCGCATCGAGGCTGCGGTTCATCAGGGCCGAGCCGATGCCGCGGTTCTCGAAACTCGGGTCGACGGTGAGGGGGCCGAGCATCAGCGCGTCGTCGGTGCCGATGCGGATGGGGCCGACCCGCACCGATCCGACGAGGAAGGTGCCGACCAGCGCCGTGAAGGACAACGTGGGCAGGGGAGGCACGCCCTCGCGCAGGCGGTAGGGCGTGCGGGCGAAGCGGCCGGGACCGAAGGCGCGGGCGTGGAGCCGTTCGACGGCCGCCGCGTCCTCCGCCGATTCCGGCCGGATCAGGAGGGGGAGGGTGGTCATCGCCCCCTCGCTCAGGTGGCGCGGTTCGAGAAGTCGATACGCGGGTCGATCCAGGTGTAGATCAGGTCCGAGAGCAGGTTCACGGCCAGTCCCAGCAGGGAGAAGATGTAGAGCGTCGCGAACACGATCGGGTAGTCGCGCCCGACGATGGCGGTGAAGGACAGGAGGCCGAGCCCGTCGAGGCTGAAGATCGTCTCGATCAGGAGCGAGCCGGTGAAGAAGGCCGAGATGAAGGCGCCGGGAAACCCCGCCACCACGATCAGCATGGCGTTGCGGAAGACGTGGCCGTAGAGCACGCGGCGCTCGCTGAGGCCCTTCATGCGGGCGGTGAGCACGTATTGCTTGCGGATCTCGTCGAGGAACGAGTTCTTGGTGAGCAGCGTCGAGGTGGCGAAGGCCCCGAGCACCAGGGCGGTGAGCGGCAGCGTCATGTGCCAGGCGTAGTCGACGACCTTGCCCCACAGCGACAGGCTCTCGAAGCCCTCGCTGGTCAGCCCGCGGATCGGGAAGATCTGCACGAACGAGCCGCCGGCCAGAAGGATGATGAGCAGGATGCCGAACAGGAAGCTCGGCACCGCGTAGCCGACGATGACGACGCCCGAGGTCCACAGGTCGAAGCGCGACCCCTCCCGCACCGCCTTGCGGATGCCCAGGGGAATCGAGATCGCGTAGGAGATCAGCGTCATCCACAGGCCGAGCGAGATCGAGACCGGCAACCGCTCGCGGATCAGCTGCAGCACCGAGACGTCGCGAAAGTAGCTGTTGCCGAAGTCGAACCGGACGTAGTCCCACAGCATCTTGGCGAAGCGCTCTGGCGCCGGCTTGTCGAAGCCGAACTGCTTTTCGAGCTTGGCGATGAAGGCCGGGTCGAGCCCCTGTGCGCCGCGATAGCGGGAGTTGGCCTCGCCGCCGGTGCGCGCCGCCATGCCGGCGCCGCCGAGGTCGCCGGCCCCGCCGGTCACCCGCGACAGGCCGGCGTCGTTCTGGCCCTGGAGCTGGGCCAGCACCCGCTCCACCGGCCCGCCGGGGGCGAACTGGACGATCGCGAAGGTGATCAGCATGATCCCGAAGATGGTGGGCACCATCAGGGCGATGCGGCGCAGGATGTAGGCGAGCACGCGCGGGTTTCCTTAAAGCCGGCCGATGCGGCGGGCCCTGGCGGCATCGAACCACCAGGTGGCGGGCACGCCCAGGCCGTAGGCGGGGGTGCGCTCCGGGCGCCCGAACACGTCCCAGACCGCGATGCGGTGGGTCGCTCCGTACCACATCGGCACCCAGTACCGGCCCGCGCGCAGCACGCGGTCGAGCGCCCGGCAGGCGGTGACGAGGGCGGGGCGGGAGGTCGCCTCGGTGACGGCGGCGATGAGGGTATCGACCGCAGGGTCGGCGATGCCGGCCAGATTGTTCGATCCCGAGGTGGCCGCGGCGCGCGAGCCGTAGGCCTCGCGCAGTTCCGGCCCCGGCGTCATGCCGTTGGAGAACCGCCGGACCGTCATGTCGAAGTCGAAGTCCTTGAGGCGGGCCTGGTACTGCGAGGCGTCGACCTGGCGGATGCGGCCCTTGATCCCGATCAGCCCGAGGTTGCGGACGAAGGGTTGGGTGTGCGGCGTCAGGCTGGGGTCGAGGTCGAGGAACTCGATCTCCAGGGGCTGGCCGCCCGGCAGGGCCATGACGCCGTCGGTGCGCACGCAACCGGCTTCGCGCAGCAGCCCGGCGGCGCGGCCGAGCAGGGCCCGGTCCTGGCCCGAGCCGTCCGACTCCGGCGGGCTCCACGGCTGCCCGAACACCTCGGCGGGCAGGCTGGCGCGCAGGGGTTCGAGGAGCGCCAGTTCCTCGGGGGAGGGCAGGCCGGTGGCCTTGAGGTCCGAGTTCTCGAAATAGGAGGCCGTGCGCCTGTAGGCGTCGTACATCAGGGTCTTGTTGGTCCAGGCGAAGTCGAAGCACAGGCCGATCGCCTCGCGCACCCGGGCGTCCTTGAAGGCGGGGCGGCGGGTGTTGATCCACCAGCCCTGCGTGCCCGAGGGCGTCGCGTCCGGCAGGGTCTCGCGACGGACGCGGCCCTCCTTGACCGCGGGGAAGTCGTAGCCGGTGGCCCAGACCTTCGCGGTGAACTCCTCGCGGTAGCTGAAGGCCCCGCCCTTGAAGGCCTCGAACGCGACCTGACGGTCGCGGAAGCACTCGTAGCGGATCGAATCGAAATTGTGCCGGCCGACGTTCACCGGCAGGTCGGCGCCCCAGTAGTCGCGCACCCGCTCCAGTTCGATGAAGCGCCCCGGCTCCAGGCGCCCGACCTGATAGGGTCCCGAGCCCAGCGGCGGTTCGAGGGACGAGGCCTCGAAGTCGCGGCCCTCGTAATAGGCCGCCGAGAACACCGGCAGGGTCGCCACGAACAGGGGCAGGTCGCGGCTGCGGCCGGGAGCGAAGCGTACGACGAGGGTGCCCTCGTCCTCGGCCACCGCCTCCGTCATGTCGCGCACCACCTGCGAGATCTCGGGGTGGCCCTTTTCCTTGAGCAGCCGCAGGGAGACCGCGACGTCGGTGGCCGTCAGCCGCTGGCCGTCGTGGAAGCGGGCCTGCGGCCGCAGGACGAAGCGGTAGGCGAGCCCGTCCTCGGAGACCTCCACCGAGCGGGCGAGGAGGCCGTAGAGGGAATCCGGCTCGTCCAGCGCCCGCACCATCAGGGAATCGAAGGTCAGGTTCATGCCCGGCGCGCCGTCGCCGCGCAGGACGTAGACGTTGAGGGTGTTGAAGGTCTCGGAGGATTGGTTGCCGATGGTCGAGGTCAGCTGCGCCGAGAAACGGCCGCCGCTGGGCGCGGCCGGATCGACGTAGTCGAAGTTGAGGAAATCGGCGGGGTACTTGAGGTCGCCGAAGCTCGACAGGCCGTGGACGGTCCGCGTGCCGGCGACGGCCGCCGGTGCGGCGGGCAGGGCGAAGGCCGCGGCCCCCGCCATCACCGTGCGGCGGGTCGGGCCCGCGGTCACCGCGGTGCCCCGGTCTTCGTGGCCAGCGCCTCGTCGTACCACCACGTCGTCGGGAAGCCCGAGCCGCCGTAGCGGGGCAGCACCGCCGGCCGGGCGAAGCGGTTCCAGCGCAGGGTCCGCGAGACGTTCGAGGCCCATTGCGGCACCACGTAGTCGTGGGCGAGCAGGACCCGGTCGAGGGCCCGCGTGGCGGCCACCACGCCGGCCCGGTCGGGCGCGAAGATCACCTTCTCGACGAGGGCGTCGATGGCGGGGTCCTTGATGCCGACGATGTTGCGCGAGCCCGGCTTGTCGGCCGCCAGCGAGCCCCAGTACTCGCGCTGCTCGTTGCCCGGCGACAGGGATTCCGGCCAGGACGTGGTGGTGATGTCGAAATCGAACCCGCGCAGCCGGTTCTGGTACTGGGCCTGGTCGATCACCCGCAGGGTCGAGTTGATGCCGATCAGCTTCAACTGCGCCGCGAAGGGTAGGATCACCCGCTCGAACACGCTCTGGAACTCGAGGAACTCGACGGTGAGCGGCTCGCCCGACGCGACGTTCGTCATCTGGCCGTTGCGCAGCTCGTAGCCGGCCTCCTTGAGGAGGCGCACCGCCTCGCGCAGGTTGGCGCGCACCGCCTCGGGCGTACCGTTGACCGGGTTGGCGTAGGGCGTGGTGAACACCGAGGCCGGGATCTTGTCCTTGAGCGGCTCCAGGAGCGCCAGTTCCTCGGGCGAGGGCATGCCGGAGGAGGCCAGTTCGGAGCCGAAGTAATAGGAGTCGATCCGCTTGTAGAGGCCGAAGAACAGCGCCCGGTTCATCTCCTCGTAGTTCATGGCGAGGTTGAAGGCGCGCCGCACCCGGGCGTCCGCGAACTTCGGTTTGCGCAGGTTGAAGGCGAAGGCCTGCATGTTGCCGTTGCCGCGATCGGGGAACTCCTCCTTGACGAGGCGCCCCTCCTTCACGGCCGGGAAGTCGCCGTAGGCGGTAGCCCAGTTGCGGGCGACGTTCTCGGTGCGGAAGTCGTAGAGATCGCCCTTCAGCGCCTCGATCAGCACCGTGGAATCGCGAAAATACTCGTTGCGCAGGGTGCCGAAGTTGTTGCGCCCGACGTTCACCGGCAGATCCTTGGCCCAGTAATCCGCCACCCGCTCGTAGGTGGCGCTGCGGCCGGGCTCGAACTTCGCCAGGCGATAGGGCCCCGACCCCAGCGGAATCTCGAGGGTGGTCTGGGTGGCGTCGCGCTGGCGCCCCTGGGCGTCCTTGGCCGTCCACCAGTGCTTGGGCAGGACGCGCAGCTGGCCGAGCACCTGCGGCAGTTCGCGGTTGCCGGTCTCGCCGAAGCGGAAGGTGACCTCGCGCTCGCCGGTGGCCTCGGCCTTCGTCACGGTCTGGTAGTAGTTGGCGTAGAACGGGCTGTTGGCCTTGAGGACGTCGAACGACCAGATCACGTCCTCGGGCGTGATCGGCGTGCCGTCGTGCCAGCGCGCCTGCGGGCGCAGGCGGTAGCTCACGGAGGACGCATCCTCCGCGACCCGGACGCCCTCGGCGACGAGGCCGTAGGAGGTGAAGGACTCGTCGCCGGAATCCACCATCAAGGTGTCGTATATCAGGGTGATGCCGCCTTCGAGGTCGCCCTTGAGACCCGACACCACGTAGTTGAAGTTGTCGAATCCGCCCTGGGCGCCGAGCCGCACCAGGCCGCCCTTGGGCGCCGCCGGGTCGGCATACTCGAAGTGCTTGAAGTCGGGCGGATACTTGGGCTCGCCCATCAGCGTCATGGCATGGGCGAAGGCTCCCCCGGTGGTCGGGGCCGGCTGGGCCGGTGCCGGTCCGGCGAAGGCCATGCAGCCGGCGAGAACACCGGCGAGGACGCTCGTAAGGCACGATCCGATCAGGCTGTGACGCGTCACGATCCGGCGCTCTCCCGCTGACATCCCGCCGGCCATTCTAGCGCGCCGCGGGCCTGTCGTTCTTAGGACGCCCGGAGCGGGAACGCCAATCGGGCGCCTACCCGAACGCCATGACCAGCGCCCCGACGGCGATCGCCCAGAGCGCCACCGTCGACCAGGTCGCCCGCCGCCGCTCCTTGCGGGCGATCCGGGCCGCCTGCGCCTCGTCGGGGGCGCCCTCGTCGAGGCGCACCAGGACGCGGCGCAGGCGCTGGGCGATGTCGGGGATGTCGGCGACCACATCGGCCAGCGTCAGCACGGCGCGGCCCGCCCCCTCCGCCTTGCCGATCGGGCCGAGGTTGCGCGCGACCCAGGAGCGCACCACCGGCTCGGCCCCGGTCCACATGTCGAGCTTGGGGTCCAGGGAGCGGGCGACGCCCTCCACCACCACCATGGTCTTCTGTAGCATCACGAGTTCGGTGCGGGTGCGCATGTCGAACAGGGCGGTGATGTCGAACAGCAGGGTGAGCACCTTGGCCATCGAGATCTCGTCGGCCTTGCGCTGGTGGATCGGCTCGCCGATCGCCCGGATCGCCTGCGCGAAATCGTCCACCGAGTGGTGGGAGGGCACGTAGCCGGCCTCGAAGTGCACCTGGGCGACCCGGCGATAGTCGCGCAGGATGAAGCCGAGCAGGATTTCGGCGAGGAATCGCCGCTCGCGCTGACCAAGCCGGCCCATGATGCCGAAATCCACCGCCACGAGGACGCCGTCCGGGTCCACGAACAGGTTCCCCGGATGCATGTCGGCGTGGAAGAACCCGTCGCGGATCGCCTGGCGCAGGAAGCTCTGGATCACCGTGCGCCCGAGGGCGGCGGGATCGTGCCCGGCCGCGACGATGGCGGCGCGGTCGTTGAGGCGGATGCCCTCGATCCACTCGCTGGTGAGGACGTCGCGCCCGGTCAGTTCCCAATCGGGCCTGGGCACGCGGAAGTCGGGGTCGCCCTTGGTGTTGTCGGCGAGTTCGGACATGGCCGCGGCCTCGAGCCGGAAGTCCATCTCCATCATCACCGAGCGGGCGAGGATCTCCACCACCTCGCGCGGGCGCAGCCGCTCGGCCTTGGGCGAGAGCGCATGCACCACCCGCGCGATGAAGCGCATCACGTCGAGGTCGCGCTGGAAGCCCTCGCGCACGCCCGGCCGCATGATCTTGACCGCGACGGCGCGCTGCGTCCCGTCGGCGTCGAGCACATGCGCCTTGTGGACCTGGGCGATGGAGGCGGCCGCGATCGGGACGCTGAAGGAGACGAAGAGTTCGCGGATCGGCTTGCCGAAGGCGGCCACCACCACTCTCTCGGCGACGTCCTGGGGGAAGGGCGGCACCCGGTCCTGCAGCTGCTCCAGGTCGCGGGCGGCGTCCATGCCGACGATGTCGGGCCGGGTCGCGAGGAACTGCCCGACCTTGACGTAGGACGGCCCCAGGCGGGTCAGTGCCCGCTGCAGGGAGCCCGGCCCGAGGCCGCGCCGCTCCAGCATCCGCCCGAGGCGCAGGGCCAGGCGCAGGTGCGGCGGCAGGCCCTCGCCGTCGACGACCGCGAGGCCACCCTCGCGGGCCAGCACGAAGCCGACGCGGACCCCGCGCAGGAGATGGACGAGGGCGCCTAGCACCCGCCGAGCGCCCGGATACGAACCCGACCCTGCGCCGTCATGCGATCTTCCAGCCCGAATGGATCGCCACGATGCCCCCGGTGAGCGCGCGGTGGCTGACGCGCGAGAAGCCCGCCGCCTCGATCATCCCGGCGAACCGCCCGGGGGAGGGGAACTTGCGGATCGACTCCACGAGGTAGCGGTAGGATTCCGCGTCGCCCGCCACCCGCGCGCCCAGCCGTGGGATCACATGGAACGAATAGGCGTCGTAGATCCGGTCCAGCACCGGCATGTCCACGCTCGAGAACTCGAGGCAGAGGAAGCGCCCGCCCGGCGCCAGCACGCGGTAGGCCTCCGCCAGCGCCACGTCGATGCGCGGCACGTTCCGGATGCCGAAGGCGATGGTGTAGGCGTCGAAGGCGTTGCCCGGCAGCGGCAGGGCCTCGGCATTGGCGGTCACGAAGTCGATCCGGCCGTCGAACCGGTCGCCGGCCCGCTCGGCGCCCACCCGCAGCATCGCCTCGTTGATGTCGAGCACCGTGACGTGGGTGCCACGCCCGCCCGCATCGAGGACGCGGAAGGCGACGTCGCCGGTGCCGCCGGCCACGTCGAGGTGGCGGAACGGCTGGCTGCGCGAGGGGCGCAGCATCGACACGAGGTTCGACTTCCAGGCCCGGTGCAGCCCCCCGGACATCAGGTCGTTCATCAGGTCGTAGCGCTTGGCCACGGAGCGGAAGACATCGTCGACCCGCGCCTGCTTCTCGGAGAGCGCCACGCGCTCGAACCCGAAATGCGTGTTCGCCTCCCCGGAAAAGCCCATGTCGGCGGATGTCTTGTCGTCCGAACTCATGCCACTCATACCCCTGGGCGGATGCACGTCCCTGGCGGGAGCGCGCACCTCGCGGCAAGCGTCATAGCGAAACGGTGGCGGGATCGCCATGTGCCGGATCGTCGGACGAAGCCCCGCTCGCTTGTCCAGGGAGCCCCATGCCGGAACTGCCCGAAGTCGAAACCGTGCGGCGCGGACTCGCCCCCGCCATGGTCGGCGCCCGTTTCTCCCGGGTGACCTTGCGCCGGCCGAACCTGCGCTTCCCCTTCCCCGAGCGTTTCGCCGAGCGTCTGCAGGGTGCCACCGTCCTCGATCTCGGACGCCGGGCGAAATACCTCACCGCCGGCCTCGACAGCGGCGAGACCCTGATCCTGCACCTGGGCATGAGCGGGCGGTTCGACGTGGCGCTGCCCGACGGCGGCAACCTCTCGCCGGGGGAGTTCTACCTCGACGGGGCGCAGGGCACGCCCCGGCACGACCACGTCGTCATGGCGATGTCGAGCGGCGCCACCGTCACCTACAACGACGCCCGCCGCTTCGGCTTCATGGACCTCGTCCCGACCCCGACGCTGGCCGCCAGCCGCCACTTCGCCGGCATGGGGATCGAGCCGCTCGGCGAAGCCCTGACCGGCGAGACCATCGCCCGGCTGTTCCGGCACAGGATCACGCCCCTCAAGAGTGCGCTCCTCGACCAGCGCCTGATCGCGGGCCTGGGCAACATCTACGTCTGCGAGGCGCTGCACCGGGCGGGACTCCATCCCGCCCTGCCGGCCGGGAGCCTGGCCAAGGCGGACGGGTCGCCGACGCCCAAGGCCCGGCTCCTGGCGCGCGTGATCCGCGACGTCCTCACCGAGGCGGTGGCGGCCGGGGGCTCGACCCTGCGCGACTACGCCCATCCCGACGGCGGCAGCGGCGCCTTCCAGCACCGGTTCCGGGTCTACGACCGCGTCGGCGAGGCCTGCACGGCCAAGCGCTGCACCGGCACGATCGCGCGCCTCGTCCAGGCGGGTCGCTCGACCTTCTACTGCGAGACCTGCCAGCCCCCGCCGCGGCCGGGCGGGTAACGGAGTCGAGGATCGGGCGCACGGTTTGTTAAACGCTCAAAGGATAGCCTGACCTCCCCGAGCGGCCGGCGAAGGCCGGTCGCCGATGTCCGATTGGCAGAGTGAGCATGCATCTCGTGGCCGATAACGAGGCCGAAAGGCTCGCGGCGATCCGCGACCTCGACCTGTCGGCGCTCCCTCCCGATCCGCGGCTCGACGCGATCTGCAGGACGGCGAAGGCGCTGTTCCACGTCCCCATGTGCACGATCACCATCGTCGAGGCCGACCGGCAGTGGTTCAGGGCCAAATGCGGCGTGGCGACCGAGGGCAGCGCGCGCGACATTTCCTTCTGCACCCACACCATCCTCGACGATGCCGTCCTCGTGATCGAGGACGCCACGGCCGACCCGCGGTTCGTCGACAACCCGCTGGTCACGGGACCACAGGGCATCCGCTTCTACGCGGGCGCCCCCCTCGTCCTGCAGCCGGGCATCCGGGTGGGGACGATGTGCGTCATCGACACGATACCGCGCACGTTCACCCAGGAGGACCGGGAGCGTCTCCAGGATCTCGCCCTGATCGTCGTGGCGCAGTTGCGCCAAGCCAAGATCGAGGCCGAGCTGCGCGAGAGCGAGGCGCACTATCGCCTGCTCGCCGACAACGCCAGCGACATGATCGTCTGGTCGAACCTCGACACCACGCGCCGCTACGTCTCACCGGCGGCCCATTCGCTGCTCGGGTTCGAGCCGACGGAACTGCTCGGAACCCGTCCCATGGACGGGGTCCATCCCGACGACGCCGCCAGCTATCAGCGGGTCCTCGACGACATCGGGCATGCCCGCGTCAAGAGTGCCGTCAGCCGTCAGCGCTACCGGCGCAAGGACGGGAAATGGGTCTGGGTCGAGGCCACCTTCAACCTCACCCACGACCCCGTCGACGGCCGGCCCGACGGCTACGTGGCGGCCGTTCGCGACATCGACGAGCGGGTGGAGGCCGAGCGCCGCATCGCCCACATGGCCCGCCACGACGAACTGACGGATGTCGCCAACCGGACGCTGTTCCAGGAACGACTGGCCCAGGAGATCGCCCACGCGACCCGGTACGGCAAGCATTTCGCCGTGTTCTGCCTGGACCTCGATCGCTTCAAGTCCGTGAACGACACCCTGGGGCATCAGGCCGGGGATGTCGTGCTGCGGACCGTGGCGGACCGGATGCGCAGGCTCCTGCGGACCGAGGACACCATCGCCCGTTTCGGCGGTGACGAGTTCATGGTGCTGCAGACCCGGACGCGACAGCCCGAAAGCAGCGAGTCCCTGGCCAAGCGGCTGATCAAGGCGGTGCGCGAGCCGATTACGGTGGAAGGCATCACCGTCGGCGTCGGCCTGAGCATCGGCATCGCCCTCGGTCCGAAGGCGGGGGTCGACGGCGACGGACTTTATCGGCGGGCCGATTTCGCTCTCTACCGGGCCAAGGCCGGCGGCCGGAACACCTACCGGTTCGACGACGACACCCCCGGTGCCGGCGACTGGCCTTTCGCCGCCTCGGCCTGACCGACGGACCGCACGCCGCCGCAAGGCTTGCGGTCCGGACGGCGTGTCATGCGATTTCCGGTCGGTCATTGCGCGATGCGGGACGGAGCTTCGCTCGAGTGCCGCACGCGCTTGCAAATACGGTTCCCACTCGGATCGAGCGGAAACCGTATCGGAACGTCAAATCAGTTCGGCTTGGGAGCGCCCGGCTTCATGCCGGTGTCGGCCCGCTTCTCGGGGTTCTTGAGCTGGCTGTAGACGACGCTGCCGAAGCTTCCGATGACCGAGTGCCAGCCGACCTTCTCGTAGAGCGGGTTGTCACGTCCGATCTGGCAGAAGCGGGAGGTCAGGCCGTTGACGATCTCCTCGTCCTTGAGGCCGCCCGCCGCGGATTTGATCTTGGGCAGGAGTTCGTCGATCTTCGGGATGAAGTCCTCCGGCTTCAGGTCCCTGAGCGCCTCGGCGGCACCGGCCCCATCGAAGGCCTTGGCCAGTTCGGGTGACGAGACCTCGCCGCAGGGCGCGTTGCCCACGAGCATCGTCCGGGTCTGCTCACGCGCCGCCGAGACGACCCCGCGATCCTGGATCACGGGCGCCCTGTTGCCCCAGCTGTTGCGGATGTAGTCGGTGACGTCGGCCACTTGGCTGTCGGTCATGCCCGCGCCCACCGCCGGCATCGGCGCGTAACCGGCCTGGGCACCGAGCCCGCCGAGAATCACGCGGATCACGGTCTCGGGTCCCTCGGCCTGGACGGAGGTGTTGCCCGCCAGGGCGGGAATCGCGCCCGGTACGCCCTGTCCGTCCGGCTTGTGGCAGGAGGAGCAATAGCTGAGGTACGTGCCCGCTCCTGGAGCGCCGACCTGGTCGAAGGCCTGCACGTCCTTGACCTTGTAGGTCTCCTTGGCCTTCTGCGTGCGCAGGTAGGCGACCATCGCCTTCAGGTCGGCATCGGTCATCTTCGAGAGGGATTCCTCGATGGTCTGGCGCATCGGGCCGGCGGCGACGCCGGGCTGGTTCCCGGGCGCGGCCCCGGTCTTGAGGTAGGTGACGACCTGCTCGTCGCTCCAGCCGCCGATGCCCTGGTGACCGTCGGGGGTGATGTTGGGGGCGTACCAGCCGTCGATGACGCCGCCGCCGAGCTTGCCGGCCAGCCCGGAGTTCCCGACGATCTTGTTTTCGTTGTGGCACATGCCGCAGTGGCCGAGCCCTTCGACGAGGTAGGCGCCGCGATTGACCTCGGCGCTGGCGTTGGGGTCGGGCTTGAACTCGCCGGCCGTGAAGAAGGCGGTGCGCCAGGTGATCAGCGCCGTGCGGATGTTGAAGGGGAAGGGGATCTCGGACGCCTGACGGACCTCGCGCACCGGCTCGAGGGACTGGAGATAGGCGAAGATCGCCTTCACGTCCTCGCGGGTGACCTTGGTGTACCAGGCGAACGGAAAGGCCGGGTAGAGATACGACCCGTCCTTGGTGATGCCCTCGTGCATGGCGCGGGCGAAGTCCTCCTCCGTCCAGTTGCCGAGACCGGTTTCCTTGTCGGGGGTCAGGTTGGGCGTGCGGATCTTGCCGATGGGGGTGTTGAGCACATAGTTGCCGGCGAAGGGCTTGCCCCCCGGTGCGGTGTGACAGGCCACGCAATCGCCGGCGGTGACGAGATATTGGCCCCGTTTGACCAGATCCGCATCGGCGCCCTGGGCGGCGGCGGCGGTGATGCCGAGGGTCAGGACAACGGCACCCACAGCCGCAGCGTCGATACGAACCATCGTGCCGATTTCCTTCGCTCAATCGCCCGAAGCGGAACCCGCGTCACACCCGGCGCCGCTGCGCAAACGCGACGGTTTCCGCGTCAGTTCCACGCGTCCGGCCGGGTTCATCGCCGAGAGGTTGCATCGGCACCGTCCGGCGCTGCCGCAGCCTGACGGCGAGTTCGCAGGCGTGGGCGAGCAGCGCGCCGAGGAGGCAGGCCGCGACGAACGGCCACGGCGCATCGGTAAGGGCCATCCGCACGCCCAGCATCAGCGATGCACCGGACGCGAGGTTGCACAGCAGCGGGAAAGGCGCCGGCCCCTTCCGCCGGCACCAGAGCAGCAGCACCACCGCCTCCAGGGCGACCAGACCGAGGACGACGTCGATGATGCGGCCGCTCGCGAACAGGTCGGTCATGACATCCCGCGGCGCGGTGGAGGCGATGGGGTGACGCCCCGGCTCAGGCCCGGCCGAACGGCCCGTTGAGGCGCACGATCGTCAGGTTGAGGTAGGAGGCGACGCTGACCCAGGCGAGATAGGGCAGCAGCAGCAGCGCAGGAACGGTGGCGATCGACGCCGTGACCACGATCAGGGAGACGACGGAGGCCCAGAGGACCAGCACCTCGACGAAGGCCCAGTCCGGCCGACGCATGCGAAAGAAGAGTCCGCTCCAGGCGATGTTGAGGACCACGTTGATGGCGTAGGCGACCACCAGCGCCGTGCGCGGACCCGGACGCGGGTCGGCTTCCCAGGCCATGACGCCGGAGATCGCCGCGAGGATGAAGATCGTGGTCCATACGGGCCCGAACACCCATTCCGGCGGCTGCCAGGACGGTTTGCGCAAGGCCTTGTACCACGGGCCGATCGTGGTCAGCAGGCCGCCCGCGAGGGCGCACAGGACCGCGACCGCGGCAGCGACCCCGATCGGCGCCCAATTCCAGTCCGAGAGATCCACCTACGGGGAGACCCAGCGGAACAGATGGGCGAGATCCTTGAAGAAGATTCTCACGTGCGCCACCGGCTTGGCCTTCACCAGTTCCTTGTTCATGTAGGCGTCCCAGGTGAGTTGCTGGACATCCTTGTCCTTGCAGATGGAGACGAAGCGCTCGCGCAGCGCATCGTTGCGGTACCAGAACCATTGCATGATCCGCAGGATCAGGAACACCCGCCCGTGCAGCTTCATGAAGCGGCGGCGGGCCAGGGCGAGGGCGCTGGCCTTGCCGGTGACGAGGAAGGCCTGCGCCGCCTCCGCCGCCAGGCGGCCGCCGAGCATGGCATAATAGATCCCCTCGCCGGAGGCCGGCGCGACGATGCCGGCGGCGTCCCCGGTGAGGAGGACGTCGCGGCCGTTGTCCCATTTCTTGAGGGGCTTGAGCGGGAGCGGCGCGCCCTCGCGCCGCACGGTCTCGCCGGCGGCCAGCCCGCTCGACGCGCGCAGGTCGCGGATGGCGCTGCGCAGGGAGAAACCCTTGCGGGCGCTGCCGGTGCCGATGCTGATCGTATCGCCGTGCGGGAAGATCCAGGCGTAGAAGTCGGGCGAGAGCTTGCCCTGGTAGTAGACGTCGCAGCGGGTGGCCTCGACGTCGCCGCTGCCGTCGGTCGGGCGCCGGACGATCTCGTGGTAGGCGAACACCTGCTTCATCGCGGCATGGCCGGGGATCTCGGCCCGGCCCACGGCCGAGGTCGCCCCGTCGGCACCGATCACCAGCCGGGTGCGGACCGTGGCCGGCTCGCCCCCCGTGGGGGTGTAATGCACGGTGGCGAGCCCGTCGGCATCGTGGACGATCCGCTCGAACCGGCCGGGGCGGTGATCGGCACCGGCGAGGGCGGCGCGGTTGCGCAGCCAGGGATCGAAATGCTCGCGGTCGACCATGCCGACGTAGCCTTCGCCGACGGGCATGTCGACGCGCACGTCCTTGGGCGAGATCATCCGCGCCGAGCGGATGCGCGCCACGATGAGATGGTCGGGGATCGCGAAGTCCTTGATCAAACGGGGCGGGATCGCACCGCCGCAGGGCTTGATCTTGCCCGGCTTGTCGAGGAGGAGCACGCGCCGGCCGAGGCGGGCGAGATCGGCGGCGGCCGTGGCGCCGGCAGGGCCGCCGCCCACTACCACCACGTCGAAGGTTTCGGTCTCGGACATCGGGCTACCTCGCGGAGAGACGGGGCTCGGGCAGGAACGATCGGTGCGTGGACGGCGCGCGGATGCGGCTGGGCGGCGCATAGGCGACACGCAGGGCGAGGCCGGCGCCGACCACGAACAGGAGGGCTTCGGCCGTGAAGACCGCGGCATAGGCGTGGACCACCTGCGGCGTGATCAGGCGGGCGACATCGACCGCCACGGTGCCGAGGAAACCGCCGGCGCCGAAGGCGACGCCCTGCGCCGCCCCCCAGACGCCCATGCGGGTGCCGCGCTCGGCCTCGCCGCCCGCGCCCGCCAGCCCCATCATCGAGCCGATGGCGGCGACGGCGAAGATGCCGTTGAAGAGACCCAGGGCAAACACGGCGGCGCGCAGCGGAAACTCCGGCCCGACGAGGCCGCCGGCGGCGATCGCGACGAGGGCGAGGGCCGAGCCGAGGCAGCCGAGGACGGTCCAGGCCTTGAGCGAGCCGAGGACCGGCCCGCCGATGCCCATGGTGGTCCCCGCCACCAGCAGCATCCCGGCGAGCACGCCGCCGTGCTGCAGGCCCGAAAGCTTGGTGGTGCCCCCCGGCGTCATCGCGAAGACGAGGCCGGCGAAGGGCTCGAGGATGAGCTCCTGGGCGCTGTAGGCCAGCATCGCCACGAACAGGAACACGGTGAACCGCCGCGAGGCCGGCTCGGCCCAGACCCGGGCCAGGACCTGCAGGAACGGCTTGCGCTCGGCCCGCTCCTCGGGGGAGGGGGCGGCCCGCGCCGGTTCGATGCCGCGCAGCGCCAGGGTCGCGAGGCAGAAGGCGATCAGCGAGACCGTGCCCGAGACGGCCACGAGGCGCAGCCCCGAGAACGGATCGAGGAAATGGCCGGCCAGGGGCGCGGTGATGGCAAAGCCCGCGATCATCATGATCCAGACCAGGGTCGCGGCCGCACCGCGTCGGCGGGCGTCGACGCCCGTGGCCAGGAGCACCAGCAACGAGGTGCCGGCGGCACCCGCCCCCATGCCGACGCCGAGGAAGGCGAAGACCGCCAGGGCGAGGCCGGCGGCGGGGTGGGTCTCCATGACGGCGGTGGCGACCGCCGCCAGGAACCCGCCCAGGGTGAGCGCGGCCATGCCGCCGACGATCCAGGGGGTGCGCCGGCCGCCGACGTCGGAGCCGTAGCCCCAGCGCGGGCGCAGGACCTGGACCGCGTAGTGCAGGGCGACGAGCCCGCCGGGCACCATGGCCGGCAAGGCGAGCTCCACCACCATGACGCGGTTGAGGGTCGAGGTCATCAGGACCACCACCGACCCCAGCGCCGTCTGCACGAGGCCGAGGCGGGCGATAGCCGCCCAGGAGAAGGAGAGGGGAGCCGTCATGGGCGGCCTCCGGCGGCGATCCGGGAATCCTGCCGCGCGAGGCCCGAGCGTCCGCGCGACGCGCGCGCTGCGTTGGGGACACCGATCGAGCCGGACGCGGTGGGTGCTGAACTGGCCATCCCCGGAGGCTAGGAGCCTAGGGCGACCTGTGTCAAGTTTGATTTACACGTTGAGCGTCAAGTTAAGTTGTCACTCGGGCTTCGACGCGATGCGCTCCTGGCCTCGTCCGGCAGGGTCCCGTGGTTGGACAGGCCCGTTTCGCGATCGGGCTGGCGAGGCGGCAGGCGGCGAACGCCGCCCTGCGCCACCCTGGATTGCACCCCTCGCTCGGTCCGGCCGGAGGGTGGTCAGTCGGGGTCGTCGGCGGGTTCGGGGCCGTCGAGGTCGCCGATGCCGTAGCGGCGCAGCTTGGCGTAGAGCCCCTGGCGGCTCAGGCCCAGCATCTCGGCGGCCGAGGCGCGGTTGTCGCGGGTGATGCGCAGGGCCGCCTCGATGCACAGGCGCTCGATCAGGTCGGTCGATTCGCGCACCAGGTTCTTCATGGTCACGCGGCCGACGAGTTCGGTCATCTGCTCGACCGAGCGCGGCAGGTCGCGCCCGGTCAGGGCGGGGGCGGCCGCCCGGCGCGGCGTCCCCCGGATCGTGAAGCCGAGGCAGGGATGGCCGCCGCCGGCCACCGACACCGCCGCGATCTCCACGTCCTCCACCGAGCCGTAGGTGCCGCGGATGCTGGTGGCGAAATGACGAACCGACCCGTGCAGGCCCAGGGTGGCGAACAGGGTCGCGGCCTCGGTCTCCTCGCGCCCGAGCCAGCGGTCGAACAGCTCGCCGCGCACCTGCTCCTCGGTGGCGAGTTGCACGAGGTCGAGGAAAGCGGCGTTGGCGGCCAGGATGCGCCGGCCCGGATCGGTGACGACGAAGCCCTCGGGCAGGTTCTGGATCACGTCGAGGGTGCCGGTACCGGCGCGGCCGGGCGCCGCTTCCCCGGGCTCGGGCCCGTCGACGGAGAGGCGCAGCAGCGCGCTGACGGCGTTCTCCTGCCGGAACAGCGAGGCGGAGAGGCGCGTCTCGCCGCGGCCGTTCCCGAGGCGCACGAGGAGGTCGTCGGCCTGGCCGGACACCCGCAGGCCCGCGAACAGCGATTCGAGCTCGCGGGCGCTGGCGGAATCGAACAGCTCGATCACGTCCTGGCCCAGCACCCGCTTCTCGGGCTTGCCGAGCAGGCGCGCGGCGGCGGGGTTGACCTCGGTGACGCGCCGGGTGGCGGCATCCACCACGAGCACAGGCTCGCCGGCGAGCTGGAACAGGAGGCGGTAGCGGGTCTCGGCCCCGCGCATGCGCAGGTAGTCGCGCTCGAGGGCCTGCTGCGTCTCGGCGAGCTTGCGCTGGAGGGCGGCCATGGCCCGCAGGTTGCGGCCGATCACGATCACCGGACCGTCCGCCTCCAGGCGCATGGCCGAATAGCGGATCGGGAGGTCGATCCCGGTGGCCGAGGGGTGGTTCACCTGGCGCCAGCGCGTCACGGCACCGGGGGCGGCATCCTTGAGCAGGGCCGCGATCTTGGGGCGGCTCTCCACCGTCACGGTGTCGACCCACAGCCGGCCGAGCCACGACTCACAGCCCTCGCCGGCGAGATCCGAACTGCCGAAGGCCGCATCGCGGATCACGCCCTCCCGGTCGATCACCAGGGAGAGGTCCGTCGCGGCCGCGACGAGCAGCCCGGCCGCCTGCGCATCCAGGGGGCCGAGGGTTTGATGAAGGGCCGCGAACGACGAGGTTGCGGCAGGAAGCGCCAGACTGGTCAAAGATCACCAAGGTGTGATGCCGTCAGACGGGTCTTTCAGCAGGCTCGGGCATGCAGATCAAGCAAACGCTCGGCGATGGCAATGGCGTCACGCGCATCGCTCGCGGTCGCATCGGCTCCGACTCGGACGAGATGGCCGGGGTTATCCACGAAGATCGGACCGCCGACCATGATGTGCAGGTCGGGGTTGCGTGAGGTTTGCCGAAGCTCGCTCACCGTCTCGGCCAGGACCGGCAGCAGCGTCTCGCTGCCGAGCGAGAGGCCGACGATGTCGAACCACTCCCGGCGCACCCGCCGCAGCGCGTCGGGGCCGTCGGCCTGCGTCAGGCAGGTCACGTCCCAGCCGGCATCGTGGAAGAAGCGTTCGAGCAGGCTGAGCCCGAAGCAATGGGTCTCGCCGGGGCAGGTCGCCAGCAGGACTCTGTGTCCGCGCGACACCCGGACCGGCTCGTCGAACCGGAGGCGCAGGTCGTGGGTGATCCGCTGCAGCCGGCCCATCGCGATGGTGAGCTCGGTGAAATCGCACAGGTCCTCCTCCCAGAGAACCCCGAGATGCCGCGCCGTCGGAGCCAGCAGGTCGAGCAGCAGACTTTCCAGGGAGAGGCCCGCCGCCATCATGCCGGCGACCCGCGGCTCGGCGTCGTCGCGGCCTGGCGCCAGCATCAGGTCGGCGAAGGACGCGATCTCCTCCGGCGTCGGCGTCGCGCGGCGGGCCGGCTCCGGGAAGGGGTCGTCGCGCAGGGCCAGCATCATACGTGGAATGATCTCGGCCTCCACGATCCTGGCGAGGTCGCCGTGCCAAAGGGTGGGGGTCGCGACACGCAGGAGTTCGGACAGGGCGTCCGCCTCGCCCGATCCCGGAAGATCGCAGCCGTTCGCGCCGTCGTGAAAGGAATACTGGTCCCGATGCTGCCTCAAGTCGTCCATTGGTCCCTCCCAATGTTGATGACGGCTTCTTGTTGACCTCGATCTTGCGTGTCGAGCGCGACGTCTTGTGACGCCCTTGAAATATCATCGACCGTCGTATCGGATGATGGTGTCCGGGCACGAGCGCCCCGGAAAACCCGTGGCGTTCAGGTTCCCGACGAGCGACGATACGCCTCCCCGAGGTTTTGGCAACGCACGAGTTGTAACCCGGCTCGCACGCGGATGTCCAGTGAGATTGACGTAAAGCCAGCTTGACACTCTGACGGGGCCTTCCTAACCTCTCCCTCAACGGCTGCCCTCCCGAGGCGGCCAGCAGGACAGGGGCGGACGCGATGGGTCCCTTCAAGGGCCAGACGGGACGACCCCTCTACACGCCGGCCGAACGGGTCCGGCGCGACGCCACGGTCTGGACCCTGGTCCAGGGCATCCTGGCGCCGCTGCAGTTCTTCGTGTTTCTCGTGAGCCTGGCGCTGGTGCTGCGCACCCTGGCCACCGGCGAGGGCGAGGCGGCGGCCAACGCCTCGGTCGTGATCAAGACCGTCGTGCTCTACGCGATCATGGTCACCGGCGCGATCTGGGAGAAGGTCGTCTTCGGCCGCTACCTGTTCGCCCCGGCCTTCTACTGGGAGGACATGGTGAGCATGGCGGTCCTGGCCCTGCACACCGCCTATCTCGCCGCCCTGCTGACCGGCCGGCTCGACACCACCGGGCTGATGCTCCTGGCGCTCGCGGCCTACGCCACCTACGCGATCAACGCGACGCAGTTCCTGCTCAAGCTGCGCGCCGCGCGGCTGCAGGCGCCGTCGGACCTCTCCTCCTTCGCGGAGGCCGCCCGATGAACGCCCACGCTCCCGTCCCCAGCCTCGACGCCGCCTGCACCGACACCGGCGTCACGATCCGCCAGGAGCGCGGCCAGCGCGCCGTCTTCTGCGGCCTCACCGGCATCGTGTGGCTGCATCGCAAGATCCAGGACGCGTTCTTCCTCGTGGTCGGCTCGCGCACCTGCGCCCACCTGATCCAGTCCGCCGCCGGCGTGATGATCTTCGCCGAGCCGCGCTTTGCCACCGCGATCATGGACGAGCGCGACCTGGCCGGCATCACCGATATGAACGACGAGCTCGACCGGGTGGTGCGCCGCCTGATCGAGCGGCGCCCCGACATCCGCCTCCTGTTCCTCGTGGGCTCCTGCCCGTCCGAGGTGATCAAGCTCGACCTCACCCGCGCCGCCCAGCGCCTGTCGCGGCGGGTCTCGCCGGACGTGCGGGTGCTCAGCTACTCGGGCAGCGGCATCGAGACCACCTTCACGCAGGGCGAGGACGCGTGCCTGGCCGCCCTCGTCCCCGAGATGCCGCGGGCCGAGGCCGACGCGGCCCCCGCCCTCCTGGTGGTCGGGGCGCTGGCCGACGTGGTCGAGGACCAGTTCTCGCGCCTGTTTTCCGAACTCGGCATCGCGCCGGTGGCGTTCCTGCCCGCCCGCAAGGCCGACGAGCTTCCCGCCGTCGGGCCGTCGACCCGCTACCTCCTGGCCCAGCCCTTCCTCACCGATACCGCCCGCGCCCTCGAAGAGCGCGGCGCCGGCCGGATCGCCGCGCCGTTCCCCCTGGGGTCGGAGGGTACCACCGCCTGGCTGCGGGCCGCGGCGGATGCCTTCGGCGTCGCGCCCGAGCGGTTCGAGGCGGCCACGGCACCCGGCCGCGCCCGGGCGGCCACGGCGCTCGCCCCCTATCGCCAGCGGCTGGCGGGCAAGCGGGTGTTCTTCTTTCCCGATTCGCAGCTCGAAATCCCGCTCGCCCGCTTCCTGTCGCGGGAGATGGGGACGCAGCTCGTGGAGGTCGGCACGCCCTACCTCCACCGCGGCCACCTCGCCGACGAGATCGCGATGCTGCCCGCCGGCACGCAGGTGGTGGAGGGCCAGAGCCTCGACGACCAGATGGACCGCTGCCGAGCGGCGCGCCCCGACCTCACGGTGTGCGGCCTCGGTCTCGCCAACCCCCTCGAGGCCGAGGGGCTGGCGACCAAGTGGTCGATCGAACTCCTGTTCACCCCGATCCAGGGCTACGACCAGGCCGGCGACCTCGCCGAGCTGTTCGCGCGCCCCCTGGTCCGCCGCACGCGGCTGGAGGTCTGAGACCATGCAGCTCACCGTCTGGACCTACGAGGGACCGCCCCACATCGGCGCCATGCGCGTGGCCACCGCCATGCGCGGCCTGCACTACGTGCTGCACGCCCCCCAGGGCGACACCTATGCCGACCTGCTCTTCACGATGATCGAGCGGCGCGATGCCCGCCCGCCGGTCACCTACACCACCTTCCAGGCCCGCGACCTCGGCTCGGACACCGCCGCGATCTTCAAGGACGCGGTGGCCGCCGCCTACGAGCGCTTCAAGCCCGAGGCGATGATCGTCGGCGCCTCCTGCACCGCCGAGCTCATCCAGGACGATCCGGGCGGGTTGGCCAAGGCCCTGGCCCTGCCGATCCCGGTGATCCCGCTGGACCTGCCGGCCTATCAGAAGAAAGAGAACTGGGGCGCCTCGGAGACCTTCTACCGTCTGGTGCGGGCGCTGTCTGGACCGCCGCCCGCCGCCGGGACCGCACGCGCGAGCGCAGACGGTCGGCGCCCCCTTTGTAACATCCTCGGCCCCACCGCCCTGGGCTTCCGCCACCGCGACGACCTCATCGAGATCAGGAGCCTGCTCGACCGGCTCGGCATCGACGTCAACGTGGTGGCCCCGATGGGCGCCAGCCCGTCCGACCTCGGGCGCCTCGGGGCGGCCGACTTCAACGTCGTGCTCTACCCCGAGGTGGCCAGGGTCGCCGCGCAATACCTCCAGAAGACCTTCGGCCAGCCGATGGTCGAGACGGTGCCGATCGGCGTCGCGGCCACCATCCGCTTCGTCGAGGAGATCGCCGCGCTCACGGGGATCGATCCCTCGCCGGTGCTGGCCGGCGCGCCCTCGCGCCTGCCCTGGTACTCGCGCTCGGTGGATTCGACCTACCTCACCGGCAAGCGCGTCTTCATCTTCGGCGACGCCACCCATGCGGTGGCGATGGCGCGGGTGGCGGCCACGGAGCTCGGCTTCAGGGTCGTGGGGCTCGGCACCTATGCCCGCGAGTTCGCCCGCGAGGTCCGGGCCGAGGCCGAGGTCCACGGCATCGAGGCGACGATCACCGACGACTACCTCGACGTGGAGGCCGCCATCCAGGCGGCCCAGCCCGAGATGGTGCTCGGCACCCAGATGGAGCGCCATATCGCCAAGCGCCTGGGCCTGCCCTGCGCCGTGATCTCGGCCCCGATCCACGTGCAGGATTTCCCCGCCCGGCATTCGCCGCAGATGGGCTTCGAAGGCGCCAACGTCCTGTTCGACACCCTCGTCCACCCCCTGATGATGGGGCTGGAGGAGCACCTGCTCGGGATGTTCCGCGAGGATCCCGAGTTCCACGACGGCGCGGCCCCCTCGCACCACACCCGCCACGGCGGGCCGAGCCCCGCACCGGTCCCCGAGGCGGCCCAGGCCGCCCTCGCCCGAGACACCCTCGCCCAACCCGCGCCGCCACCAGCCCAACCGACCGCCAAGGACACCGTCGTCGTCTCCCTGTGGGACGCCGCCGCCGAGAAGGAACTGAAGAAGATCCCGTTCTTCGTGCGGGGCAAGGCCCGCGCGAACACCGAGCGTTTCGCCCGCGAGCAGGCGCTCCCCCTCATCACCGTCGAGACGTTGTACGATGCAAAAGCGCATTTCGGTCGCTGAGCCCACTCCGGTGCGCATCGTCATCGTGACGATGGACACCCACCTCGCGAGCGCCGTCGACCGGGCGCGCCGCGACCTGCAGCGCGACATCCCCGGCCTCACCCTGGTCCTGCACGCGGCCACCGAGTTCGGGGACCATCCCGAGAAGCTGGCACGCTGCCGCGCCGACATCGCCGCGGGCGACATCGTGATCTGCGCGATGCTGTTCATGGAGGATCACTTCCAGCCGATCATCGCCGACCTGCGCGCCCGCCGCGACCATTGCGACGCGATGCTGTGCATGATGAGCGCCAGCGAGGTGACCAAGCTCACCCGGGTCGGCGCCTTCTCGATGGACGGCTCCAAGAGCGGCGGCGCCATGGGCCTGCTCAAGCGCCTGCGCGGCGCGCCCAAGGAGCGCAGCGCCAGCGCCGGCGCCGAGCAGATGAAGATGCTCAAGCGCCTGCCCAAGATCCTGCGCTTCATCCCCGGCACCGCCCAGGACGTGCGCGCCTACTTCCTCACCCTGCAGTACTGGCTGGCCGGCTCGGACGAGAACGTCCTCAACATGATCCGCGCCCTGGTGGACCGCTATGCGAGCGGCGAGCGCAAGGTCCTGCGCGGCCGGTTGAGGGCCGCGGCCCCCGTCACCTACCCGGAGGTCGGCGTCTACCATCCGCGCCTCCCCGGCCGGATGTCGGAGTCCCTCGACGACCTGCCGTCCGCCGGCAGCCGCGGCACCGTCGGCGTGCTCGGCCTGCGCTCCTACATGCTGGCGGGCAACGCCGCCCATTACGACGGCGTCATCGCCGCCCTGGAGGCGCGTGGCCTTCGCGTCATCACCGCCTTCGCCAGCGGCCTCGACTCGCGCCCGGCCATCGAGCGGTACTTCCTCAAGGACGGCGTCGCCACCATCGACGCGATGGTCTCGCTCACCGGCTTCTCGCTGGTGGGCGGCCCGGCCTACAACGACGCCCGCGCGGCGGAGGAGATCCTGGCCGCGGTCGACGTGCCCTACGTCGCCGCCTACCCGGCCGAGCTGCAGACCCTGGAGCAATGGGGCGCCTCGGAGCGTGGCCTCCTGCCGGTGGAGACGACCATCATGGTCGCGATCCCCGAACTCGACGGCGCCACCGGCTCGATGCTGTTCGGCGGCCGCTCCGACAAGTCGGGCGCGGCCTGCAAGGGCTGTCACGTCGCCTGCGTCTTCCCCTCGGGCGAGGACGACCGCGACATGCATTCCTGCGTCGAGCGCGCCGGCATGCTCGCCGCCCGCGTCGACCGGCTCGTGCGCCTGCGCCGCAGCGAGCGGGCCGAGCGCAAGGTCGGCATCGTGATCTTCAACTTCCCGCCCAACGCCGGCAACACCGGCACGGCCGCCTACCTCTCAGTGTTCGAATCGCTGTTTCGCACGCTGGCCGCCATGAAGGCGGCCGGCTACGCGGTGGAGGTGCCCGAGAGCGTCGACGACCTGCGCGAGCGGGTGGTGGTCGGCAATGCGGCGCGCTTCGGCGCCATGGCCAACGTCCACACCCGCATCTCGGTGGACACCCACGTGCGGCGCGAGCGGCACCTGGCGGAGATCGAGGCGCAATGGGGGCCCGCGCCGGGCAAGCAGCAGTCGGACGGATCGTCGATCTTCGTGCTCGGGGCCGAGTTCGGGAACGTCTTCGTCGGCATCCAGCCCGCCTTCGGCTACGAGGGCGACCCGATGCGGCTCCTGTTCGAGAAGGGGTTCGCCCCCACCCACGCCTTCTCGGCCTTCTACCGCTGGTTGCGCGACGATTTCAAAGCCCACGCCCTCCTGCACTTCGGGACGCACGGGGCGCTCGAATTCATGCCCGGCCGCCAGAGCGGCCTCTCGGCCACCGACTGGCCGGACCGCCTGATCGGCGACATGCCCAACCTCTACCTCTACGCGGCCAACAATCCGTCCGAGGGCACCATCGCCAAGCGCCGGTCCTCGGCCACCCTGATCAGCTACCTCACCCCCCCGATCGCCCATGCCGGGCTCTATCGCGGCCTCCTCGACGTGAAGGGCGCCATCGAACGCTGGCGCGGCACCGAGCCGGAGGCACAGGCGGAGCGCGAGGACATCGCGGTGCTGATCCAGGCCCAGGCGGCACTGGTCGACCTGGCCCAGGCGGAGCCGGCCTGGGGAACCCGCGCCGGGGCCGAGATCGCCCGCATCGGCGCCGAGATCCTCGACCTGGAATACACCCTGATCCCGCACGGCCTGCACGTGGTCGGCGAGGCCCTCTCCGTCGACGAGCGCATCGACATGCTGCTGGCCATGGCCGATTCGGCCCATGGGACCAGGCTCGACCGGGCGTCGGTCTCAGCCCTCGTCGGCGGCGCCACGCCGGAGGCGGCGCTCTCGGCCTCCGGCACGGTGCCGGTGGCCACCGACCTGCCGATCCTGCGGGAACTCGCGGCCACGAACCGCCTGCTCACCGGCGACAGCGAGGTCCCCGCCATCCTGCGGGCGCTCGACGCCCGCTTCATCCGCCCGGCCCCCGGCGGCGACCTCCTGCGCACGCCCTCGATCCTGCCGACGGGGCGCAACCTCCACGGCTTCGATCCCTTCCGCATCCCGAGCGCCTTCGCGGTCAAGGACGGGGCCATCCAGGCCCAGCGCATCCTCGACCGGCACAAGGCGGACGGGCTGCCGCTCCCCAAGACCGTCGCCATCGTCCTGTGGGGCACCGACAACCTCAAGAACGAGGGCGGCCCGATCGGGCAGGTGCTGGCGCTGCTGGGCACGCGGCCGCGCTTCGACGGCTACGGCCGGCTCACGGGGGCCGAACTGATCCCGCTGGCCGAGCTCGGCCGTCCGCGCATCGACGTGGTCGTCACCCTGTCGGGCATCTTTCGCGACCTGCTCCCCCTCCAGATCAAGCTCCTGGCCGAGGCCTGCCTCCTGGCGGCCACCGCCGACGAGCCGGTGGAGCAGAACTTCGTCCGCCTGCACGCCCTCGCATACCAGCGCGTCCACGGCGGCGACATGGAGACGGCGTCCCTCCGGGTCTTCGGCAACGCCGAGGGCGCCTACGGCTCCAACGTCAACCACCTCGTGGAGAACGGCCGCTGGGAGGACGAGGACGAACTCGCCGACACCTATGCCCGCCGCAAGGGCTTCGCCTACGGCCGCGACGGCCGCGCCGTGCAGCACGCCGCCCTCCTCAAGAGCGTGCTCGCCGACGTCGACCTCGCCTACCAGAACCTCGATTCGGTGGAGCTCGGCGTCACCACCGTCGACCACTACTTCGATACGCTCGGCGGCATCAGCCGGGCGGTCAAGCAGGCCAAGGGCGGCATCGAGGCCCCGGTCTACATCGGCGACCAGACCCGCGGCGAGGGTTGCGTCCGCTCCCTCTCCGAGCAGGTCGCCATCGAGACCCGCACCCGCATCCTCAACCCGAAGTGGTACGAGGGCATGCTCGCCCACGGCTACGAGGGCGTGCGCCAGATCGAGACCCACCTCACCAACACCGTTGGCTGGTCGGCCACGACCTCCCAGGTCGAACCCTGGGTCTACAAGGAGATCACCTCGGTCTTCGTCCTCGACCCGGCCATGCGCGAACGCATGGCCGCTCTGAACCCGACGGCGTCGGCCAAGGTGGCCCAACGCCTGATCGAAGCGCACCGGCGCGGCTTCTGGACCCCCGACGCGGAGACGCGCGACGCGCTCGACCGCGCCGAGGAGGAACTGGAAGACCGTCTCGAAGGCATCACCACTGGGGTCGCAGCATGAACATCGCCATCAGGAACCCCGTCGTCTCGCGTCAGCCCGAGGGCAGCGTCCAGGTCGAACTCGACCCGACCCTGAAGATCGGCACCGCCAAGGTCTTCGCGGTGTACGGCAAGGGCGGCATCGGCAAGTCGACGACCTCGTCGAACCTGTCGGTGGCCTTCTCCAAGCTCGGCAAGCGCGTTCTTCAGATCGGTTGCGACCCCAAGCACGATTCGACCTTCACGCTCACCAAGCGCCTCGCCCCGACGGTGATCGACGCCCTCGAGGCGGTCGGCTTCCACTCCGAGGAGTTGCGGATCGAGGACTTCGTGGCCGAGGGCTACAACGGCGTCATGTGCGTGGAAGCCGGCGGGCCTCCGGCCGGCACCGGCTGCGGCGGCTACGTCGTCGGCCAGACCGTCAAGCTCCTCAAGGAGCATCACCTCCTCGAGGACACCGACGTCGTCATCTTCGACGTGCTCGGCGACGTGGTCTGCGGCGGCTTCGCCTCGCCGCTCCAGCACGCCGACCAGGCGCTGATCGTCACCGCCAACGACTTCGACTCGATCTTCGCCATGAACCGGATCGTGGCCGCCATCCATTCGAAGTCGAAGAACTACCCCGTGCGCCTGGGCGGCGTCATCGCCAACCGCTCGGCCAAGACCGACGAGATCGACCGCTTCAACGCCGCGGTGGGCCTCGAGCGCATCGCCCACTTCCCCGACCTCGACGTGGTCCGGCGCTCGCGCCTCAAGAAGTCGACCCTGTTCGAGATGGAGCCGACGCCCGAGCTCATCGCGGTCACCGACGAGTACATGCGCCTGGCCGCCCACCTCTGGGCCGGCGGCAAGCCCCTCTCGGCGATGCCGATGAAGGACCGCGACCTCTTCGAATTCCTTGGCTTCGACTAGGGGGAGACGGGCCGATGACCAGCGCATCCTACGCCGAGCGCCGCTCGCAGCTGACCACCTACTTCGACCGCACCGCGGTCGACGCCTGGGCCCGGCTCACCACCGACGCCCCGGTCTCGAAGATCCGCGCCACGGTGCGGGCCGGGCGCGACGCCATGCGGGCCAACCTGCTGTCGTGGCTGCCCGAGGACCTCACCGGCAAGCGCGTGCTGGACGCCGGCTGCGGCACCGGCGCGCTCAGCGTCGAGGCGGCCCGGCGCGGGGCCGAGGTGGTGGCCATCGACGTCTCGCCGACCCTCGTGGGCCTCGCCCGCGAGCGCAGCGCCGAGATCCTGGGCGGCGAACGCATCGACTTCCGGGTCGGCGACATGCTCGACCCCTGGCTCGGGCGCTTCGACCACGTCGTCGCGATGGACAGCCTGATCCATTACAACGCCGCCGACATCACCCGGGCACTGGCAGAACTCGGGCTACGCACCGACGGGTCGGTGGTGTTCACGGTGGCCCCGCGCACGGCGCTGCTCACCCTGATGTGGACGGCCGGGCGGCTGTTCCCGCGCGGCGACCGGGCGCCCGCCATCGTGCCGATCACCGAGGGCGCCCTGCGCAGGCGGATCGCCAAGGAGGCGGTGCTCCAGGGCTTTGCCGTGAAGCGGACCAAGCGGGTCAACAGCGGCTTCTACCTGTCGAACGCCATCGAGCTGGCGCGATGAAGATTGGCGGCCTCACCACGCGGGCGCTAATGCGGCTGGGGCCCGGCATCATGCCGTTCATGCCCTTCGCCGACGCGGCGACGCCGGAGCTGCCGCTGGGTCGGCTCCTGCGGCTGTCGCTGTTCCAGGTCACCGTCGGCATGGCCGCCGTGCTGCTCATCGGCACCCTCAACCGGGTGATGATCGTCGAACTCGCGGTGCCGGCCTGGATCGTGGCCGTGATGCTGTCGCTGCCGCTGGTCTTCGCCCCGCTGCGGGCCCTCGTGGGCTTCCGCTCCGACACCCACCGCTCGGTGCTCGGCTGGCGCCGCGTCCCCTACATCTGGTTCGGCACGCTGCTGCAGTTCGGCGGCCTCGCCATCATGCCCTTCGCCCTCCTGATCCTGTCGGGCGACACCACCGGCCCGGCCTGGCCCGGCCATGTGGCGGCAGCCCTCGCCTTCGTCATGGTGGGTGCGGGCCTCCACACCACCCAGACCGTGGGCCTGGCGCTGGCCACCGACCTCGCCCCGGCCCACGCCCGGCCGCGGGTGGTGGCGCTGCTCTGCGCCATGCTGCTGGTCGGCATGGTGGTGAGTGCGGTCGTCTTCGGCCTGGCGCTCGCCAACTTCTCGCCCCTGAGGCTGATCCAGGTGATCCAGGGCACCGCCGTGGTCACCATCGTGCTCAACGGCATCGCCCTGTGGAAGCAGGAGGCCCGCCAGCCCGGCCGCACCGACCGCTCGGCCCCGCGCCCGTCGTTCTCGGACTCCTGGGCGACCTATGCCGGCAGCGGGCTCGCCCGCCGGCGCCTCGTGGCCACCGGCCTGGGCACCGCCGCCTTCTCGATGCAGGACATCCTGCTCGAACCCTACGGCGGCCAGATCCTGCGCCTGCCGGTGGCCACCACCACCGCTCTGACGGCGATGCTGGCGGCGGGCGGCGGCATCGGCCTCTTCCTCGCCGCGCGCTGGCTCAACCGGGGCGGCGACGCCTTCCGGGTCGCCGCCTCGGGCACGGTGGTGGGGATCCTCGCCTTCTCGGCGGTGGTGTTCGCCGCGCCATTGGGGTCGGCCCAGCTCTTCGCCACCGGCGTCCTGCTGATCGGGTTGGGCGGCGGGCTGTTCGCCCACGGCACGCTGACGGCCTCCATGGCCAAGGCCGGCCCGGAGGACACCGGCCTGGCGCTCGGCGCCTGGGGAGCGGTCCAGGCGAGCGCCGCCGGCGTGGCCATCGCGGCGAGCGGCATCCTGCGCGACGTCGCCTCGCATCTCGCCGAGTCGGGGGCCCTGGGCGAGACCCTGAACGATCCCGCCACCGGCTATCTCGTCGTCTACCACCTCGAGATCGCGCTCCTGTTCGCGACCCTCGTCGCGATCGGCCCGCTGGTGCGGGACACGACCTCGCGCCGGTCCGGCGGGCTCGCCCTGCCGGCCACCATCCACACCCATCCAACACACTGAAGACCGGGGAGGAAGTCCGATGCCAAGAGGTGAGATCACCGGCTACGTCGACGTGGCGCAGGTCGTATTGTACGCATTCTGGATCTTCTTCGCGGGGCTGGTCTTCTACCTGCGCCGGGAAGACCGCCGCGAGGGCTACCCCCTCGAGTCCGAGGCGATGGCCGGCCGGCCAAGCCCCGACCCGATCCTGATCCCCACGCCCAAGTTCTTCCACCTGTCGAACGGCGAGACCAAGAGCGCGCCGCAGACGGGCGGCCCCAACGCCTGGAACTACCGCGGCCACAAGCACGAGATCTGGCCCGGCGCGCCCCTGGAGCCCGACACCGACGGCCTCCACGACGCCATCGGCCCCGGTTCCTACGTCGACCGCGACGATCATCACGACCGCACCTGGGACGGCGAGAAGCGCATCGTCCCGCTGCGGGTGGCCGATCACTTCGTGGTGCACGAGGCCGGCCCGAACCCGATCGGCCGCGACGTGGTCGGCGCCGACCGCAAGGTCGCCGGCACCGTCAGCGACCTCTGGGTCGACCGCGGCGAGTCGATGATCCGCTACTACGAAGTCGAACTGAGCGCCGGCGGACGCCGGGTGCTGATGCCCGGCGCCTTCTGCAAGCTCGGCCTGTTCTCCGGCGTCGTCCAGACCGAGGCGCTCCTCGCGTCGCAGTTCGTCGACATCCCCGGGACCAAGGACGCCGATTCGGTCACCCTCTACGAGGAGGAGCGGATCATGGCCTTCTTCGGCGCGGGCACCCTCTACGCCACCCCCCAGCGCCAGGAGGCCATCCTGTGAGCGAATCCGTCAGCCTTCCCCCCAACGCCTTCGACGCCCCTCCGGGCCTGCCCGCCCCCCTGCCTGCCGGGGAACACGTTCTCTGGCAGGGCCGCCCCCGCGCCGCCGGGATCGCCTTCCGGACGCTCCACGTCGGCCTCGTGGCGGCCTGGTTTTCCGGATTGACCCTCTGGGCCGGCGTGCCGCTGCTGGCCGAGGGCCGGTTCGTCGAGGCGGCCGTGGCCGTCGGACCGACCCTGGCCCTCGGGGCGGGCGCCATCGGACTGCTCGCCCTGATCGGCTGGCTGACCGCGCGCAGCACCACCTACACGATCACCAACCGGCGCCTCGTCATGCGCTACGGTGTCGCCCTGCCGATGACCCTGAACCTGCCCTTCGCGCTGATCGAGGATGCGGGCTTGCGCCGCTTCCGCGACGGCACCGGGGACCTGCCGATCCTGTTGCGTTCCGGCAACCGTGTCGCTTACCTTCATCTCTGGCCGCACGCACGGCCCTGGCATGTCAGCCGGCCCGAGCCGATGATGCGGTCCGTCCCCGACGCGGGGGAGGTGGCCGGCATCCTGGCCCGCGCCATCGCCGCCACGCTGGAACCACAACGAGAAGAATCGGCAAGCCCGGTGATCGTCGCGCGGCCCCGTAGTGCCCCGCGTCCCCCGCGCCTCGCCGCCGCGAGCTAGGGAGCAGGACGATGTCCGACACGACGGCAAAGTCAGGGACGAAGGGGGGAGGGCCGGTTCCGGGCCTGATCCTGACGGGGGCGGCGGGCCTCCTGGGCTTTGCCATGCTCGCGGTGATGATCGGCCGCGAGGAGCGGATCGGCATCACCGAGATGCCCCCGGCGCAGATGCTCAAGACGGTGGAGATCCGGGCCGACGACCAGACGGACGGATCGATCACCATCCGCGACGACCGCACCGGCGATCTGATCTTCACGGTGGAACCGGGCCAGGACAATTTCATCCGCGCGACGCTGCGCGGCTTCGGGCAGTCCCGCCTGCGCAGCG
Source organism: Methylobacterium sp. Leaf399 (assembly GCF_001424525.1). NCBI lineage: Bacteria > Pseudomonadati > Pseudomonadota > Alphaproteobacteria > Hyphomicrobiales > Methylobacteriaceae > Methylobacterium > Methylobacterium sp. Leaf399. The sequence continues at coordinate 30,393 of NZ_LMQK01000004.1, read as the reverse complement.
GGCTCACCCGCGACCAGCCGTTCCGGCTCACGCGCTTCGACGACGGCAGCCTCCAGCTCGAGGACGAGCAGACAGGCCGCAAGGTCAACCTCGGTGCCTTCGGCCCCGCCAATGCCCAGGCCTTCGCCCGGCTGATGCCGGCCCTCGAGGCCGGCGCCGGGGTGGTGCGATGATGGGCTGGGCAAAGACCTGGGGACGCCGGGTCGTCGAGGTGCCCTGCACCGTCGAGATCGAGCAGACGCCCGAGAGCCTCCACGCCCACGTCGTCCTCGACGCCGCCTTCGAGATCGAGCCGGGCGACGAGGTCCAGGTCCACGATTCGCCGACCTCGGTGCCCTACGGCGAACGCATCGTCGTCCACCGCACGGCCACCGTGACGCGGGCCGGCCCGGTCGAACGGCTCTGGACCAAGCTCACCGGCAATTTCGAACTCACCGAACTCTACGAAGTCAGCTTTTCCGAGAGGAGGCGCCTGTGAACGTGTCGATCCAGCATCAGGCTCCCAAGGGCCATCAGCCGAAGTACCCCCTCAACGAGGGCACCAAGGCGGCGCAGGAGACGACCTTCCTCAGCCCGCGCTTCTACACCACGGACTTCGTCGAGCTCGACCGCACCGACGTGGAGCCGGTGCGCCGGCAGTGGGACATCCTCATCGCGGAGCTGAAGGCCGACCCGAACAAGCGCCACTTCGTCCGCAACGAGGAGTTCGACATCGACATGTCGGGCCTCGATCCGGACCTGCGCAAGGAGTTCATGGACTTCCTGGTCTCGTCGATCACCGCCGAGTTCTCGGGCTGCGTGCTCTACGCCGAGATGCGCAAGCGCGCCAAGAATCCCGACATCCGCGAATTGTTCGGCCTCATGAGCCGCGACGAGGCGCGCCATGCCGGCTTCATCAACGACGTGCTCAAGGACTTCGGGATCGGCGTCGACCTCGGGTTCCTGACCAAGTCGAAGAAGTACACCTTCTTCCGGCCGAAGTTCATTTTCTACGCCACCTACCTCTCCGAGAAGATCGGCTACGCCCGCTACATCACCATCTTCCGCGAACTCGAGAAGAACCCTGAGAAGCGCTTCCACCCGATCTTCAAGTGGTTCGAGAAGTGGTGCAACGACGAGTTCCGGCACGGCGAGGCCTTCGCCCTGCTCATGCGCGCCAACCCGAAGCTGACGACCGGGCTAAACCGCTACTGGATCAAGTTCTTTCTGCTCGCGGTCTTCGCAACGATGTACGTGCGCGACCATTGCCGCCCGCATTTCCACAAGGCGCTCGGGGTCGATCCGACCGAGTACGACTTCCAGGTGTTCCGCATCACCTCGGAGATCTCCAAGCAGACCTTCCCGCTCACCCTCGACCTCGACAACCCGAAGTTCAAGCAGGCGCTTGATCGGCTCCTGACCTGTTCGAACGGGATCGCGGACGCGAAGGCTCAAGGCGGCCTGATCGGCAAGCTCAAGCACGGGGCCTGGATCGCGGCCTCGGCGGTCAACTTCGCCCGACTCTACGCCCTGCCGACCATCGACAACCCGATGCCGGCCGAGATCCGGCTCGAGCCGGTCTGGTAGCATGGCCGCCTATGCCGTCCCCGCCCTCTACGCGATCGTGGTGTGGTGGTTCTCCACCGGCGTGATCCTGTTCCTCGACCTGCGGCCGCGGCATACCCATGGGTGGAGCATGGCGGCGGGCACCCTGGTGCTCGCCGGCGCGCTCTTTGCGATCGGCACCAGCGCCGGTGACGCCAGCGAGGCGGGGGTCTACACCGCCTTCACCGGCGCGCTGCTGGTCTGGGGCTGGCAGGAGATGAGCTACTACATGGGCTTCATCTCCGGCCCGCGCACCACCGGCTGCGCGCCCGGCACGCGGGGCTTCGCCCGCTTCCGGGCCGCGGCCGCCACCAGCCTGTGGCACGAGGCGGCGATCGTGGCCGGCGCGCTCGCCATCCTCGCCATGACCTGGGACGAGCCCAACCGGTTCGCCCTGTGGACCTACCTGATCCTGTGGGGGATGAACCTCTCGGCCCGCCTCAACATGTTCCTGGGCGTGCGCAACCTCAACGCGGAGTTCCTGCCCGCCCACCTGAGCTACCTGTCGTGCTTCCTCACCAACAAGCCGATGAACCTGCTGTTTCCCGTCTCCGTGAGCCTCGGGACGGCGCTCACGGTGATGCTCGGCATGGCGGCCTTCGACGGTGCGGCTCTCCCTCACGAGGTGGTCGGCCTCACGATCCTCACCACCATGATGGCGCTCGCCACCCTGGAGCATTGGTTCCTGATGCTGCCTCTGCCTGCGGCGGCCCTATGGAACTGGAGCCTGTCGGGGGCCAAGGGATCGGCGCTCGACGGCGCCGAGGCCGGGCCCGCGGCCTCGGGCGATATCCATTAGGATCGCGCAACCCGGAGGGCGGCAGCGGCGCCGCCCGCCCGGTCACCGCCCCGTGCGCACCCGCGTCCAGGCCCGCGTCACGAAACGTTGCGTGCGGTCGTCCCAGGCCGTGTTGGTGAACAGCCGGGCCATGGTCGCCTCGTCCGGGTAGATGCCGGGATTGGCCAGGATCTCGGGCTTCACGAAGGATTTCGCCGCGAGGTTGCCGCTGGCGTAGGAGACGAAGTTCGCGTTGGCGGCGGCCACCTCGGGTCGCAGCATGTAGTCGAGGAAAGCATAGGCCTCCGCCGGGTGCGGCGCGTCCTTGGGAATGGCGAAGGCGTCGAACCACATCAGGGCGCCTTCCTTGGGGACAAGATAGGCGATCTCGACGCCGTTCTTGGCTTCCTCGGCGCGCTTCCTGGCCTGCATGACGTCGCCGGAGTAGCCGACCGCGAGGCAGATATCGCCGTTGGCCAGCCCGTTGATGTATTCCGAGGAGTGGAATTTCCGCACCGAGCCGCGCACCTTGTAGAGGGCGTCGGTGACCTGGGTGATGTCGTCCCAGCGCTTGCTGTCGGGCTTGAGGCCATAGGCCGGCAGCATGCTCGGGATCAGGTCCTCGGGGGAATCGAGCATCATCACCCCGCAGTCCTTCAGCTTGGCGAGCAGGGCGGGGTTGAGCACGAGGCTCCAGGTGTTGAGCGGCTGGCTCGCCCCGAGGCGCTCGCGCACCGCCGTCACGTTCACGCCGATGCCGGTGGTGCCCCACATGTAGTCGACGGCATGGAGGTTGCCCGGATCGTAGACGGACAGGCGCTGGGCGATCTCCGGCCAGGCGTTCTTGAGGTTGGGGAGCTTGCCCTTGTCGAGGGGCTGGAACACCCCCGCCCTGATCAGCCGCTGCAGGAACGGCCCGGAGGGCACCACCACGTCGTAGCCGGATTTGCCGGCGAGCAGCTTGGTCTCCAGGATCTCGTTGTTGTCGTAGGTGTCGTAGACGACCTTGATGCCGGTCTCCTTGGTGAAGGCCTCCAGCATCACGGGGTCGATGTAGTCCGACCAGTTGTAGATCGTGACGACGCGCTCGGGCGCCTGCGCGGCGGCCGGGCCGGCCCCGCACAGGGCGAGGGCGAACGCCGCGAGCAGGGCCCGGCGCTTCACCGGGCGGCCCGCGCGGCGACGACGACGATCTCGACGAGGTAATGCGCCTCGCACAGCCTGGCCTCGACGGTGGCCCGGGCCGGCGGGTTGCCGCGGTCGACCCAGGCCTCCCAGGCCTCGTTCATCTGCGCGAAGGTGGCGATGTCGGAAAGGTAGACCGTCGCCGAGAGGATGCGACCCTTGTCGCTGCCGGCCAGCGCCAGCAGGCGGTCGATCTGGCCCAGGATCTGGGCGGTCTGTTCGGTGACGCCGGTCCCCTCCGGCTCGGCCGCGGTCTGGCCGGCGAGGAAGACGAGGTCGCCGTGGGTGACCGCCTGGGACATCCGGGGGCCTGATTCGAAACGCGTGATCGCCGTCATCCGTCGGGTCCCGTTCATCGCGGCCCGCCCGTCGCGCGCCGCTCCACGGCAGCGTTTGTGCCGCGCGAAGGGCGCCGGCGTAAAGGGGCGGTTCGTCATGGGCGAATCGCACTGGCAGATCGCAGGCGGCGATCGTATGGCGGTGCGACAAAGTCGAGGGCGACCGCGCAACCGTTCCAGGGGTGCGGCGTTTGCTCTGCACGGAATGGCCAAGTCGCTTCGACCGCGGCTACGAGGATCGCACCATGGGTATCATCGGCACCATCATCATCGGCTTCATCGCCGGTATCATCGCCAAGTTCATCATGCCCGGCCCCAACGAGCCGTCGGGCTTCATCATGACCACCATCCTCGGCATCGTCGGCGCCTTCGTGGCCACCTTCATCGGCCAGGCCGTGGGCTGGTACGGCCCCAACCAGGGTGCTGGCTTCATCGGCGCCATCGTCGGCGCCATCGTGGTGCTGGCCATCTACGGCTTCATCGCCAGCCGCCGCACCACCACCACGTACTGATAACGGCTGAACCATCGCGGCGCGCACCCAGCGCGCCGCCCGACGAAAAAGGGGTGCCTCGCGGCACCCCTTTTTCGTGTCCGGGCCGGACATCGTGGTCCGGCCCGCTCCATGGTGGTGGGGTCAGGCGGCCTGCCGGGTCACCGACTTGATGGCGCAGTGACCGGTGGCGCCGCGCATGGCGAGGCCCGCGCCGACGATCAGGGCCGCCAGGCTCAACCACTTGTTCGGGCGGGGCTGCGCCGCGGCGGCGGCGATGCCCAGGCCGAGCACGACGGACACGGCCCGCTCGGTGGTGGTGAGGTTGCGCTCGCCGTTGAAGATGTCGGGGATCATGTCGTTGGCCATGGGGTATCTCCGTTTTCGAGGGATCGCGGGGCGAACGCCGCAAGCGCGGCCGCGTTCCGAACGAAGCGATACTCTGCGACCCTACGGGCGCCGTCCGGGTCGATCGCAACTCCCGAGCGTGCCGTCCGGACGGCGTACCGGTCTCGGCCAAAAAAAGTGCGCGGCCCCGACGTTGGTCGAAGCCGCGCAAGGTGGGAGGGGAGGAACCCGGATCGCCATGACCGCGACCGGGAAAGGGAAAGACAGTGAAGGGGGCGCGCTACTCCGCGGCGAGGCCGGGAACCGCCCCGGTGGCACCGGATCGGGCGATGGCCGCGCATTCGCCGTCGGAATAGCCGAGGACGTCGCGCAGGATCTCGGCGGTGTGCTCGCCCAGGAGCGGCGAGCGCGTCACCTCGCACGGGCTCGCCGACAGCTTGATGGGGTTGCCCACCGTCAGATACGGCCCGCGGGTGGGGTGATCCACCTCCACCAGGGTGCCCGAGGCCCGAAGCGCCTCGTCCTCGGCGATCTCCTTCATCGAAAGGATGGGTCCGCACGGGATATGGAGCTCGTTGAGGACCTCCATCGCCTCGAACTTGGTCTTGGACATCGTCCAGGCCTCGATGCGGGTGAAGATCTCGTTGAGGTGCGGCAGCCGTGCCTTGGGCGTGGCGTAGTCCGGATGGGTCTTCCAGGTCGGCTCGCCGATGACGTCGCAGATCTTGGCCCAGACCGGCCCCTGCGTGATGAAATAGAGGTAGGCGTTCGGGTCGGTCTCCCAGCCCTTGCACTTGAGGATGCGCCCGGGCTGGCCGCCGCCGGAGTCGTTGCCGGCCCGCGGCACCGAATCCCCGAACGGGATGCCCTCGCCGAACTGGCTGTATTCGCGCAAGGGACCACGCTCGAGGCGCTGCTGGTCGCGCAGCTTGACCCGGCAGAGGTTGAGGACGCTGTCCTGCATCGCGCAATCGACCCGCTGGCCGAGGCCCGAATGGGTGCGGTGGAACAGGGCGGTGACGATGCCCAGCGCCAGATGCAGCCCGGTGCCGGAATCGCCGATCTGCGCGCCGCTCACCATCGGCAGGCCGGTGCGGAAACCGGTGGTCGAGGCGGCGCCGCCGACGCATTGGGCGACGTTCTCGTAGACCTTGCAGTCCTCGTAGGCCCCCGGCCCGAACCCCTTCACCGAGGCGAGGATCATGCGCGGGTTGGCCGCCTGGATCGCCTCCCAGGTCAGCCCCATGCGGTCGAGGGCGCCGGGCGCGAAATTCTCGACGAGGACGTCGCATTCCTTCACGAGGCGCCACATCACCTCGATGCCGGTGGGCGTCTTGGTGTCGAGGGTGATCGAGCGCTTGTTGTGGTTGAGCATCGTGAAATACAGGCTGTCCACGTCGGGGATGTCCTGCAGCTGCTCACGGGTCGCATCGCCGATGCCCGGCCGCTCGACCTTGATGACGTCGGCCCCGAACCAGGCCAGAAGCTGGGTGCAGGTCGGGCCGGATTGCACATGCGTGAAGTCGAGGATCTTCACGCCGTCGAGAGCCTTGCTCATGGGACGCTCCCAGATGGATAGCGGTCGGCGCAGGACCGGGAACGGCCCCGAAGGCCGACCCCAGCCGGTTTCCTCATCCTAAGGCGCCGGAGCGAAGCGGAGGCCTCGAAGGAGCCCGCCCGTTCGCGCGGTGATGTCCGGAGGTCTCCCTCGAGGCCCGCCGGGGCGGACACCTCAGGATGAGGACGCGGGGGGGTCGGATGCCACGGGACATCCGACCCCTTCGTGCCCCTACTTCTTCTTCACCACGCTCTGCGGGTTGAGGCTGCCGATGTTGCCGCTCTCGGTGCCGGCCTGGGGGTCGATTACCGCGTTGATGAGGGTCGGCTTGCCGGAATCCATCGCCGTGTTCACGGCCCGGAGCAGCTCGTCGGGCGTGGTGACGTTGACGCCGACGCCGCCGAAGGCTTCCATCATCTTGTCGTAGCGGGAGTCCTTGACGAACACCGTCGTGGCCGGATCGCGACCGGTCGGGTCGGTGTCGGTGCCGCGGTAGATGCCGTTGTTGTTGAACACCACGATGCAGACCGGCAGGTCGTAGCGGCAGATGGTCTCCACCTCCATGCCGGAGAAGCCGAAGGCCGAGTCGCCCTCCACCGCCAGCACCGGCTTGCCGGTCTCCACGGCCGCGGCGACGGCAAAGCCCATGCCGATGCCCATGATGCCCCAGGTGCCGACGTCGAGGCGCTTGCGCGGCTGGTACATGTCGATGATGCCGCGGGCGAGATCGAGGGTGTTGGCGCCCTCGTTCACGAGGATCGCGTCCGGCCGCTCCTTGATGACGGTGCGCAGGGCCCCGAGCGCGCCGTGGAAGTCCATGGGCGCCGCGTTCTTGCGCAGCTTGCCCGCCATCTTGGAGAGGTTCTCCTCCTTCTTGGCGGTGATCGCATCGGTCCAGGCCGCGGGCGGTGCCGCCCAGTCCTTGCCCATGCCCTTGAGGAGGGCCTCGACGCAGGACTCGATGTCGCCGACGACCGGGGCGACGATCTCGACGTTCGAGTCCATCTCCTTGGGCTCGATGTCGATCTGGATGAACTTCTTCGAGCCGGGCGCACCCCAGGTCTTGCCCTTGCCGTGCGACAGAAGCCAGTTGAGGCGGGCGCCGATCAGCAGGACCACGTCGGCGTCCTTGAGGACGAGGGAGCGGGCGGCGCCGGCCGACTGGGCGTGGGTGTCGGGCAACAGGCCCTTGGCCATGCTCATGGGCACGTAGGGGATGCCGCTGGTCTCGACCAGCGTGCGGATCGCCTCGTCGGCCTGGGCGTAGGCGGCGCCCTTGCCGAGCACGATCAGCGGCCGCTTGGCGCTCTTGAGCACGTCGAGGGCGCGGGCGATGGCGGAGGGGGCGGGCAGCTGCGCCGGCGCCGCGTCGATCACCTTGACCAGCGACTTCGCGCCGGCCTCGGCCTCCATCACCTGGCTGAACAGCTTGGCCGGCAGGTCGAGGTAGACGCCGCCCGGACGGCCCGAGACGGCGGCGCGGATGGCCCGCGCCACGGCGATGCCGATGTCGGCGGCATGCAGCACGCGGAAGGCGGCCTTGCACAGGGGTTTGGCGATGGCGAGCTGGTCCATCTCCTCGTAGTCGCCCTGCTGCAGGTCGACGATCTCGCGCTCGGAGGAGCCCGAGATCAGGATCATCGGGAAGCAGTTGGTGGTGGCGTTCGCCAGAGCGGTGAGGCCGTTGAGGAAGCCCGGCGCCGAGACGGTCAGGCAGATGCCCGGCTTCTTGGTGAGGTAGCCGGCGATGGCCGCGGCATTGCCGGCGTGCTGCTCGTGGCGAAAGGAGATGACGCGCATGCCGGCGGCCTGCGCGAGGCGGCCGAGGTCGGTGATCGGGATGCCGGGCACGCCGTAGATGGTGGTGATGTCGTTGAGCTTGAGCGCGTCGATGACGAGGTGGAAGCCATCGGTCAGCTCGGGCTCCGGCGTCATGACGGGGCCGTTGGCGGGGGTCGTCGGGTTGTCGGGCGACGTGCTCGTGGTGACGTCGGACGCGGAAAGACCGTTGTCGGTGACCGTGCTTCTATCCATGATCGTTCCCTCCGGGTCGTGGCGCATCGTTTGAGTGCGGCGCCGTTTCTTGATCGTGTCCGACAGCGTGACGTCCCGCATCGGTCGGGCACTGGTGGGGCCTGCGCTGAAGGCGCGGGACCGCTTCGAGCCTGCAACGAGGACGGGTGGCCCGACTCGTGTGCGCTTTTCGATTTGCCAGTTTCAGAATGGTGGCATACCAAATACCAGGTGTCAAACCTGCGTCGGTTGGCCTCAAGCGGCGGGTTTCGGGAAAACGGGGGAGGCGGCCCGATGACGGCCTGGCGGGACCGGCGATGCAGATCCGGGCGACGATGGCGGTGCCGCTGTGTTCGCCATGCGAGGACATCGAGCGATGAGCTGGGTATCGGCCGGGCGATCACCGGTCGGTTTTCTTGTGTTTTAAGACCGAATTTGGCATGCGTGGCACCAAACGCGTTCCGTGCCGAGCGTCGTGTAGCTTCGTATCTGGTGAAAAAATGACGACGTCGGACACCTTTCGAGTCAAGTCCATCGCTGCGACTTCGAGCCTGCGCGCCCTCGCCTATGCTTCCCTGAAGGAAGCGATCACGAACATGAATATTTACGGACAGCGCGAGGAGGTCCGCCTCGACGAGCGAAAGCTGTCCCTGGACCTCGGCGTGAGCCGCACGCCGGTGCGCGAGGCGCTCACGGTGCTCGAACAGGAAGGGTTCGTTCGGTTCGAGGCGCGCCGCGGCGTGTTCGTCATCAAGAAGACCAAGCGGGAGATCGTGAGCATGATCCAGGCTTGGTCGGCCCTGGAGAGCATGGCGGCGCGACTGGCCTGCGAGCGGGCTTCCGACGAGAAGCTGCACAGCCTGCGCCACCAGTTTCCCGAGTTCTTCGAGGGCCAGCCGTCGGACCACCTCTACGAGTACTCGGAGGCCAACATGCGCTTCCACCAGACGATCATCGCGCTCGGCCAATGCGAGGTGATCGAGGACATCACCAGCAACCTGCTGATGCACGTCCGCGGCATCCGCAACACCGCCCTGCGCCAGGGCGACCGGGCGGCCGACTCCATCAAGGAGCACGTCAAGATCATCGACGCCCTCGAGGCCCGGGACGCCGACCTCGCCGAGCGCCTGGTGCGCGAACACGGCCTCGGCCTGGCGCGTCACGTCGAACAATACGGCGACTATCTCGCCTGATCGGCGCCCTCTCCGACGGTCCTTGGGAGCCTCAAGATCCCGGGAGGCGCGTCGTCCCTGCCCCCGGGAGGTCGGGACGACGCGCCATCGGGCGGGCGCCGCACCGGACCGTCGCGGTCAGCCCCTCGTCGTCTGTCGTCCGTCCCTCACGCGGCTTGCGCGATCGGGGCGGGGGAGGGGGCATCCATCGCGCGCAGGTAGACGTCAAGCAGGGTCTCGTGCTCGTCGCGCTCGTCCTGGTCGAGCTTGCGCAGCTTGAGGATCTCCTTGAGGATCTTGACGTCGAGGCCTTCGCCCTTGGCCTCGGCGAACACCTCCTTCTTGCCCTCCATGAGCCCCTTGATCTCCTCGTCGAGCTGCTCGATGCGCTCGATGATCGACCGAATGCGATCGCCCGCGATCCCTACCGTGTCGGACATGGTGACTCCCTGATGCCTGAGGAGCGGCAACCTCGATCAATCGGGTAAGCGGGAGGTTAAGGATGGCCGGCCGCCGTCACGAGGGCACGCAGGTCGGCGACGAGGTGGTCGATCCGGGCCGGGTCGGCGTCCCAGGAGAACATGAACCGGGCCGCCCCGCCGATGAAGGTGTAGAAGCGCCAGCCCTTGTCGCGCAGGGCCTCGGCGACGGTATCGGGCAGGGCGAGGAAGACGGCGTTGGCCTCGACGGGAAACAAGGGTGCGAGGCCGGGCAGGCCGGTCAATCCTTGCGCGAAACGGCGGGCGCAGGCGTTGGCGTGGGCGGCGTTGCGCAGCCAGGTGCCGCCCTGCAGGAGCCCGACCCAGGGGGCGGAGAGGTAGCGCATCTTCGAGGCGAGCTGGCCGGCCTGCTTGCAGCGATAGCCGAAATCCTCGGCCTGCCCGGGATCGAAGAACAGGATCGCCTCGCCGGCGGGCAGGCCGTTCTTGGTGCCCCCGAAGCACAGGACGTCGACGCCGGCCTTCCAGGTGATGTCGGCCGGTGCGCACCCCAGGCTGGCGCAGGCGTTGGAGAAGCGCGCCCCGTCCATGTGCAGGCTCAAGGACAGCTCCCGGCACACGGCGGCGATCGCCACGACCTCGGCCGGCGTATAGACCTGCCCCGTCTCGGTGGGCTGGGTGATGGTGACGACGCGGGGTTTGGGGAAGTGGATGTCCTGGCGCCGCGTCGCCAGCGCCCGGATCGCGGCCGGCGTCAGCTTGCCGTCGACGCACGGGGCGGTGAGCAGCTTCGAGCCGTTGGAGAAGAACTCCGGCGCGCCACACTCGTCGGTCTCGACATGGGCGGAATCGGCACAGATCACGCTATGATAGGACTGGCAGAGCGACGCCAGGGCCAGCGAGTTCGCGGCGGTGCCGTTGAAGGCGAGGAACATCTCGCATTCCGTCTCGAACAGCGCCCGGAAGGCGCTGGCGGCCCGCGCCGTCCAATCGTCGTCGCCGTAGGCCGGGGCGTAGCCAGCATTGGCCTCGGCCATCGCCGCCCAGGCTTCGGGGCAGACGCCGGAATAATTGTCGCTGGCGAATTGCTGCGGGGCGTCGGTCATCGCGGGGTCCGTCAAGCGAGGGTGGTGCCGGCGAGGTAGTGCAACGGCCGCGTCTCGCACAGCGCGGGCCGGACCTCATACAAAATCCGTTCGATTGCTTCGCAATGCGGATTTTGGCTTCGCTCACGCGCCCGGCGTCGTCCAGTCGAAGGAGCGCTCCACCGCCTTGGTCCAGCCGCTGACGAGCGTCGTGCGTAGGCTCTCGTCCATGGACGGGTGCCAGCGGCGGTCGACGCCCCAGTTGGCGACGAGGTCGTCGGTGCCGTTCCAGTAGCCGGTGGCGAGGCCGGCGGCGTAGGCCGCGCCCAATGCCGTGGTCTCCACGACCTTGGGGCGCACCACCGGCACGTTCAGGATGTCGGCCTGGAACTGCATGAGGAGGTCGTTCCTCACCATGCCGCCGTCGGTGCGCAACTCGCTGATGCCGATCCCGGAATCCTGCGCCATCGCCTCCAGCACCTCGCGGGTCTGGTAGGCGGTCGCCTCCAGCGCGGCGCGGGCGATGTGGCCCTTGTTGGCGTAGCGCGTGAGCCCGGCGATGACGCCGCGCGCGCGCGCGCGCCAATGCGGCGCGTAGAGGCCGGAGAAGGCGGGTACGATGTAGACGTCGCCGTTGTCGGCGACGGTGCGGGCCAGGGGCTCGATCTCGGCGCTGTGGCCGATGATCCCGAGGTTGTCGCGCAGCCATTGCACCAGGGCGCCGGCGATGGCGATGGAGCCCTCCAGGGCATAGACCGCGGGCCGGTCGCCGAGCCTGTACCCCACCGTGGTGACGAGGCCGCAGGTGGAAGCCACCGGCTGGGCCCCGGTGTTCATGAGCACGAAGCAGCCGGTGCCGTAGGTGTTCTTGGCTTCGCCCGCGGCAAAGCAGGTCTGCCCGAACAAGGCCGCCTGCTGGTCGCCGAGGATGCCGGCGATGGGGACGCCGGTAAAGGGCGTGCGGGTCTCGCCGTAGACCGCGCTGGACGAGACGATGGCCGGCAGCATCGCGCGCGGGACGTCGAACGCGGCGAGCATGCCGGGGTCCCAGTCGAGGGTGTCCAGCGCCATCAGTTGCGTGCGGCTGGCGTTGGTGACGTCGGTGAGGTGGAGGCCGCCCTCGGCTCCGCCGGTGAGGTTCCAGACCAGCCAGGTGTCGATGGTGCCGAACAGGACGTCCCCCGCCTGCGCCCGCTCCCGCGTGCCCGGCACCGCATCCAGCAGCCAGGCGAGCTTCAGGCCCGAAAAGTAGCTCGCCAGGGGCAGGCCGGTGACGGCGCGGAAGCGGTCTTTCCCGCCGGCTTGCGCGAAGCGGGCGACGAGGCCGTCGACGCGGGTGTCCTGCCAGACCAGGGCGTTGTGGAGCGGCCGGCCGGTGCGGCGGTCCCAGACCAGCGTGGTCTCGCGCTGGTTGGTGATGCCGAGGGAAAGGAGGTCGGTGGGCGCGATCCCGGCCGCCTCCAGGGCCTCGCGCATGACGATCCGGGTGTTGCGCCAGATCTCCAGGGGGTCGTGCTCGACGTGACCGGGCTTGGGATAGATCTGCTCGTGCTCGCGCTGGGCCGAGCCGACGATGTCACCGCGCCGGTCGAACACGATGAAGCGCGTGCTGGTGGTGCCCTGGTCGATGGCGCCGACGTAGCTGCCCATGATCGTCCCTCCTCATGGCCGTCTCTCCCGCCCCGACGTGTCTTCCAGGGCCCGGTCCTGGTCGGTCCGGTCCTGGTCGGTCCGGTCCTGGCCGATCCGGTCCTGGCCGATCCGGTCCTGGCCGATCCCGTCCTGCGATCGGACGTCACGCCGCCGCCGCGCGCCCCTTCAGGTAGGCGGCGAGCCGGGCCTGTCCCTCGGGTGGGATCCGCAGGCCGAGCTTCGAGCGGCGCCACAGGATGTCGTCGGCCGAGCGAGCCCATTCGTGGATGGTCAGGTAGTCCACCTCCACCGCCGTGAGATCGTCGCCGAACCGCTCGCCGAGGTCGGCGAGAGAGTGGGCCGCGCCGAGCAGGCGGTCCACCCGGGTGCCGTAGGCGCGGGCGAGGCGCCGCGCCATGGCCGGCGGCAGGAACGGCTTTCGCAGCCGCAGATCGGCGAGGAAGCGCTCGAGATCGGCCCCGGGCATGTCGCCACCGGGCAGGGTGCTCCCCGCCGTCCAGGCCGGGGTGAGATGGGGGGCGTAGGGCGCCAGCTTCTCCATGGCGTGTTCGGCCAGACGCCGATAGGTGGTGATCTTGCCGCCGAACACCGAGAGCACCGGCAGCCGCCCGTCGCGGTCCGACAGGTCGAGGACGTAGTCGCGGGTCACGGCGGAGGCGTTCTTTGCGGCATCGTCGAACAGCGGGCGCACGCCGGAAAAGCTCCAGACCACGTCGTCGGGGCCGATGCGCCGCGCGAACGAGCGGTTGATGCAGTCGCACAGGTAACGGGTCTCGTCGGGGGAGATCGCCACCGGGCCGGGCTCGCCGGCATGGGGCACGTCGGTGGTGCCGACGAGCGTGAAGTCGCGCTCGTAGGGGATCGCGAACACGATGCGCCGGTCGGGCTGCTGCAGGATGTAGGCGTGCTCGCCCTCGTACATCTTCGGCACCACGATGTGGCTGCCCTTGACGAGCCGCACCGCCGCGCGGCTGGCGATGCCGAGGGTGCTCCCCAGCGTCTGGCCGACCCAGGGGCCGGCGGCGTTGACGACGATCCTCGCGTGTACGGTCTCGATGCGGCCGGTGGCGACGTCACGCAGGTCCGCGATCCAAGTCCCGTCGTCGCGCCTGGCCGCATCCACCGCCGTGCGCGTGCGGATGTCGGCGCCGCGCTCGCGCGCATCCATGGCGTTGAGCACCACGAGGCGGCTGTCCTCGACCCAGCAGTCGGAATAGGCGAACCCCCGGGTCAGGCGCGGCTGCAGCGGCGCCCCGTGGGCGCCGGCGCGCAGCCGCACCGAGGCCGAGCCGGGGAGGGTGCGCAGCCGGGCGAGGTGGTCGTAGAGAAACAACCCCAGCCGCAGCATCCAGGCCGGGCGCAGGCCCTCGTCGTGGGGCAGGACGAAGCGCAAGGGCCAGATGACGTGCGGAGCCTGGGCGAGCAGGCGCTCACGCTCGGCCAGGGCCTCGCGCACCAGGCGGAACTCGTAGTACTCGAGATAGCGAAGGCCGCCGTGGATCAGCTTGGTCGAGGACGACGAGGTGAATTCGGCGAGGTCCCCGCGCTCGCACAGGAGCACCGTGAGGCCGCGCCCGGCCGCGTCCCGCGCGATCCCGGTGCCGTTGATGCCGCCGCCGATGACGAGCATGTCGTAGGTCGTCGGCTGCACCCGTTCCCCTCCCGTGGCGCTCGGCGTCGCCCCGTCAGACTTTCACAGGTGGTCGTCCGGCGCGAGGCGAAACGCGTCCTCTGCGCAAAGGGCCTCAGGCGCGCGCCAACGGCGAGTCGTCGTAGCGGGCCAGGAGATCGGCCGCGTCGCGGTAGACCGCGATGCATCCGGCCGCGATCAGGTCGGCCTCTGCCCATCCGCCGCAGGTGAGGCCGACGACGCGCAGGCCCGCTTTGCCGGCGGCCTCGGCATCGTAGGGCGTGTCGCCGACCACCAGCGCCTTCTCCGGAGAGAGATCGCCGAGGCGGTCGAGGGCGGCGACGAAAATGTCGGGATGGGGCTTGCTCCGCTCGGCATCGTCCGAGGAGGTCTCCTCGTCGACGAGGTCGGCGATGTCCGCCAGTCTCTTGTAGCCTGCGAGCTCGTCGCCCTTGGCCGAGGAGGCCAGCGCGATCCGGGTGCCGTCGACGATCAGCCGCTGCATCAGCGCGCGGACCTGCGGGAAGGGACGGATCGTCGCCAGGTAGCGTCCATGCAGGATGCCGCCGCGATGCGCCTGGAGGGCCTCGCCGCGTTCCGCGATCTCGCTGTCCGAGAGGAACACCGGCAGGAGCTGGTCGCCACCCTTGCCGATCTGGGCGCGCAGGTCGGCGAGCGGGATGTCGTGGCCGAAGTCGGCGAAGGCGTCCTGCCAGGCGCGGGCGTGCTGGTCGTTGGAATCGATGAGCGTGCCGTCGACGTCGAAGATCACGGTCTCGGGCATGGGGGACGGCTCCTGACGGGGCCGCCCATCACCGGGCGGCCCCATCGGAGAAAGCATCGGGCGCGGGCCCTGTTCCCGCGACGGGCGCGCGCGGACCGGTGCCGATCAATCCTGCAGCATGCGCTTCAGGAGTTCGACCTCCTCGGACAGGACCGTGTCCTCGCCGATCAGCTTGTCGATCTTGCGCACCGCATGCAGCACGGTGGTGTGGTCGCGTCCCCCGAAGCGGCGCCCGATCTCGGGCAGGGAGCGCAGGGTCAGCACCTTCGAGAGATACATCGCGATCTGGCGCGGCTTGACCACGGCGGCGGTGCGCCTCTCGGACAGGATGTCGGAGCGCGAGACGTTGTAGCGCGAGGCCACCAGCTTCTGGATGTCCTCGATCTTGATGCGCTTGGGCTCGCGGTTCTTGACGAGGTCGCGGATCGCGGTCTCGGCCGTCTCCATGGTCACGGCGGTGCCGGTGAGGGTGGCGTGCGCCAGGAGGCGGTTGACGGCGCCCTCGAGGTCGCGGCCGTTGGCGGTGATCGCCCGGGCGACGTAGCTCGCCACCGTCGGCGAGACCTCGAAGCCGGGATGGGTCACCCGCACCGCCGCCAGGCGGGCGGACAGGATCGAGGTGCGCAGCGTCTCGTCGAGGGTGCCGATCTCGACCACGAGACCGCCGCCCAGGCGCGAACGCACGCGCTCGTCGAGGGCTTCGAGCTCGGTCGGAGGCCGGTCGGACGCCACCACGATCTGGCGGCCGGCGTCGATCAGGGCGTTGATGGTGTGGCCGAACTCGGCCTGGATCGACTTGCCCTGGATGAACTGGACGTCGTCGAGGATGAGCAGGTCGATGGCGCGCAGGCGCTCCTTGAAGGCCAGCGCGTTCTGGGTCTTCAGGGCGTTGACGAAGCCGTACATGAAGCGGTCGGCGGTGAGGTAGATCACGCGCTTGCCGGATTCGCGGGTGGCGTGGCCGATGGCGTGCAGGAGGTGGGTCTTGCCCAGCCCGACCCCGGCGTGGAGGTAGAGCGGGTTGTAGAGGGCAGGGCCGCCGTCGTGGCGGGCGACGCGCTCGGCGGCCGCATGGGCCAGGGCGTTGGAGCGGCCGACGACGAAGCTCGTGAAGGTGAGGCGGTTATCGAGCGGGGCACCGCTGAGGTCGCCGGCCTCGGGCCGGGCGGAGGCGGGCGCCTCGGTCTCGGGCACCGGGGAGGCGGCCTCGCCCTGGTGGAGGAAGGCCACGGACGCCGGTGAGGCCTGGAGCCGGGCCAGCGGGCTCGCCGGGGCGTTCACCTTCTGGGCGGCGGGCGCGACGCGGACGGGGGCGGCGGCGCCGCGCACCCCGACCTCGATGCGGGTGACCGCCTCGACTTCGCTGCGGAAGGTGTTGAGCACGCGGTCGAGGTAATGCGATTCGATCCAGCTCTTGAGGAAGCGGGTCGGGACGGTGAGACGGGCCGTGCCGGCGACCACCGCATCGAGTTCGAGGCGGGCGAACCAGCTCGCGAACACGTCCTCGCCGAGTTCCGCCCTCAGGCGGCGCTTGACGCGCGCCCAGGCGGCCGTGGCATCGGCGGCACTGGTCGCGTTCCTGCCGATCTCGCCGTCATCCGCCGCGCTGCCCTCGACCTGCATCATCGCTCTCCTCGCGCAGGGGACGGAGGACCGCCGCCGACGCGTACGCACACTAGACCGTCACACCGGTCCCGCAGCAATTCGCGGAACTCAGATCGTCGCCCGCGAGTCAACCCCGGATCGCGAGCTTTTGTCGATATGAGATGGCTATCAACAATTAGCTACGGTTCTCCTAACAAACCGAGCCGGCCGCACCGCATCGCGAGTCATCGAAGGGGAGTTGCGCGGCTCGCCGGAGTCGAGCGGAAGAAAAGATCTTGCGGTCGATTCGACGAGGTCTCAACAAAGCGTAAATTTTATCGCTCCAGGCGAGAGATCATTAATCTACACAGCCCCCCAAGACTCCGCAACGCCAAGGATTCGACTCCAGGGTTAACGCCCGCGGGCCCGTTCGCATGTCCCTCGCCGCCGGTCGGGGGTGCCGAAACGAAAGAAGCCCGGCCAGATGGCCGGGCTTCTTTCAGGACCGCTCCGAGGAGGGTGGTGTCAGGCGGCGAGCGCCTTGACCCGCGCGGCGAGCCGCGACACCTTCCGGGAGGCGTTGTTCTTGTGAACGATGCCGTGCTGGGCAGCGCGCATGATCTCGGGCTCGGCCTCGCGCAGGGCGGTGAGGGCGATGGACGGGTCGCCAGCGGCGATGGCTTCCTCGACCTTGCGGACGAAGGTGCGCATGCGGCTGCGGCGCGAGCGGTTCACGGCGGTCCGCTTCGCGATCTTGCGGGTCATCTTCTTGGCCGACACGGTGTTGGCCATGGTGGCATCCTCGTTCAGAATGAGGCGATGCCGACGAGCCCGTGGGCCTGAAGTGTCGGTCGTCGCGAAGGTTGTTCGGGCAATGGCGAAGCCGACGGGCCACGCGTTGCGCGGCATGTCGGCGAAGCGCGCTCTATAGACAGGAGCCGGCGCGCCGTCAACGCGAGGATCGGCCCCGTCGCACCGCCGGCCGTGTCAGTCGCCCCCGCCGCAGCCTCCGCAACCACCGCCGCCGTTGCCACCGCTGCCGCATCCGCCGCCGGTGCCGTTCCCGGCGGACGTGGTCCGGACGAGGTCGCGGTAACCGGCGTGGGCGGTGCCGGCGAGGACCGCAGTGCCGGCCAGGGCGACGGCGAGGCTCAGTTCGGCGGCGATCGGCGCCCGGGCCGCGCGGGCATGGCACCGGCCGAGGTCCGCCAAGGCCGCGTCGCCTGCCCGCGTTCGCCGGGGCGGACGCAGGAAGTGAAATACGCCGAGCGCGGCCGTGGCCACGACCAGGACGACGAGGAACGCCACCGGCTTGCCACGCGACAGGCCGATGGCGACCGTGGTGAGGCCGAAGGCGAGGAGCCCGCCGAACAGGACGAGGGTCGCCCAGCGCAGGCGCCCCGCAGCGGCATCGTCGACCACGAAGCCGCGCCCGGCGAGCCGGAACCGGAGCGGACCCAGGCACTCCTTCACCGCGGCGATCAACTCCTGTCGCGTGTAGGCCTGCCGCCCCCCGCCGGCGGACGCGATCGCGGCCAAGGGAGCGAAGGCAGTGGGAAGGGCGTGGGCCACGCCCGCCGTCGCGATCCGCTTGGGCCGGGTCTCGGTGAGGACGCCGCCCGCCGCGAGGATCGCCACGGCGAAGGCATCGGCGACGCGGGGGGCGCCGCCGGCGAGATAGGCGATCGCCATCGCGTCGAGGTCGCGGACGGGGCCGGGGACGCCCGCACCCTTCAGGACCGCATGCAGTACCCGGTGGGCTGCGACCACGCACAGGGTGGCGCCGAGGTAGAGAACGAGGAACGGTCCGCCGGTCGGGTCGAAGGAGCCGAGCCCGGCCACGTTCATAGGGGCAGCCCTCCGCCCACCGGCTCTCCGCCCGGGCGCAGGAACGACGGCCGGCCCCAAAGCGGCAGGCGCGGGCGCGGCAGGACGAGGTGCCGGCGCATGTCGACGCAGCGGTAGCGCGGGGCGGGCCCGAACCGTTGGGCCGTGCCGGGCCAGAACAGCGGGTCGGGTGGGCCGAAGCGCGCCTCGTAGCGCACGAGGGTCTGGGCGTATTGCTCGCGGTAGCGGGCCTGTTCGGCCGGGCCGCCCTCGGTGGGATCGTGGTGGAGCGGGCGTTGCAGGACCTCGCCACACCAGGCGTCCCAATAGTCCCGCGAATAGGTCAGGTGCAGGTGCCAAACCTCGTCCACCTCCTCGCTCGGGGTGACGGGCAGGGCGCCGGTGACGGCCAGAAAGCAGAAGCGCCGGTATTCGCCGATGGCGACGCGCGCGGTCGCGAGGGGCCAGCCCCGGTCCCGGGCGAGGCGCCCGGTGAAGGTCAGGCGGTGCTCGGGCCGCTCGAAGTCGTGCGCCGCGATGCGGATCCAGAGATCCACGTCCGAGGGATCCCAGCCCGTGCCTGTCCGATCCGACATCACGTCCCCCTTCAGAACGAAACGGCGCCGCGAAAGCCATCGGCCGGCCCGGCAGCGGGCCCGTCGCGCCAGAAATGGTCTGGCACGCGACGATGGTCCCGACCAGATCGCTCCGGCGCGATCAATCAGACCGCTACCTTGACGCACGTGCGACCTTCGACAGAGTCTCGAACTGCGAGACAGGAGACCAGCGCATGCGGATGATCTTCGTAAACCTGCCGGTGAAGGACCTTCCAGCCTCCAAGACCTTTTTCTCGGCCCTCGGCTTCGCCTTCAACCCCGACTTCACCGACGACACCGCCGCCTGCATGGTGGTGTCCGACACCATATTCGTGATGCTGCTCACCGAAGCCCGCTTCCGGGACTTCATCACCGGCGAGATCTGCGACGCCACCAAGGCCAACGAGGTGCTCACCTGCCTCTCGGCGGACTCGCGCGAGGCGGTGGACGACATGCTGGCCAAGGCCCTCGCGGCCGGCGCGAAGCCGTGGAAGCCCAACATGGACTACGGCTTCATGTACGGCTGCAGCTTCCAGGACCTCGACGGCCATGTCTGGGAGCTGATGCACATGGCTCGGCCGAACGACGACGCCGTCCCCGACGCCTGACGGCCCTCAGCCCGGCGGCACGGTGGTATCGGCCGAGCGCGACAGCAGCGTCGAGGCGAGGCTCGCCGGCGCGAAGGTCGCCACGAGATGAATCGCGATGATGGGTGCGAACACCAGCGACATCATCACGAGCATGATGACGGCCACGTTGGCGTCGCGCGACCTGGTGAGCGACTTGGCGGAAGAACCCGCGCGCGAGGCACGGGAGAATGCAGGGAACAGGGTCATGGGCTCACCTCGTTCGACCGGCCGCCGGAGGCCGGTCGCGGGCGAGCCCGATCAAGCGATCAGGCGGGCAGCACGCGGTCGGCCGAAGGCGGCGCGGTCCATCGACTACTGTCGCTGGGCATTGGGTTCAGTCGTTCCTATGGGGCCACCGGACCGGATCGTATCGAGGCCGACGGCAGCCCTCGAATGATGCGGTGCGAGGGGTTAGTCAAGGCTTAACGCGCCGGGTCTCGCCGAGTTCGTTTCCGGCGTCGTCGGCCCTTCGAGGCGGGCGGGGAAGCGCGCCACCAGGCGCCGCGCGACCTCGTCCTTGTCGAGGGTGGGCCAGGTCTCCAGCGCGCCGTCGGGCGAGAGGAGGTGGACGGTGTTGTGCGAGCCACCCATCACGCCGCCTTCGGCCGAGACGTCGTTGGCCACGAGGAGGTCGCAGCCCTTGCGGTTGAGCTTGGCCCGGGCGTGGTCGAGGACCGTGTCGGTCTCGGCGGCGAAGCCGACCACGAGGGCCGGGCGCCCCTCGGTGCGCCGCGCGATGGTGGCGAGGATGTCGGGGTTCTCGACGAGGCCGAGGGGGGCGACCGCGCCGCCGTCCTTCTTGATCTTGCCCGGTCGCCATTCGGCCGGACGCCAGTCGCCGACGGCGGCGGCGAAGACCGCCACGTCGGCGGGCAGGGCCGCCTCGACGGCCGCCAGCATCTGCCGGGCGGTCTCGACGCGCACCACCGCGACCCCGGCGGGATCGGGGATACCCACCGGTCCGGACACCAGGGTGACCCGGGCACCGGCGGCGGCGGCGGCGGCGGCGATGGCGTGGCCCTGCCGACCCGAGGAGCGGTTGGCGAGATAGCGGACCGGATCGATCGGCTCGTGGGTGGGGCCGGAGGTGACGAGGACATGCCTGCCGGCGAGCGGCCCGCCGCCGGTCATGCCGGCGTTCTCGTCCGTGTTCCGGTCGGTGTTCCTGCCGGCGAGGAAGCCGAACCCGCCCTCGGGCCGGGCCGGCGCCAGCAGGGCTTCCACCGCGTCGGCGATCTCGTGCGGCTCCGCCAGCCGGCCCGGGCCGAACTCGGCCTCGGCCATGGCGCCGTCGTTGGGCCCGACCACATGGACGCCGTCGGCGATCAGGGTGGCGAGGTTGCGCCGGGTCGCCGGGTGCTGCCACATCCGCACGTTCATGGCCGGCGCGATCAGGATCGGCAGGGTGGTGGCGAGCAGGACCGTGGTGGCGAGGTCCGAGGCGTGGCCGTTCGCCATGCGCGCCATCAGGTTGGCGGTGGCCGGGGCCACGACGACGGCGTCGGCGTCGCGGGCGAGTCGGATGTGGCCGATCTCGGCCTCGTCGGCCCGGTCGAACAGGTCGGTATGGGCGCGCTCCCCCGCCAGCGCCGCGGCGGCGAGCGGCGTCACGAACTCCTGGGCCCCGGCAGTGAGCAGCGGGCGCACCATCGCGCCGCGCTCGCGCAGCCGCCGGATCAGGTCGAGGGCCTTGTAGGCCGCGATGCCGCCCCCGACGACGAGGAGGATGCGGCGGTTCCGGAGGGGGAGTGACGTGGCGCGACCGGTCGACATTCCCCGACCAATCACCGTCCCGTCGGTGCGGTCAAGAGCGCCAGCGGCGGCCGGGGACGGCCCGGATCGCGGGTTCGCGACGCGTTGACCCACGCCTGGCCCCTCCCTAGGGTGCCACGCTTCCCCACCCCCCGTCGAACCGCGCGTTTCCCATCATGCCGTCGCCGCTTTCCCTCGACCCCGCCCTCATCGAGGCCGCCGCCACGGCGACCGCCTGGCCCTTCGAGGAGGCGAGGAAGCTGGTGGCGCGGATCGAGCGCAAGCCGAAGGCCGAGGTCCTGTTCGAGACCGGCTACGGCCCCTCGGGGCTGCCGCACATCGGCACCTTCGGCGAGGTGGCGCGGACCTCGATGGTGCGCCACGCCTTCCGGGTGCTGACCAACGACAGCGTGCCGACCCGGCTGATCGCCTTCTCGGACGACATGGACGGCCTGCGCAAGGTGCCCGACAACGTGCCCAACAAGGACATGCTGATCGGCGCCCTCAACCAGCCGCTGACCCGC
Source organism: Methylobacterium sp. Leaf399 (assembly GCF_001424525.1). Taxonomy (NCBI): domain Bacteria; kingdom Pseudomonadati; phylum Pseudomonadota; class Alphaproteobacteria; order Hyphomicrobiales; family Methylobacteriaceae; genus Methylobacterium; species Methylobacterium sp. Leaf399. Next base: position 8,422 of record NZ_LMQK01000004.1, on the reverse strand, counting down.
GTGCCCGACCCGTTCGGCACCCACGACAGCTTCGGGGCGCACAACAACGCCGAACTGCGCCGTTTCCTCGACGCCTTCGGCTTCGACTACGAGTTCCGCTCGGCCACCGCCTGCTACCAGGCCGGGCTGTTCGACGAGGCCCTGCTCACCGTGCTCGACCGCTACGAGGCGGTGATGGCGATCATGCTGCCCTCGCTCAGGGCGGAGCGGTCGGCGAGCTATTCGCCGTTCCTGCCGATCCACCCGGTGACGGGAGAGGTGATGCAGGTGGCCATCGACGAGGTCCGGGTCGGCGCCGGCACCCTGGTCTGGCGCGACCCCAAGACGAACGAGGCCTACGAGACCCCGGTGACGGGCGGGCACGCCAAGCTGCAGTGGAAGCCCGACTGGGCGATGCGCTGGGTGGCGCTCGGCATCGACTACGAGATGGCCGGCAAGGACCTGATCGATTCCGTGAAGCTGTCGGGCGAGATCGCCCGGGCGCTCGGCGGCGATCCGCCGGAGGGGTTCAACTACGAGCTCTTCCTCGACAAGGACGGCAAGAAGATCTCGAAGTCGAAGGGCAACGGCCTCTCGATCGACGACTGGCTGGTCTACGGCACCGCCGACAGTCTCGCGCTGTTCATGTACAACAAGCCGCGCGAGGCCAAGCGCCTGTTCGTGGAGATGATCCCGCGGCAGGTCGACGACTACCTGACCTTCCTGGAGAAGTTCCCCGGCCAGGAGCCGGCCCAGCGTCTCGGCAACCCGGTCTGGCACCTGCACGCGGGCCATCCGCCGGCGGCGGAGGCCGTGGGCAAGGGCGGCGCGCTCACCTTCGCCATGCTCCTCAACCTCGCCACCGTCGCCAACACCGAGGACCCGGCGGTGCTGTGGGGCTTCATCCGCCGCTACGATCCGGAGATCGGGCCGCAGACCCATCCGGTCCTCGACCGGCTGGTCGGCCATGCGCTCGCCTATTTCCGCGACCTGGTGCGGCCGGCCAAGACCTACCGGGCGGCCACCCAGGAGGAGCGGGCTGCGTTGGAGGACCTGTCGCGGACGCTGGCCGCGCACGAAGGCTCCACGGATCCGGAGGGGCTGCAGGCCATCGTCTACGAGGTCGGGCGGCGGCATTTCCCCGACCTGTCGGGCAAGGCCAAGAGCCCGGACGGGCGGCCGGGCGTGTCGCAAGCCTGGTTCACCACCATCTACAACGTGCTGTTCGGGGAGGCGCGGGGGCCGCGCTTCGGGTCGTTCGTCGCCCTCTACGGCGTCGCCGAGACCCGCGCCCTCATCGCCGCGGCGCTGGCGGGCGACTTCCTGCCGAAGCCGGCGGCGGCCTGAGGCGCTCGCGTCACGCCGATTGCAGCATCGCGTCGCCGCGGCGTCCGCCGAGGGTGGAGCGGTTCCGGCCCTGGCGCTTGGCGTCGTAGAGCGCCCGGTCGGCCTGGGCGATGACATCGCCCTGCGAGGCGCTCCCGCCGGCCGGCTTGACCGCGACCCCGATGCTGGCGGTGACGAACCTCGCGCCGTCGCGACGGCCGGGATGGGCGATGCCGAGGGCGGCGATCGCCTGCACGAGGCCGTCGGCGATCCGAAGCGCCTCGATCTCCGTCACGTCCCGCACCACCAGGGTGAACTCCTCCCCGCCGTAGCGCGCGCACACCCGGTCCGGGCCGTCCGCCGCCGAGGCGATGACCGTGCCGACGCTCAACAGGCACTCGTCGCCCCGCGGATGGCCGAGGGCGTCGTTGAAGAGCTTGAAGTGGTCGATGTCGATCATCATCAGGGCGGCGGGGCGATGGTCGGCGAACCATTCGCCCAGCCGCTCGTCCAGGAAACGACGGTTGGGGAGCCCGGTGAGGGCATCGGTGCGCGACAGGTCCTGGAATTTCTGCCGGTTGGCGTCCGCCTGTTCCGCCTTGAGGACGGCACGCACGGTCCTGAGGTAGTCCAGGCACCGACGGCGCTCGATCCGGTAATTGGCGTAGAGGCTGAAGATGCACGCCGTGGCGATCTGGACGACGAAGGCCGCCCGCAGGGCCGGATCGAGCTCGGCCTTCGCCGCGAGGGCGACCGCGACGACGGCGAAGGCCGCGACGGTGAACATCGCCGCATGCCGAAACCGCAGGGCCAGAAGCATGTTCCCGAAGACCAGGGTGAGGGAGAACTCCCCGAAGGTATAGTTCCCCAGCGGCGCGGCGGTGAGCCAGAACAGGAAGACCGGGAGCACGAAGGCGTTGACGATGCCGTTGAGCACCAGCCATTCGCGCTGCGCCGGGGACACGCGGCCGATGAGCCAGGCGAGGCCGAGGGAGACCGGCGTCACGAGGAACACCCGCGCGGTCACGGAGAGCCACAGGATGTCGGGCAGGAGGACGATGCTGGTCAGGTTGTAGGCGTTGTAGAGGATGAGGCCGACGTAGATGGCGTGGCGCAGGCTCGCCACGCGCTCCGCCCCATGCTCGGCCTCGTATCGCTCCTCCAGCTTCGGTTCGAAGCGGAGCCACCGATCGAGTCCTTCGTGACCCCTCGACTCATCGAGAAGGAGAGCTGCCCGCTCCGACACCGTGACGATCCTCAAACAACGAGGACGACGATGGCATGGTGTCGGTTAAGGCATCGATCGCCAACACCGACGTTTGATAGGATATCGGCGCGATCTCTGCGATCGCGTCGTAGTCGTAACCCGGCCGGGTCTTGCATGCCCGAAGGCAGATCGGCCCGGGGCTATGGCAGCGACCCGGGCTCGCCGATCTGGCGCAGGCTCGACGCCCAGACCCGCTCCTGCAGCGCCTCGTCGCGGGCCGCGGCCGAAACCGGCACCGGCCGGCGGCGCGCGAAATACAACCCGCTGACACCCTCGACGTCGGGCGAGGTCGCCAGATGGAGCGAGGTCGCCGCCCCGTCGGACGGTGCGATGAGAAACGGGCGGATCACTTTCCAGGCGAGACCGAACCAGCCACCCGTGCCGCCGGCAAAGCCGGTGGCGACCACTCCCGGATGCAGGCTGTTGGCGGTGACGCCGCTGCCGGCCAGCCGTCGGGCGAGGGCAGCGGTGAACAGCACGTTGCCGAGCTTGGCCTGGCTGTAGGCCTTGATCGCCGAGTAGCCCGTGGCCGAATCGGTGCCGATCCGGCCGCGCTTGTGCGCCATGGAGGCGACGCTGACGATCCTTGCCGGGGCACTGGCTTTCAGGAGATCGAGCAGTTCGAGGGTCAGGAGCATATAGGCGAGGTGATCGAGGGCCCAGGTCTGCTCGATCCCGTCCTCGGTGACGGCATGGCTGTCGAAGATCGCACCGGCGTTGTTCACGAGCACGTCGAGGCGGTCGTAGGCGGAGCGGACCTCCGCCGCGAGATGCCTTACCTGCGCCTGCGAGGACAGGTCGGCGACGAACACGTCCACCACCGCCCCCGGCACGTCTGCGCGGATGGCCTGCGCCGAGCGATCGGTGCGGGCGCGGTCGCGCCCGACGATGCCGACCCTGGCTCCGGCTCGGGCAAGCCCCAGCGCCGTCTCGTAACCGATGCCGGACGTGGCACCGGTGACGAGACAGACCGTGCCGGTCATGTCGGCCGTCATCGGCCTAGAACACCGCCTGGCCGATGGCGAAAGCGACGACCACGATCACGAGGGCCAGCAGCAGGAACAGCCCGAACAGGATGCGGGCGAGCGAGCCGGCCCCCGAGGCGATTCCCGTGAACCCGAGGCCGCCGGCGATCAGCGACACCACGAAGCAGATGAGAGCCCATTTCAGCAAGGTCATGGTTGCGGTCCCGGTACGACGATCGAGCGACAACAACCCGGCCGGGAAAGCGTTCCGCCAAGCTTGATCGTGGTGGCGGCCCGAACGTCATGCTTCCGCGCGGCACAGCCGCGCCACGTCGGCGAGATAGGCCTTGGCGTCGATCTTCCTGAGCGAATTCTCGCTCTGGTAGCGGATGGTACCGAACACCTTGCGACGGGCCCAGGGGCGATCGTGCAGGCCGTAGACCCAGGCGACGTTGGTGAAGGAATTCGCGTCGCGCCCGTCGAGGAAGTAGCGGTTGTTGAGCCGCAGGGTGCGGGCGAAGCCCTCCTGGGGCGTGGGCGACCATTCGAGGATCTTCTTGCCCCAGTACATGCGCAGGTGGTTGTGCATGTAGCCCGTCACCCGCATCTCGGCCTGCGCCGCGTTCCAGTGGACGTCGTGCGTCCGGCCCTCGGCGAGGTCCTCGTCCGAATAGGCGTAGGGGCGCGGGTCGTCGGCATGCTCGGCCAGGGTCTTGCGCGCCCAGTCGGGCAGGGCGCCGTCGTAGGTGTCGTAGTCCTTCGTGAAGTGAACGTGGTTCATCGCGAGTTCGCGGCGCACGATCAGCTCCTCGAGGTACGAGGACTTGTCGTCGGGGGCGCCGGTCTTGGCGGCCCTGACCGCCACGGCGATCTCCACCGGCGAGATCTGTCCGAAGTGCAGGTAGGGGCTCATGTGGGAGGCGGCCCCCGCCTCGGGCCGGCCACGCTCGGCGCCGTAGCGGGCGAACGGCCCGGCGAGATAGGCCTTGAGCCGGCGCCGGGCTTCCGCGTGCCCGCCCTTGAACCGCTTCACCGGGGCCACCGACCGGTCGAGGGTGAGCCCGGCGAGCACGCCGTCCGGGTCGGCCGGATCGACCTCCCCCTTCAGCCGCAAGCCCTCGGCCCGGTGCGCGACCTCGCGCTCGGCGAGGGGAGCGATGAAATCGTCCATCAGGCGCTGGACCTTCGGGCGCAGGGTGCGGGCGGCGAATTCGTGCTTGGTCGAGGCGGTCTCCACCGGCACCACCACGTCGCCCTCCACCTGGATCACCCGGGTGCCGCCGGCCTCTCCGATCTCGGCGTACCAGTGCTTCTGGATCGACAGGTAGCCGCGGTCGAGGACGAGAAGCGCGGCCTTGCCCGCCAGGTCGCTCGCGAGGACGGCCGGCGAGGCCTTGCGCATCACGAAGGCGATCCCGCGCGCCTCGAGCCCCGCCTTCACGTCGGCCAGCCCCTGCAGCATGAAGGCGTAATGGCGCGCGTTGGCCTCGGGAAAGCCGTTGGCGCCGTCGAGCAGCCCGAAGCAGACCACCACGGGGCAGCCGATGCGGTTGGCTTCCTCCACCGCGAATTCGAGGGCCGGATTGAAGGCCACCCGCTGCGATTGCTGCATGAGATAGAGGACGTAGCGCCCCGTCTCGCGGGGAGGGACGTCGTTGAGGACCCGCAGGCGGGCGGCCGGAATCGTCATCGGGTCGTGCTGCCTTCCATTGCCTGCCGCCGGACGGAATCGTTCAGGCCCGGCGTCTTCCATCGTTCGGCACCCGAGGCAGGCGGCCGAAGCGCGGGGTGATTCGCCGTCACGTCCCAGGCGCCGCGCATCTCAGGTCTCGAAGCGCCCCAGAGTGCAAGCGGTCGGACACCCGCTGCGACGCACGAGCGCAGATCGAGAGGTGCGCCCCGGCGCGTCGTCGAAACGCGTGTCCGATCAGATGTTTATCTCGTTCGCGCCCAATCGAACCGGCGACCGGCGCTGGAACCGTCGCGGATTTTCGGCTGCGACATTTTGGAGACATGCCGGCGGCAACGGGCAGCCCTGCGGGAAAAGCGTCAGTGGTGCTGCCTTAACTCCCTTGCAATTTTTTACGGCTGCATCAGATTGTGCATTGCGGGACTGCGATGGCGTCGCGGTCCTGCTGCCCTCCTTGGGCGTTTCCTCCCTAGACTTCGGGCCGCCTTTCGGGGCGGCCTTTTTTCTGTCCGCAATCGCGCGCCGATCATCCTCGGGCGCGGGCGCGGATCATGAAGTTGTCGAAGGTGTATTCCGCTACCTGGAACCAGAGATACTCTTCGTTGCGGAACGTCTTAAGTGCATCGTGGAGCCGCTTGAAGTCCGGGTTCTTGGCGGAGAGATCGGCGTAGACCTCGTTGGCGTTCTTCAACGCGGCTTCCATCACCTCTTGCGGAAACGGACGCAGCTGCGCGCCGCCGGCCACGAGGCGACGCAGGGCGCCGGGATTGCGCGCATCGTACTTGGCCTGGACCTCGGCATGGACCTGGGCGGCAGCGGCCTGGAGCACCGCCTTGTAGGGCTTCGACAGGGCCTTCCACTGCTCGGCGTTGATCCAGGCGAACAGCAGCGAACCGCCCTCCCAGAAGCCGGGATAGTGATAGATCGGTGCGACCTTCTGGAGACCGAGCTTCTCGTCGTCGTAAGGGCCGATCCACTCGGCGGCATCGATGGTCTTGGCCTCGAGCGCCCCGTAGATCTCCGGTCCGGGGGTGGTCTGCGCCACCACGCCCAGCCGCGACAGCACCTGCGCCCCGAGGCCGCCGACCCTCAGCTTGAGGCCCTGCAGGTCGGAGACGGCCTTGATCTCGCGCCGGAACCAGCCTCCCATCTGCGCGCCGGTGTTGCCCGCCGGCAGGGCGACGAGCCCCTGCTTGCCGAATACCTCGCCGAACAGGTCGGCCGCTCCGCCCTGGAGCCACCAGGCGCTCTGGCCGCGGGCGTTGAGGCCGAACGGCAAAGCGGTGGCCAGGGCGAAGACCGGGTCCTTGGCGAGGGTGGCCGGGCCGTAGCCCATCTCCACGGTGCCCGCCGAGACCGCCTCGATCATCCCGTCCGCGGCCACCGGCTCGCCCGGGGCCTGGACCTGGATCTGGAAATGCCCGTCGGTGGCCTCCGCGACACGGCGGGACAGGGCCTCGGCCGCACCGAAAAGGATGTCGAGCCCCTTGGGATAGGTGCAGGCCAGGCGCCAGCGCACGTCCGGCGCGGTCTGGGCGAGAGCGGGCGCGGCCAGACCGCCGGCGAGACCGGCGGCGGTCAGGCCGGCACCGGCAAAGCCGATCACGGTACGGCGCGGAACGGAGGGGGCCATGGGTTTCGTCGCTTCCTCAGATGACCGGGGGCACGGGCAGGCCGCCCGGTACGAACGGGACAGGACCGGAAACGATCCCGGCGCCAGGGTTCCGAACCCGGACGGGCATCCGGCGGCCATCGGATGGTGCAGGGATCCGGTTGCGCCCGGATCGGGCGCGCCCGAGGATCAGTTGGCGTTGGCGTAGGTGAAGGCCCCGTCCTTCCAGACGTAGAGGACGTAGCCCTGGGCGGTGACGTCACCCTTGGCGTCGAAGCCCACCGCGCCGAGCACGAGGTCGAAGCGTTCCGCGTGCAGGGTCGCGGCGATGCGGCGGGGATCGGTCGACCGGGCGAAGTTGCCGGCCGCGGCGAGCGCCTGGAGGGCGGCGTAGCCGTAGAGGGTCGACCCCTCCGGTTCCGTGCCCTCGGCCTTGAAGGCCTGCACCGCCTGGGCCGCCTCGGGCTTGCGGCGGGGGTCGAGGTAGAACGTCATCAGGACCCCGTTGCTGGCGGGGCCGGCGATGGCGGCGAATTCCTGGGTGGCGATGGCGGAGGTGCCGAACCATTGCGGCTTGAACCCGCGCTCGGCCGAGATCCGCACGAGGCGGCCCATCTCGCGGGCGTCGCCGCCATAGTAGACCACGGCGATCCCCGCCTCCCGGAGACGGTCGGCCAGCGCCATGGCGTCGGCGTCGCTAGGGGTGAACTGGGTACTCACCGCCTCGTTGATGCCGATCCGATTGAGGTTCTCCTTGGTCGCCGCGGCGAGGTTGCGGGACGCGGGCGTCTGGTCGCTGAGGATCGCGATCTTCCGGTCGCGGAACCGCTCGGCGAGCACGGTGGCCGAGAGCTTGGCCTGATCGTCGTCCCGCCCGCAGACCCGGAACACATTGGGAAGGCCGCGGTCGGTGAGCTTGGCGGCCACGGAGGCCGCCGTGATCATCACGGTGCCGTTGCCGGCATAGACGTCGGAGGCGGCGATCGAGGCGTTGGAGCAGACGTGGCCGACCACGAGGCGCACGTCGCTGGTGGCGTAGTGGTTGGCCACCGCCACGGCCTTGTTGGAATCGCAGGCGTCGTCCTGGACGTCGAGGCGGATGGTGCGGCCGTCGAGGCCGCCCTTGGCGTTGAGATCCCGGGCCGCCGCCTCGACCCCGCGCAGGACCTGCTCGCCCACCGCCACGTAGGCGCCCGAGCGCGGCACAGCGACGCCGATCACGACGTCGGTCGTCGGGGCCGCGCAGACGGCGATGGAGGCGACGGACACGCCTGCCAGTGCCAGCAGCGGTCCCACCAGTCCGAGCACGACGCCCCGTCTCACCGCCTCTCCCGACCTCTCGAAGAACGCAAGGCAAACGGGCCGGCCGCGCCGCTTGCCGATGGACCGTGCGACCCCTGCGGGATCGCACGCCCGAACGCAAGAGGCGAGATCAGCGCGAGACGGAGTAGACCGACGCGGCAGACGCCACGGGGCTCGCGACGGTGGAGAACACGGAGAGGACCTTCTGGACCTCGGAGAAGGGTGCGTTGGAGACGTAGATGAGGTCGCGGTTTCTCATGCGGAAGGCCTGGGTGAGGAAC
>NZ_LMQK01000003.1:0-111553 GCF_001424525.1 Methylobacterium sp. Leaf399 | reverse complement strand
AAGTGCTCGACGCCCGCGAAGGCGGCGCCGTAGTTGGAGTTGTAGATGTTGAAAGCCCCGCCGTAGCCCGCCGCGAGCGAACCGCCGCTCGCCACGCCGCCGCCGACGCCGTAGCCGTTGTCGAAGGCCGACCAGTCCAGGATCAGCGTGTCGACGCCCGCCCCCATCCCGATGGTGTCGTTGCCGCCCGCGACCGTCACCCAATCGCTGCCGTCGCCGGTGGCGAGCGTGTCGTTGAGATCGAAGGCCAGCGTCGTGATCCGGTCCGCCGCCGCCCCGGTGGTCAGGTCGAGGGCCTCGATGCCCGCCACCGTGCCGGTGCCCAGGTAGCTCGCCTGCGTGCCCGCCCGGGTCAGGTCCAGCACCATCGCCTGTGCCGCCGTCATCGCCGACTTGTCGGACCGCCACCGGTCGGACGTCCCGGCACCGCCGTCGACGAYGTCGATGCCCTTGCCGGTGTCGAGGATGTCGTTGCCCGCGTTGCCCCGGGCGGTGTCGTTGCCGTCGCCCGTGACGATGGCGTCGCCCCGCGCCGTCAGCGTCAGGTCGAAGCGCTCGACGCCCGCGAAGGTGGCGCCGTAGTTCGAGTTGTAGACGCTGAAAGCGCCGCCGTAGCCGGCCACCAGCGAGCCGCCGACGGCCACGCCGCCGCCGACGCCGTAGCCGTTGTCGAAGGCCGACCAGTCCAGGATCAGCGTGTCGACCGTGCCCGCCRCGTTGCCGCCCAGGTCGATCCAGTCGTTGCCGCCCGCGATCCTGACGGTGTCGGCGCCGCCGTTGGTGGCGATCTGGTCGTTGTCGTCGCTGGCACGGGTGGTGATCACGTCGTTGCCGGCCCCCGACCTGAAGGGGTCGGCGCTGCCGTTGCCGAGGGTCTCGATGTCGCGCACCGTGGCCGTCTTGCCGTCGACGACGTAGGTGCCCTGCAGGCCGACGAGCCTCAGGTCGAGGACGAGGGCCGCGGTCATGCCGGACTTGTCGGCCGACCAGGTATCGATCCCGGCCCCGCCGTCGACGGTGTCGGCGCCCTTGCCGGTGAACAGGTCGTCGGCNGAGGGCCGCGGTCATGCCGGACTTGTCGGCCGACCAGGTATCGATCCCGGCCCCGCCGTCGACGGTGTCGGCGCCCTTGCCGGTGAACAGGTCGTCGGCGCCGCCGTTGCCGCGCACGATGTCGTCGCCGTCCCCGGTGGTGACCGCGTCCGCCACCGYCGTCAGCGCCAGGTCGAACCGCTCCACGCCGGTGAAGGTGGCGGCGTAGTTCGAGTTGTAGACGCTGAAAGCCCCGCCGTAGCCCGCCSCCAGCGTCCCGCCCGTGATCCCGCCCCCGACCCCGTAGCCGTTGGCGTACGACGACCAGTCCAGGACCAGCGTGTCGAGGCCGGCATCGGCGGTCAGCGTGTCCGAGCCGGTGCCGCCGTTGAGCCGGTCGTTGCCGGCGCCGCCGATGAGCGTATCGTTGGCGCTGCCGCCGGTGAGGTCGAAGCGCTCCACGCCGGTGAAGGAGGCCGAATAGAAGTACTCGGTCGAGCCGTGGTTCACCACGGTGACGGTGTGGGAATAGCTTTTGTAGGCCCCGTCGCCGCTGTCCCGGAAAATGGCGCTGGACGCCCGCGACCAGTCCATGACCAGCAGATCGCCCGTGCCGGCACCGCCGTCGAAAGAGGCGCCGTAGGAGGTCGCGAGGTCGACCATCAGGGTGTCGTCGCCGCCCTTGCCCGCGAAATGCGTCGCGGTGCGCGCGAACGCCGGATCGGTGGAGGCCACGCCCGCGGCGTTGACCACCGTTCCGCGCACGTCGAGCAGGTCGTTGCCGTCGCCGGCCAGGAGGTCGATCGCCTCGATCGACGTCAGCCTGGTGCCGTTCGAGAGGGTGAGGGTGCCCCCGCCCTGAAGCTGCTGGAGGACGACGGTGTTGTTGCCGCTGCCCGAGAGGGCGACCAGCGCGCGATCGAAGCCCTCGCCGCCGTCGATGTCGTCGACCCCGCCGCCGCCGTTCAGGGTGTCGTCGCCGCGGTTGCCGATCAGGATGTCGTTCAGCCCGCCGCCGTTCAGGGCATCGTTGCCGGTGCCGCCGCTGAGGTGGAAGCGTTCGATCTCCTTGAAATACAGGGTCTGCCCGAAGGAGCCGAGGACATACCGCTCGGCCTGGCCGAAGGCGGTGGAATCGCTGGTGCCGAGCCCGACGTAGGTGATCGCGCTCGTGGCGGCCGACCAGTTCATCATCAGGAGGTCGGTGCCCGAGCCCCCGTCGACATGGTCCGCGTTACCGTCGAGGTCGCTGATGGTGACGGTGTCGTCGCCGCCGTGGCCGAAGACGGTGTCGGCCCCGGTCCCCGGCGTGAGCACGTCGTTGCCGTCGGCGAAGGGATCGTCGTCGGAGGCCTTGGCCGTGCCGGCCTCGACCCGGTACAGGCGGACGTTGTCGATCAGGGTGCCGTGGGCGTCGCCGGTGCCGACCTCCTTGAAGGTGAGCCGGTTCTTGTCGGTCCCGGTCCCGGCGCCGCCGGTGAGGTCGATGTAGTAGACCAGGGTGGCCGTCCCCGGGTCGATGTAGTCCGTGGTGGCTGCGCCGATGGTCCAGTTGAGCTTCTGCGCCCCCCAGTAGACCTCGAGGCGCGCGTTCGCCGCCGTGCCGATCTTGCGGGCGTCGAAGGCGAGACGATAGAGCGCGCCGTCCTCGGCGCCCGCGATCGTCTGGGTGATCATGGCGTTCGTGTTGGCCTGGTTGCCCTCGAGGTCGACACCGTAGCGTCCCTCGGACGGCGTCCCGGCCGCGCCGCCGGTGAAGAGCTCGATCCCCGGTCCGGCCAGGCGCTGCCAGCCGTCGAGCGGAGCGTAATAGCCGTAGCCGTTGGCATCCATGGTCGGATCGGCGACCACCTCGAAGCCGCCGTTGACCACGAGGTTGCTGTCGCCGCCGTAGAGGACGTCGTCGCCGCCCGAGTCGGTGATGGTGTCGTTCCCGAGGCCGCCGCGCGCCACGTCGGTCCCGGCACCGAGGAAGACGGTGTCGTTGCCCTTGCCGGCGTCGATCGCGCTGCCCGACAGGGCGCCGTAGCCCACGAGCCGGTCGTCGAGGCCGCTGCCGATCAGGTTCTCGATGGAGATCAGCCTGTCGCCGGCCCCATGACCGCCCGTGGGCGCGCGGTATTGCGCATCGCCCGGGAGCAGGGTGGCGCGGCTCAGGTCGACGTCGACGCCGACGTCCGAGGAGCGGTAGCTCGCGGTGTCCGCGCCTTCGCCGCCGTCGAGGGTATCGCCGCCGGCGCCGCCCTCGAGGACGTTGTCGGCGGCGTTGCCGGTGAGCGCGTCGGCACCGGCGCCGCCGACGGCATTCTCGATCAGGGATCGGACATCGCCGTCGTAGAGGAGCGCATTGGCGATGTTGCCGCGGGCGAAGTTGAGGGGGGCTCCGTCGTCGGCGATCCCGAGGTAGGCGCGCTGGGTGTTGCGGGCGGCCTCGCTGAGGGTCGTCCAGGCGCCGGGCCGCAGGTCGACGACGAGGGCCTGCGCGTAGTTCGAGAAGTCGTAGGTGTCGGTGCCGCCGCCGTCCCAGATCGTCTGGAAGATCATGTTCCGGGCCGGATCGGCGTCGTCGATCGGCACCCCGTCGATCGACATCCGGCCCGAGGTGAGGCTCCAGGTGTAGCGCGAGTCGCCTGCGTTGGTCGTGAAATCGGCGCCGTAGAGATACTGGAGCGCGGCGATGTCGTCCTGCATCAGGCCGATCGGATAGTCGGCGTCGTTGTACTTCGATCTCCCCTCCGGCCAGGTGTTGTAGGTCATGATCGAGTATTCTTGGCTGTCGTGATCGGTCGGCAGCTCGGGGAAGACTTCTGCGTGGGTGGTCTGGGCGGCGTGGCCGTGCTTGAGCCCGAGCGCATGCCCGATCTCGTGCGCGATGCCGGCGGCGTAGCCGAAGCTGCCGGGCGTGGGCGCGTTGTAGCTCGTCTTGTTGAACCAGGTGTCGCCGAAGGCGTAGGCCGGAAACCTGTCCGGATCGGGCGGGGTCGCCTCGGCCGAATTGTTCGATCCGCCCGGAACGTGGAGGGCGTCGCCCGTCCCGCTGTCGAGCGTATCCACCATCGCGAAGCGCAGGTTGGCGTTGGTGTCGGTCGTGAGGGTGAAGCCGAGGCCGGTGACCGCCGCGACGTTGTTCAGCAGCCGCGTCACCGCCGTCTGTTGGGCCGTATTGAACGCCTGGAAGCCGTTGACCGCCTCGTAGCCGTTGCTGATGTACTCCGCCGAACTCGTCGGGAACGAGTAGGTCAGCGTCGTGGGGGTCCATTTGTAGCCCCACAGCAGGCCGTTGATGTCGCCGCTGTCGCCGGCCTTCTTGCTCACCGAGGCCGAGTTCGATGCGCCCGAACCGCCCGTCGCGCCGTCGATGTCGTGATCGAACGCCGTGTAGGACGGGGTTCCTTCGGTCAACGCACACACGTAGCACATGTCGGTTTTCCGATGATCTGGAGCGCGTCGTGCCGGGAGGCCCCGACCGGCGCATCGCCGGGGCGGCGTTCAAGTCTTGAAACGGTTCGGCGGATTGGGCGGCAAGCCGCTGAGTGAAATCCGTAAAAACGATAATCCTTTTTTTAGAAATGACAATTGTGCAACGCAGTTCTCGGCAGCAATGCCGGCACACGAATGTTGCGCGATGACAATGGTACCGCCATCGTCCGTTGCAAAACCCGGCCTCGGGCGATCCGCAACGCGCAACCGTCCGGCCCGGCGCTCTTCGACACTGCATTCGGCTCGATGGTCCGGTGTCCGCCCCTCGCCTCGTGTTGCGACTCAGCGCAGGATCGCGACGTCGGGCGCCATCATGGGCCGGGGGACGGTCGGATCCTCTCGATCGGGGCGGCGACCACGCGGATCGGGGTGGGAAGACGGTGCGGCACGCCGCGATACGGACCCGGAACGAGGTCGTGTCCGCAGTTACCGTCCAACCCTGGCCGCCCAACCTTGGCGCATCCTGTCCGGCGGATTGCGCCATCGGATGCAGAGGTGCCGGTCAATGCGGGTTGTGATGCGCCGCCGGCCGGGGCGAGGCCGTCTCGGCTTCCCTGAACGAGGTGAAGCGGTCCAGCGCATCGAGGGGGACGTCGAGCGTGCAGCGAAGACCCTCCGGCTCGAACGCCAGGCGGACCGCCCCCCCGAGCTCCTGGGTGATGGCACCGGTGATCAGGCGGGTTCCGTAACCGCGCCGTCGCGGCTCCACGACCGAGGGGCCGCCGCTCTCGTGCCACCCCATCGCCAGCCGGCTGGCGCCGCTCTCGCCGGCGACGACGCGCCAGGCGATGTCCACCCGGCCCCCGGGGACGGAGAGCGCACCGTACTTGGCCGCGTTGGTCGTGAGCTCGTGCACCGTCATGCCGAGCGCCAGGACGTAGCGCGGGGGCAGGTCGAGGTCGGCCCCGTCCAGCCGGAAGCGGTCGGCCTGCCCCACCCGGAACGGCGCCAACTCGTTCTCGAGGACCGTGCCGAGCGAAGCCCCGGTCCAATCGTCCCGCGAGAGCAGGTCGTGCGTCTTGGACAAGGCGAGGATGCGCCCCTCGAGCTGTTCGTCCGACGGGTCGCCCCGGCGCGATTGACGGGCAAGGGACTGCACCGTGGCCAGGGTGTTGCGGACACGATGGTTGAGTTCGTGCAGCATCATCCTCTGTCGCTCCTGCAGCAGGTGGCTGCGGGAGATCTCGGAGCGCAGTTCGCTCTCGTGACGCTGGAGGGCGCTCGCCATGGCGTCGAACGCTTCGCCGAGCTGGCCGAACTCGGTCGGACCGGAGATGCCGGTCCGCGTGCCGAGATCCCCCGTCCGCCAGGCCGTCGCGGCCCCCAGCAGGCGGCGCACGGGGTCCTTGATGAAGGCACGCCCCGCCAGCAGGGCGGCCAGCACGGCCAGGAGAGCGCCGAGACCGATCAGGATCACGCCGCGCCGCGTCGCCGCGTCGATGTCGGCGAAAGCCGCCTGTGGCGAGAACCCGACGGCGACCGTCACCGAATCGAGGTCGTCCGGCGTCGCGGCCGCGATGCCGGTGATGCGCATGGTCCCGCGCAGGCCGGGCAGGTCGATGACCCTGCCGCGGTTTGCCGTGAGCGCCGACCAGAGATCGGACGGCAGGGTCTTGCCGACCCATTGCTCGTGGTCGGGCAATCGGATCACGATGGAGCCCTTCCGGTCGGCGACGGTCAGCGTCGCATCCGGCGGGAAGCCGGCCCGGGCCTGATGCGCGGCGAGATGGGTCAGGTCGATGCTGGCCAGGACGACACCCGCCGGGCGGTCGCCCGTCCCCGGAATGGCCTGTGCGAACTGCAGTGTCGGCTTGGTGGTGATGCGACCGGTCACGAACTCGCCGATGGCAAAGCCGCCCGTGCGCATCGCATCCTGGAAGTAGCCCCGATCGGCCAGCCCGTAGGAACCACGGGCGGAACCGAGGGTATTGCAGACGATGCCGCCGTCGGCGTCGGCGACGCCGAAGAAGAACACGCCCGGCACCTTGCCGAGCAGGGTCTTCAGGTACGCCGTGCAGCTGGCCGGCTCCATGCCCCGGATCTCCGGCACCTCGGACAGCACGTCGAGGACCTGCCGGGTGCCGCGTCCGAACTGGCCGAGGTCGGCCGCGATGCTGCGGGCGACGCGCATCGCCTCGCCGCGGACGGCCTCGCCGCGCGCCGTGCGCAGCGCGTACTCGTTGTAACCCTGGATGGCCAACGCCGGCACGAGCGCCAGGGCCACGAGCCCCACGATCCGTTTGGTGAGCGACATCGAGAAACCGGTCCTATGTCACGGTTTCATCGGCGAGGATCGCGACCGGGCCGTCGCGACCGGGCCCGGCGCCCGGACCGGGAGCCGGCGACCACTGTCCCGAGGCCCGCTCAGGCGGCCACATCGTGCTGCTCCTGCATGGAGGCGAGGGCCACCTCCAGCCTGCAAACCAGGCCGGTGGGCAGGTAGGTGAGCCTGACCGCGCCACCGGCCTCCGCGGCGAAGCTGCGTTCGATCAGGCGCGAGCCGAAACCGCGACGGGTCGGCTGCGCGAGGATGGGCGGACCGCCGTGCTCGGACCAGGTCAGGCAGAACCGCGGCGTCTCCTCCTCGTGCGCGATGTGCCAGCGCAGGTCGACACCGCCGAGGTCGTTCGAGAGCGCCCCGTACTTGGCCGCGTTGGTGGCGAGTTCGTGCAGGGCGAGCGCCAGGGACAAGGCCGGCTTGGCGGCGAGGTGGACGTTCGGGCCGCCGGTGCGGATGCGATGCGCCGCGCCGCCGCGATGCACCGCCAGCGCCCCGTCGACCACGTCGACGATGGGGGCCTGCGTCCAGCTCGACGCCGTGAGGATGTCGTGCGCGCGTCCCAGCGAGATCAGGCGGGCGGAAAAGGCGTCGCGCGAGGCCTCCATGTCGGTGGCGTCGCGGAAGGTCTGGCTGGCGATGGCCTGGACGAGGGCGAGGGTGTTCTTCACGCGGTGCTGCAACTCGCCGGTGAGCAGGCGCTGGTGCTCCTCGGCCCGCTTGCGTTCGGAGATGTCGAGCATCGCGCCGATCATCCGCACGGCGCGGCCCGCCCCGTCCCGGAGGACGTAGCCGCGGTCGAAGATGTCGGCGTAGGTCCCGTCCGCGCGCCGGAAGCGGTACTCCTCCGTCCAACCGGAGCCGGCCCCCTCGATCACGGTGTAGATGCCCTCCTTCACCCGCTCCACGTCCTCCGGATGGATGTGACCCTTCCACCAGGCGCCGCTCGGGCCGACCGCCTCGGGAGCGTAACCAAACAACGTCTGCACCGCCTCGTTCCAGAGAATGTGGTCGGTGCCGAGGTCCCAGTCCCAGATGGCGTCGTTGGTGGCACGGGCCGCGAGGCGGTAGCGCTCCTCGGTCTCGCGCAAGGTCCGTTCGGCCCGCCGGCTCTCGGTGACGTCGCGGGCCGTGCCGATGAGGCGTAGCGGCAGGCCGTCCTCGAACAGGGTCTGCCCCTTGGCGTAGACCCAGCGCTCGACCCCGTCCTCCGGGGCCACGGTGCGATAGGTGATGTCGTAGGTGCCGTCGCCGGCCGGATCGAGGGCGGCACGCACCGCCTCGTCGGCCCGGTCGCGATCGTCCGGGTGCAGGCGCGCCAGGTAGACGTCGAGGTCGACGGTTGCGTCCGGCCCGAGGCCGAAGAAGCTGCGGGTGCGGGTATCCCAGTTCAGCACGTTCGCGACGAGGTCGTAGTCGAACACGCCGGTCCCGGTCGCCTCGACGGCGAGGCGCAGCTGCTCGCGGGCCTTGCGAAGCTCGTCTTCGGCCTGCCGGCGGTCGTGGATGTCGCTGTTGCTGCCGAGCCAGCCGACGACGGCGCCGCTGCCGTCCCGCATCGGCTCGGCGCGGATCAGGAACCACCGGTAGGCCCCGTCGGCCCGTCGCAGGCGGGCCTCGGTGTCGTAGAGCCCCCCGCGTGCGCGGGCATCCTCCCAGCTCAGGAGCATGCCCGGCAGGTCGTCGGGATGGACCGCCTCGCCCCAGCCCATGGGCAGCGCCCGCTCCGGCGTCTGGCCGGTGTAGGCGTACCAGCGGTCGTTGAGGTAGCTCAGGCCGCCATCGGGATCGCCGAACCAGATGACGGTCGGCGCGAGTTCCGTCAGGGTCTGGAAGCGCGCCTCGGCGACCTTGCGCTCGTGGATGTCGAGCGAGGTGCCGATCCAGCTGCGCATGGTCCCGTCCGCCTCCCGCGCCGGACGGGCCCGGGACAGGAACCACCGGTACTGCCCGTCGCGACCCAGCAGCGGAAACTCGACCTCGTAGGGTCGTCCCGACGCCGCCGCCGCGAGCCAGGCACGCCGCGTGGCGTCGCGGTGGTCGGGGTGGATGACGGACATCCAGCTGACCTCGCCGACCTCGCCCGCGGGCAGGCCGGTGTAATCGTACCAATAGGCGTTGCAGTAGGTGATGTTGCCCTGCGCATCGCCGAACCAGACGACCTGCGGGCTGACCTCGACCAGCGAGCGGTAGCGCATCTCGCTCGCCTCGAGGGCGGCGCCCGCCTCGCGTTCGTCGGTCCGGTCGCGAAGGATCTTCAGGAAGCCCACGACACGGCCGTCGTCCGACCGCAGCGGCATGATCTCGCCGCTCGCCCAGAACCGGCTGCCGTCCTTGCGCAGGTGCCAGCGCTCGTCCGGGGCGCTTCCGTTCTCCAGCGCCAGCGCCATCTCGGTCTCGGGCCGCCGGACGGCGCGGTCCTCCGGCGTGAAGAACGTCGCGGCCGGGCGGCCGAGCATTTCGGTCTCGCTCCAGCCGAGCACGTTCTCGGCCCCTGTGTTCCAGCGTGTGACCCGCCCCTCGGGGTCGGTCGCGACGATGGCGTAGTCGATCGCGCTGTCGAGGATGCGTTCGTGAAGCAGGCGCTGCTCGGCCTGATCCCGCAACGAGCGGCGCAGCTCCATCTGCGCCATGGCCTGACGGGCGAGCCGAAGCAGGCCCTTGCGTTGCCGGTCGGTCAGTTCGCGGGGCGTGGTGTCGAGGACGCAGACCGTACCGATGGAGTGCCCCTCGGCGGTCTTCAGCAGGGCGCCCGCGTAGAATCGCAAGCCTGGGGCGCCGGTGATCAGGGGGTTGCCCGCGAACCGCGGGTCGCGCGAGGCATCCGGCACGTAGAGGACGTCCTCCTGCAGGAGCGCGTGGCGGCAGAAGGCGTGTTCGAGCGGCGTCTCGCGCACGCCCAGGCCGACCTCGGCCTTGAAGAACTGGCGTCCGTCGCCGATCAGGTTGACCACGCCGATGGGGACGTCGCAGAGTTCGGCGGCCGCTTCCGCGATCTCGTCGAAATCGCTCTCCCGCGGGGTGTCGAGCATGCGGTAGCCGTCCAGGGCCCGGAGCCGTGCCGCCTCTTTGTCTCGGGTCGCGCTCATCCTGGCGTCACGCTCGCGGGCGGCCGATCGTTCCATTGCCGGGTCGCAGCATCGATGGCCTGGACGGCCTTGTGGCACAAGGGGAACGGCCCGTCGCAGGATGATTCGGTCCTGCGGGTGGATACCCGGCGCCGGACCCGCGCGCGTCTGCCGGATGCAACCGGCCCGAGCTCTGCCGTCAGGTGTCATGCATCCGGTGGCTGTGGCATGCACAACCTTGAAGAACGCCCGCGAACCGGCGAAACAGGTCGCACCATTGAAGATGGATGCGACCATGGGCGGGAGGGGCGGTTTTCAGCCGATCGGGGCGATGTCCCTCGCCGTCGATCCGGCCCCGGACGTCGGCTCCGGTACCGCGTCCGGCCTCGTGGGTGATCCGCGCGGGGAGGCCGGCCCTCGGATCGCACCGTGAGCGGCGGGCCGTTCGAATCGGGGGAGGGCGTCCGGATCGCCTGTTCGGCGACGGAGCACGTCAGCCTCGCCTACCACGAGAACGCGGTTCCGGTGATCCGGGAGATCGTGGTCGCCAACGCCTCCGACCGGGATCTCGTCGACATCGAGGTGCGGATCGAGAGCCGGCCGGCGGTGGTGCGGCCGCTGACGCTGCGCATCGACCGGGTTCCGGCGGGCTCCAGCCATCACATCGAGACGCCGGACCTGCGCCTCGACGCGACGCGGCTGGCCGACTTCACCGAGGCGAGCCGCCTGGAGCTGACGGCGGTGCTGGTGGAGGCGGGCACCGAGGGCGCCCGGACCGTGGCGGAGCTGCGCCTGCTGCCGCCCTCACACTGGGGCGGCGGCGCCAGCGCGCCCGAACTGCTCGCCGCCTTCGTCCGGCCGAACGATCCGGCCGTCGACGTGGTCCTGCGCGATGCCGCGACCAAGCTCGCCGAGGCCGGCCGCGAGACCGGATTGAACGGCTACGCCGCCGGCCGCAAGGCCCGCGCCTGGGAACTCGCCGAGGCGATCTGGGCGGCGCTCGCCGACCGGGCCATCGCCTACGTGCTGCCGCCCGCGAGCTTCGAGCGGGCGGGGCAGAAGGTGAGGGGGCCCGGCGACGTGATCGAGCGCCGGGTCGGCACCTGCCTCGACCTTTCGCTGCTCTATGCCGCCTGCCTCGAGCAGGCGGGCCTCAACCCGGTGCTCGTGCTGACCGCCGGCCACGCCTTCGTCGGGGTGTGGCTGCGCGACGAGGATTTCGCGGGTGCCGCGATCGACGACATGCAGCTCCTGCGCAAGCGCCGCGACCTGCAGGACCTGATCCTCGTCGAGACGACGCTCCTGACCCGCCATCCGCCCGCGGCGTTCACGGCCGCGGTCGATCGGGGCGCCGCCCAGGTCGAGGACACGGCGCCCGCCGCCCTCGAGGTCGCCATCGACGTCCGGCGCTGCCGCCGCCGCGGCATCCGCCCGATGGACCTCGGCGAGGGCAGGGCCGCCCCCGTCGATCCCGCACCGGCGGCAAGGCTCCACCAGGCCCTGTCGGCCCCTCCGCCCTTCGACGAGGAGGGGCGCGCCCCCGCCGACGAGGCCCCGGAGACCCCGGTCGGGCGCATGGAGCGCTGGAAGCGCAAGCTGCTCGACCTGAGCGTGCGCAACAAGCTCCTGAACTTCAAGCCCGGCAAGGGCTCCGTCGTCCTCGAATGCGCCGCCCCCGGCGCCCTGGAGGACGGCCTGGCGGCCGGGCACGAGTACCGCCTCAGGCCCGTCTCCGACGTGGCGGCCGGGGCCGACGGGCGCGACGCCGGCCTCGACGCTCACCGCCATCTCGACGACGGCCGGCGCAGCGACATCGCCGCCGCCCTCGCACGGCGCGAGATCCACACGACCTCCACCGAGGCCGAGCTCGACCGGCGCCTGCTCGACCTCTACCGGCTGGCCCGCAACGGCTTCGAGGAGGGCGGGGCCAACATCCTGTTCCTGGCGATCGGTTTCCTGTCGTGGACCCGCAAGGAGGGCGAGGCCGTCTACCGCGCGCCGCTGCTGCTGGTGCCGGTCTCGCTCAAGCGCTCCAGCGTGCGCGCCGGCTTCCGGCTGGCGCTCCACGACGACGAGGTGCGGATCAACCCGACCCTGCTGGAGATGCTGCGCGAGGATTTTCGCCTGCGGATGCCGGACCTCGAGGGCGAGCTGCCGCGGGACGCCGCTGGCATCGACGTCGACGCCATCATCCGCAGCGTGCGCCGGCACGTGCAGGAGCTGCGCGGGTGGGAGGTGGTGCCGGAGGTGGTGCTCGCGGCCTTCTCGTTCACCAAGTACCTGATGTGGAAGGACCTGGTCGACCGGGCCGACCTCCTGCGGCGCAACCCGGTGGTGCGCCACCTCATCGACACGCCCAAGCACGCCTACGGCGACGGCGCGCCCTTCCCCGATCCGACCCGCCTCGACCGGGACCACCCGCCCGAAACCGTGTTCGCGCCGCTGTCGGCGGATTCCTCGCAGCTCTCGGCGGTCCTGGCCGCCGCCCAGGGCCGGGACTTCGTGCTGTTCGGGCCGCCCGGCACCGGCAAGAGCCAGACCATCGGCAACATGATCGCGCAGTGCCTGGCGCAGGGGCGCACGGTGCTGTTCGTCTCGCAGAAGACGGCGGCGCTCGACGTGGTGCAGCGGCGCCTGCGGGAGATCGGGCTGGGCGACTACTGCCTGGAGGTCCATTCCACCAAGGCGCAGAAATCGGCGGTGCTCGGCCAGTTGCGCCGGGCCTGGCACGAGCGCGCGACGCCCTCGCAGGGTGCGTGGAACACCGCCGCGGGCGACCTCGCGCGCCTGCGGGAAGAGCTGAACGGCCTCGTGTCCGCCCTGCACCGGCGGCGGGAGAACGGGCTCTCGGCCTACGAGGGGTTCGGGCGGGTGATCGCGGCGGGTCCGGACGACGGGGGGCTGGCGCTCGCCTGGGACGACCATCGCGCGCACGACGGCGCGACGCTGGCGGACCTGCGCGCGGGCTGCCGCGACCAACGCCCCGTCCTGGCCTCCGTCGGCTCCCTCGTCGACCATCCGCTGCAGGGGGTCGAGGCCACGCAATGGTCGCCGGTCTGGCGCGACGGCATGGCCGGCGCGATCAGGGCCGTCGAGGAGGCGCTGGCGGCGCTCTCGACGAGCGGGCGGGCCTTTGCCGAGGCGATCGGCCTTCCCTCCCTCCTGTCGACCCATGCCGGCACCCGCGGCCTCGTGGTGCTGGGCAATGTCCTGACCCGGCCGGAGGCGCGCTGCGGCGCCGCCTTCCTGGCCGACGGCACGGGCGACCTGCGCCGGGCCGTCGCCGCGCGCGAGCGCTTCCAGGACACCCGGGCCGAGTTGCGCGGCCGGCTCGCCGGACGCTACCGCCCCGGCATCCTCGACACGGACCTGCCGGGCCTGCTCGCCGAGTGGATCGCGGCTCAGGGGGCGAACTTCCTGGTCCGGGGCGGCCGGCTGAGGCGGGTGGTCCTGCAGGTGCAGCCCTATGCGGAGGGCGCCTTGCCCGACGACCTCGGGCCCGACCTCACCGGCCTGATCGCCCTCGCGCGGCACGTCCGGGCCGGCTGCGCGCAGGACGCGGTTCTCGCCCGGCTCGGGGCGCCGTGGAGCGACGCGGAGTTGCCCGCGGCCGAGTTCCGGGCGGCGATGGCCTGGGCCGACAGGGTCGAACAGCTTCTCGACATCCTCGGGCCGCTGTCCCTCGGCGCCGAGGGCCTGCGCGGCCACCTCGCGCAGCTCGCCGAGCATCGGGCCAGGGCCCTGGCCGACGGGGGCCCCATCGCGCAGGCCTATGTCGCCTTCGGGCAGGACCGCGCGCGGGCGGGCGAGGCGACGCGGGCGCTCAACCGGTTGGCAGGGCGCGCCGACCCCGAGGCGCCCCTGGCGGCGGAGACCGGCTGGATCGACGCCAGCATCGCCCTGGCCCGACGCTGGGCCTCCGGGCTGGGGCGGGCCCAGGGCTGGTGCGCCTGGCAGGCCGCCGCGCAGAACGCCCGCCGGATCGGCCTCGCACCCCTGGTCGAGGCGCTCGAGGAAGGCCGCGTCGCCCCCGACCGGGCCGAGGCGGCGTTCGAGACCGCCTATGCCCGCTGGTGGACCGACCGCGTCGTCAGCGACGACCCCATCCTGCGCAGCTTCCTGCCCGAGCGCCACGAGGACGCCATCGCCCGCTTCCGGGCGGCCGACGCGCGCCTCGGCGAACTCGCCAAGCAGGTCGTCCGCTCGCGTCTGGGCGGCGGCATTCCGGGGCCGACCGCCTTCGGGACCGACCCCGAATGGGGCACGCTCTCGCACGAACTGACGAAGAAGACCGCGCACATGCCCCTGCGCAAGCTGTTCGGGAGGATGCCGGGTGCGCTCACGAGGCTCACGCCCTGCGTGATGATGAGCCCGCTCTCGATCGCGCAGTACCTGCCGCCCGACAAGGAGCCCTTCGATATCGTCATCTTCGACGAGGCTTCGCAGATCTCGCCCTGGGACGCCGTGGGCGCCATCGCGCGGGGCCGGCAGGTCGTCATCGTCGGCGACCCCGAGCAGTTGCCGCCCACCAGCGTCGGCGACCGCGGCGTCGACGACATCGAGGACGGCAGCGACGTCACCGACCAGGAATCGATCCTCGACGAATGCCTGGCGGCCAACATCCCGCGGCGCACCCTCGACTGGCACTACCGCAGCCGCCACGAGAGCCTGATCGCCTTCTCGAACGCCCGCTACTACGGCGGGCGCCTCGTCACCTTCCCCTCGCCGGTGACCGACGACCGGGCGGTGCGCCTGACGCATGTGCCCGACGGCGTCTACGAGCGCGGCGCCGGCCGCGTGAACCGGCCGGAAGCCCGCGCCGTCGTCGCCGAGGTCGTGCGGCGCCTGCGCGAGCCCGACTTCGCGGGGCAGCGGCGCTCGCTCGGCATCGTCACCTTCAACGGCGAGCAGCAGCGGCTGATCGAGAACCTGCTCGACGAGCGGCGCCGCGCCGACCCGGAGCTGGAGCCGTATTTCGACCGTGACCGCTGGCACGAGCCGGTCTTCGTCAAGAACCTCGAGAACGTGCAGGGCGACGAGCGCGACGCCATCCTGTTCTCGGTGGCGGTGGGGCCGGACCAGGCCGGGCGGCCGGTGAGCACCGTGTCCTCGCTCAACAAGGACGGAGGGCACCGGCGCCTGAACGTCGCCATCACCCGCGCCCGGCGCGAACTCGTGGTGTTCGCCTCGCTGCGGCCCGAGCAGATCGACCTCGGCCGCACGCGGGCGCGGGGCGTGCGCGACTTCAAGCACTTCCTCGAGTTCGCCGACCGCGGCGTGCGGGCGCTCGCTGAGGCCTTCGCGCCCACGGGGGGCGACGTCGAATCGCCCTTCGAGGCCGCCGTCATGGCCGCCCTCCAGGCGAGGGGCTGGACCGTGCACACCCAGATCGGCGTGTCGGGCTTCCGGATCGACCTCGGCATCGTCCATCCCGACGCACCGGGCCGCTACCTCGCCGGCGTCGAATGCGACGGCGCGACCTATCACGGCTCGGCCACCGCGCGGGACCGCGACCGCCTGCGCGAGCATGTGCTGACCGACCTCGGCTGGCGCATCCGCCGGGTCTGGAGCACCGAATGGTGGACGGATGCGGCAGGCGCGCTGTCCAAGCTCGACCGGCGCCTGCGCGAGGACCTGGAGGCCGACCGGGCCCAGGCCGCCGCCTCGGCTCAGGTCGCCCCGCCCGCGCAGGAGGAGGCGGGCCTGGCCGACGCCGACGCGGTCCTCCCCTTGCCGGAGTCGGAGGCGGGTCCGGATGTCCCCGCCGACGATCCCCGATCCGTGGAGGACCCCGTCGCCCACCGCCTCTACGCCGACCGGGACGGGGCGCCGGGCCCGACGCCAAAGCCGACCTACCGCCTGGCCGATCCGGCCGGCCTCGGCCTGCCGATCGCGCCGGCGCGGTTCTACGAGGCGTCCTACCGCGCCGTCCTGGCCGCGATCGTCGAGCACGTGGCGCGCGTCGAGGGACCGATCTACGAGGACGTCCTCCTGCGGCGCGTGGCGCGGGCGCACGACCTGCAGCGCGTCGGCCCCCTCATCCGCGAGGCCGTCCTCGACCGGATCGCCCCCTCCATCGCCCGCACCGAGGACGACGGCCGCCCCGTACTGTGGCCCCCGCACGCGGAGCCGCGCGCGAGCCACCCCTACAGACCGTCGCCGGCTGGCCAGCGCAGCCATGGCGACACGCCGATGCCGGAACTGGTCGGGCTGGCGGGCACGCTCCCGGCCGGAGTCCCGGAGGCCGACCGCATCCGCCTGATGGCCCAGGCGATCGGCCTGTCGCGGGTCGAGGCGTCGACACGGGAGCGGTTCTCCCGTGCCTGCGCGCTCGCCGGGCAGCTCGCGTCGTCCCCGGAGACCGGGAACCCAGGCCGCGGCACCTGACGGGCGCCGTGGCGCGCCGCAGTCGCGCCGAATCTCCCTCTCCCGGCCATGATCCGGTCACCTTCGCGTCGGAAGGCGACGTGATTGTACGGGCAGGTGTCCTCGGGGTTGGCGCGACATCGGCGAGCCGAGCCCCCGAGGCCGTGCATGAACGCGCGTCGGGCGCGTGAGGATTGAGCGTATGACGAAGCGATCGACGATCGACCGGGCCGTCCGGTCCACCGGGCCCCTCGCGGCCCTGGCCCTGGCGATGCTGCCGGGAGCCGCCCTGGCCGTTCCGGCCGATCCGAGCGGAACCTGGCTCACCAAGGACGGGCGCGCCCGCATCCGCGTCGAGAAGTGCGGCCCGCAGGAAAAGAACATCTGCGGCTACGTGGTGTGGCTGAAGGTGCCCCTCAACGACAAGGGCCAGCCGCGGGTCGACTTCAAGAACCCGGACCCGAAGAAGCAGGCGCGGCCCTCGCTCGGCCACCAGCTCATCATGGGCTTGAAGCCCAACGCGGATTCCCGCTTCGAGGGCAAGATCTACAATTCCGAAGAGGGCAAGTCCTACGACGTCACCATCTGGACCGAGGAGCGCAACGAGCTGTCGATCCGCGGCTGCATGCTGGCGATCCTGTGCGGCTCGGAGACCTGGATGCGGGTGAACGACGTGCTTCCGGGCCAGCTCACCGGACCCACCAACGGCCCGGGCGGCCCGCGGGCCGATGCCGAGTGGACGCCCAAGGCCGGCCCGGCGACGGCCTCGGCGCCGGGCGTCACCACCGGCACCGCCAAGCCGGCGCCCAAGCCTGCACCCAAGCCGGCCGCCGCGCCGGCGGAGTGATCGGATCTCGTCCCATGTCCGGTCGATCACGTCGTGATCCGGACATGGGCTTCGCTCAGGCACCCCGCGGGCTTCGTGATCCGGTTCCCGCTCGACTCAACCGGAACCCGGATCAGTCCACCAGGGCGGCGTAGGTCAGCACCCGCAACTCCCGTCTGATCGGCAGGGCCGAGGACGGGATGAGCTGGGCGAGGAGGACCACCGCGAGGTCCTCCCGCGGATCGACCCAGAAGGCGGTGCTGGCGAGCCCGCCCCAGGCCACCTCGCCGGGGGTGCCGACGATCTGGGCGCGGGCCGGATCGAGCATCACCGAGAACCCGAGCCCGAAACCGATGCCGGTGTAGGACGATTCGGAGAACCGCGGCTGACCCATCGCGGCAAGATCGCCGTCCAAGTGGTTGCTCAGCATGAGCTCCACGGTCTTGCGGCCCAGGAGCCGGACCCCGTCGAGTTCGCCGCCGCGCAGCAGGAACCGGCAGAACCGCATGTAGTCCGCCGCCGTCGAGACGAGGCCGCCGCCCCCCGAGGCGAGGGCGGGCGGTCTCGTGAACCGGCTCTCGACGCTGTCGTCGTAGAGCTTCAGCTTGCGGTCGCGGAACAGGCTGTAGTTGGACGCGAACCGCGCCAGCTTGCCCGCGGGCACGTGGAAATCGGTATCGACCATCCCGAGGGGGGCGATCACCCGCTCGCGCAGAACGTCGCCGAACTCCCGCCCCGCGATCACCGCGACGAGGTGGCCGAGCACGTCGGTGGCCACCGAGTAGTTCCATTCCGCACCGGGCTGGGCCAGCAGCGGCTGGCTCGCCGCCCGGCGCACCACCTCGGCCAGGCTCGCCTCCTGGTTCTCGCCGAAATCGACCCCGTTCTGGCGGTAGAGGGCGTCCACCAGCGTCGCCTCCATGAAGCCGTAGGTCAGGCCCGAGGTGTGGGTGAGGAGGTCGCGGATGGTGATCGGGCGGGCGGCGGGCTCGGTGTCCCATTTCGCGCGGCTGCCGCCGGTGAGCACCCGCATGTCGGAAAACTCCGGCAGGAAGCGGGTGACGGGATCGTCGAGCTGGAACCGGCCCTCCTCGTAGAGCATCATCACCGCCACCGAGGTCAGCGGCTTGGTCATCGAGTAGATGCGCACGATGGTGTCGGCATCGAACGGCTTGTCCCGCGCCAGGTCGGCCTTGCCGTGGGCGCGGAAGAAGGCAGTGCGCCCGCGCCGGGCCACGCTCACCGAGAGGCCGGCGAGGCGCCCGTCGTCGACGAGGCGGCGCATCCAGCCGTCGATCCGCTCCAGGCGCTCGGGGCACAGGCCGACCGCGGTCGGGTCGGTCACGCTCACGTCCTGCATCCCATCGCCCCGTCGCCCTGCCTGCCGCGTGGAGAGGGCCGGGAACGCGGCCTCACCACCCCATCGTTCCCGGCCCGCCCTTGAACGGCCCGCGGATCGCGCGCGTGATCCAGCCGCCATAGAACCCGCCGGGCTGGGGCACCACCCGTTCGTCGTCGACGTAGCAGGCGTCCATCGCGCCGGCATAGACCGCGACGTAGTTCGCGATCGGCCGGAAGCCGGGCGTCGGGTCGGGATAGGCCCAGGCCGCCCCTTGCGCGACGCGCCCGCCGGCGGTGAGATCGAACAGCACCGCGCGGCCCTTCCATTCGCAGATCCCGGCCCGCCGCGGCGGCCCGAGGAGGCCGGGCGCCAGGGCGGAGGGCGGACAGTAATAGGTCGGCGGGTGGCTCGTCTCGAGGACGCGGAACCCCTCGCGGGTGTCGGCCACGGTCAGGCCGGCGAAGACCACGCGCAGGCGCTGGCGCACCGGCTCCAGGCGCGGCGGGCGGGGATAGTCCCAGACGCTCTCCTCGCCGGGGCCGGCGGGATCGGGGCTCGGGTGCATGGGGTCGTCCTCGTGGCGCGAGATGGGGAATCCGGGGCCGGACGCAGGGCGTCCGGGGAGGGGAGATAGCGCGCGCCGGCGCCCGCAAAAGCGTTTGCCGGCACTCCCCGCCATGGTAGCGCAGGGCCGCGACAGACCGGAGGCCGCCCCCCGTGACCGAGCCCGCCCTCTTCCTCGACTTCGACGGCACCCTCGTGGAGATCGCACCCACGCCCGATCAGGTCCGGGTCGATCCGCCCCTGCCCGCCGCCCTGGCGCGGCTGCGCGAGCGGCTCGGGGGGGCGCTCGCCATCGTCACCGGCCGGTCGATCGGGGTGATCGACGGGTTCCTGGCGCCCGAGCGCTTCGACGTCGCCGGGCTCCACGGGGTCGAGACGCGCTTTCGCGGCGAGGTCGGCGGCGGCCGGCGGGAGGACCATCCGGCCCTGCGCGCCCGGATCGACGACCTTCACGCGGCCCTCGACCCGCTGCCGGCGGTCCTGATCGAGGACAAGGGCGCCTCGGTGGCGGTGCACTGGCGCCTGGCGAGCCCCGCCGACGCCGAACGCGCGCGCGGGGTCGTCGAGGCGGCGGCCGCCGCCCTCGGCGAGGCCTACAGGCTGCAGCTCGGCAAGGCGGTGGGCGAGATCGTGCCGGCCTCGGCCACCAAGGGGGCGGCGATCAGGGGCCTGTCGGCCCATGTCCCCTACGCCGGGCGCCGGGCGATCTTCCTCGGCGACGACCTCACCGACGAGCGCGCCTTCGCCACCGTCAACGCCGACGGCGGCGTCAGCGTGCGCATCGGCCCGGCCGAGACCATCGCCACCCGCCGGCTCGCCGACCCGGCGGCGGTGCGGGCCTTGCTCTACGCCTGGGCGGACGGGGCGCCGATCGACCCGGACGCCCTGCCGCCGGCCTGAGGCCCGATCCGCTCCGCGAAACCAGAGACATGTCCATGGAAGACGGTCCTATGGAAGACACGCCCATGTTCGAGTTCCCGGTCCTCGTCGGCGACATCGGCGGCACCAATGCGCGGTTCGGGGTGGTGCCCGAGGCGGGGGCGCCGCCGCGCCTCCTCGCCCATCTCGAGACAGCCGCCTTCCCGGACCCCAGCGCCGCCATCCGCGCCGCCCTCGGCCGCCACGACGGCGCGCCGCCGCGCTCGGCCATCCTGGCGGTGGCCGCCCGGGTCGACGGGCCGGAGGTGCGCCTCACCAATGCCGCCTGGGTCATCGCCGGCGCCCGGATCGGGGCCGATTTCGGCCTGTCGCGGGCGGTGGTGGTCAACGACTACGTGCCGGTGGCCGCCGGGGCCGCGAGCATTCCCCCGGACGCGCTCACGGTCATCGGGCCGCACGGCCTGTCGGATTCGGGCGCCCGCCTGGTGCTCGGCCCGGGGACGGGCTTCGGGGCGGCCGCACTGATCCCCTATGCGGACCGCCTCGCCATCGTCTCGACGGAGGCCGGCCATACCGAGCTCGGCCCCGCCGACGACGAGGAGATGGCGATCTGGCCGGCGCTGGAGCGGGTCGGCGGGCGCGTCACCGTCGAGACCCTGCTGTCGGGCCCGGGCCTCGTGCGCCTGGACCGGGCACTGCGTCAGGTACGGACGGGGCAGGCGGGCCCGCCCGGCGACCCCGCCCTGATCACCGAGCGGGGCCTGACGGGGGCGGACCCGGATTCCGCGGCGGCGCTGCGTCTCTTCGCCAAGCTGCTCGGCCGGGTCTGCGGCGACCTCGCCCTGACCTTCCTGGCCACCGGCGGCGTCTATATCGGCGGCGGCATCGCCCCACGGATCGTCGCCGTGCTGCGGCAGGGCGGCTTTCGCGACGCCTTCGAGGCCAAGAGCCCCTACGTGGCGCAGATGCGGGCCATCCCCACCAGCGTCATCGCCGTCCAAGACCCCGCCCTGACGGGTCTCGCCGCCCTGGCGAGCCGGCCGGAGGTGTTCGTCTACCACGGCCAGGTCTGGCGGCGGGGGTGAACGGGCACCGCGAACCGTCTGGACTTTCGCCGCAAAACGCCGCCCGGGGCAGGCGCCGGTAGCACTTCTTAAGGAGGTTGCGTCGAAGCTCCGCGCAACCTTCGGGATGGGCGATGTTCACCAACGTGTCGATGGAAAGAGCCCGGGTGGCGGCCGACTGGTTCTGGGAAACCGATGCGGACGGCCGCCTGACCTACGTCTCGCCCGAGGCCGAGGCCGCCTTCGGCCTGACGGCGGCGGCGCTGCTGGGGCGGACGCACGCCTCGCTGGCCACCGAGGCCCCCGCCTGGGCAGCCGACGGACGGATCAGGACTCTCACCTATCCCTACGCGCATCCCGACGGGCGGCTGCGCCGGGTCAGGATCGCCTGCGAACCGCGCCTCGATACGGACGGGCGCCGGCTCGGCCATCGCGGCGTCGGCACGGCCTGCGATGAGGCGGCCGCCGACCCGCTGGAGGCCCACGCCGGGCTGATCGAACAGAACCGGCGCTTCGACGCCGCCCTGGAGAACATGAGCCAGGGCCTGTGCATGTTCGACCGCGAGCAGCGCCTGGTCGTGTTCAACGGACGCTATTGCGAGATCTTCGGCCTGCGGCCCGGCGACCTGCGCCTGGGCATGACGCAGCGGGAGATCATCGCGCTCTTGTTCTCGCGCAACTGCTACCACCCCGACACCACCATCGACGGGCTCCAGGCCAGCGTGCAGGCCGCGGTCCAGGCCGGGGGCGGCCACGACGTCCATCGCACCCTGGCCGACGGCCGCATCGTCGCCGTCTCGCACCGGCCGATGGCCGGCGGCGGCTGGGTGGCGACCTTCGAGGACGTGACGCACCGCCAGGAGAGCGAGGCGCGCATCGCCCACCTGGCCCGGCACGACGCCCTGACCGACCTCGCCAATCGCTCGGCCATCCAGGAGACCGCCTACAGCCTGGCCGACACGGTCCGGGGCCGGGAGCGCAGGCTGGCGGTGTTCGCCCTGAGCCTGCGCCGGTTCAAGTTCGTCAACGAAGGCCTCGGGATCCCGATCGGCGACCTGCTCCTGTGCGAGGTCGCCGATCGGTTGCGCGCGCTGTCCCCGGGGGTCGACACCGTGGCCAGGGTCACGGGCGACGAGTTCATGGTCGTCGGGACCGTCGGCGACGAGGCCGAGGCCTTCGCCATGGGCGAAGACCTCGTCGCGGGCGTGCAGGCCCCGGCCGCCATCGCCGGGCAGACGGTCAGCGTGGGGGTGAGCCTCGGCATCGCCCTGTGGGACGGGCAGGAGCCGAACATCGGGCTCGTCATCAAGAGCGCCGACCTCGCCCTCGACCATGCCAAGGCCGAGGGGGCCGGCACGGTGCGCCTGTTCGTTCCGGAGATGGACGAGGCCGCGCGCCGGCGCCGGACCCTGGAGCGGGACATCGCGGCGGCGTTCGCGCTCGGACACTTCGAGGTGCACCACCAGCCGATCCTCTCCGTCGCGAGCCGCGGCATCGTCGGCCTGGAGGCACTGGTGCGTTGGCGCCATCCCACCCGGGGCCTGATCAGCCCGGGCGTCTTCATCCCCATCGTCGAGGAGACGGGACTGATCATGCCGCTGGGCGAATGGGTGCTGCGCCAGGCCTGCCGCGACGCGGCGAACTGGCCGGAGGAGACGAGCGTCGCCGTCAACGTCTCGGCGGTGCAACTGCGCCAGGGCGACTTCTGCCGGGTCGTGAAGGCGGTGCTCGCCGAGACCGGCCTGTCGCCGCACCGGCTCGAACTCGAGATCACCGAGAGCGTCCTCCTCGACGACAGCGGCGCCAACCTCGCGACCCTGCACCGCCTGCGCGCGGCCGGCATCAAGATCTCGATGGACGATTTCGGCACGGGCTATTCGAGCATCAGCTACCTGCGCCGGTTCCCGTTCGACAAGATCAAGATCGACCAGTCCTTCGTGCGCGACGCCTCGCGCAACGCCGACGCGCTGGCCATCGTCCAGGCGATCATCGGGCTCGGCGCCAGCCTCGGCATCCGCACGCTGGCCGAAGGCATCGAGACCGAGGAGCAGCTCGCCATCGTCAAGGCGGAGGGCTGCGACGAGATGCAGGGCTTCCTGTTCAGTGCGGCCCGGCCGGCCGCCGAGATCGACGCCCTGTTCGCGTCTGGCGGCCGCGCGACGCGGGCGGCCTGAGGCCGGCCTCATACATTTCCGGTTGATCACTTCGTGATGCGGAAATGGGCTTCGCTCAGGCGCCGCGCGGGCTTGCTGATAAGGTCACCGCTTTCATCAAGCGGAGACCTTATCAGATCCCGTCCCCGGCGAGCTCGCGGGCCACGGCGCGCCGGCCGATGTCGCGGCGGCAGAACCCCTCCGGCCAATCGATCCGGCCGATGGCGGCATAGGCCCTGGCCTGCGCCTCCAGCATGGTGGCGCCCAGCGCCGTCACCGCCAGGACGCGGCCGCCGTCGGCCAGGAGCCGGCCGTTCTCCAGGCGGGTTCCGGCATGGAAGACGACGACGTCGGGATCGTCCCGCAGCGCCTCGACGCCACGGATCTGCGAGCCCCGCACCACCGTGCCGGGATAGCCGGCCGCCGCCATCACCACCGTGAGGGCGGCCCGGTGGCGGTCGAAGGCGATCTCGACGCCCGAGACGTCGCCGTCGCAGGCGGCCACCAGGGCCGGCACGAGGTCGCTCGTGAGGCGCGGCATCAGCACCTGCGCCTCGGGATCGCCGAAGCGGGTGTTGTACTCGATGAGCTTGGGGCCCTCGGCCGTGAGCATCAGCCCGGCGTAGAGGATGCCGACGAAGGGGGTGCCGCGGTCGCGCATGCCGTCCAGCGTCGGGGCGACGATCGTCTCCATCACCTCCCGCTCCAGGGCGGGCGTGAGGACGGTGGCGGGAGAATAGGCGCCCATGCCGCCGGTGTTGGGGCCGCGGTCGCCGTCGAACGCACGCTTGTGGTCCTGGGCGGTGCCGATCGCCACCGCCCGGGTGCCGTCGCACAGGGCGAAGACGCTCGCCTCCTCCCCGAACAGGCATTCCTCGATGACGATCTCGGCGCCTTCGTCGGCGAGCATGGCCAGGACCGCGGCGCGGGCCTGCTCCATCGTCTCGGCGACCACCACGCCCTTGCCCGCGGCGAGCCCGTCTGCCTTGACCACGATCGGAGCGCCGCGCGCGGCGAGATAGGCGAGGGCGGGGTCGATTTGCGTGAACCGGGCGAAGGCGGCCGTGGGGATGCCGCGCTCGGCGCACAGGTCCTTCGTGAACCCCTTCGAGCCTTCGAGGCGCGCCGCCGCCCGGCTCGGCCCGAAGGCGCGGATGCCAGCGGCCTTCAGGTCGTCGACGAGACCGGCCACGAGGGGCACCTCCGGCCCGATCACCACGAGGCCGATGGCCTCGGCTTGGCAGAAGCCGAGGATGGCGGCATGATCGGACACGGTCAGGCCGGGCCGATTCTCGCCCACGGTGGCGGTACCGGGATTGCCCGGCGCCGTGAACAGGCGCTCGCACAGCGGGCTCTTGGCCAGGGCCAGGGCCAGGGCGTGCTCGCGCCCGCCCGAACCGATCAATAGGATGTTCATGAGCTCGAATGGTCTCCCGATCGGTTCGGAGGTCCCGGCACCACCGGCGCGGCCTCGTCCCGCCCCGACATCGCATCTATCATCGAAACGCCAGCGGGGAACCGTCGCGGCGGCGATGGCAGGGAGGCCCGATCGGCGGCCTGCGGGCGACGGAACGCTTCCCGCGAGCGCGCGTTGATTTCGGCTATGCCAGGATGTCGCCGTCCCCTCCCGAATTCGACGGTGCCCCGCAAGGGCAATGGTTTCCGGTTGTCCCACTGCGTGACCGACTGGACCGGCCCACCACGCGCCGCCAACGACAATCGCTGGATGACGGGCGGTTCCCTATGGCCATGGGCCGTCGTGATCGGCCTCGCGCCGATCATATCGGCTGCCGTACTGCTGGCGATGTCGTTCTGATTGCCGCCATCGTCACGCTCTTGAGGTCGGTGACGATCCGGCTCGGATAGACGCATCGACCGGCGTGCTCGGCTCGGCATCGAGCGCTCTCTTACGTTTTCCCCCGCCTCGCCATCGAGCCTCCGGTCCGACAGCCGGACGAGACGCACATCCGTTCGCGTCGGTTACAGATCCGGCTCGTTGAGGACGTAGGGTCCGATGCGGCTTTGCAGATCGATGGTGCCGCCCGCCTGGCCGGCGAAGGTCTCGTCGACGACGATGACGGGGATGCCGGCGTGGCGCATCTGGTCGCGCAGGCGGTCGGCGAGGATGGCGTGCGCGGGATCGCGGCGGGACGAGGTCTGGAGAAGGACCGCAGCGGGACGTGCGATCACCGCCAGGACGTCCTGCGCCGCCTCGAGGGACGCCGTCACACTGGCGTAACCGAGTTCGGCCAGATCCCCGGCCAGGGAGTGGTCGATGGCACGGTGACCATCATCGACGACCAGCACTTGCTGCAGCGCACTCATGAGGATCAGGGATATTCCATCGCCGGTCCCTTGGAAAGGGATACGTGTGACAACACACATGGCCGCATTCGGTTCGCCGGCCACGCTCCGAAATTCACATTGCTGCCGTGATGATGACCGGGGCCTGAACCGCGCGCCGTCTTTCGCCCGACGCACGATGGCCCGGACGCAATACCCTGGCGACGCAGGTTTTCTCATCGTCGCCGCAGGCGACAGCCGCCGATGGCCGGCCACCACGGAGGCCGGGCGCCATTCTCGCGGATGCGGCGGACCGGACGATCGGGCGAGGGTCAGCCGAGGGTCAGCGCAGTGACGCGGCCCGCCCGCACGGTGGCGCGGAACCGGGTTTCCGACCAGGCCTCGGCGGTTTTCTCGGGACTGTTGCCGCGCTGCAGCAGTGCGGTGCGGCAGGCCTCGCCGCGGAAGGCGAGGCGCCCGTCCTCCTCGGCCCGGATCGCGATCAGCGCATCGGGCAGGGGCGACCTCTCGGGGTCGGCCAGGGTCCGCAGGACGTCGTCGCGACCGCGGGTGCCCGACAGGAGGGCGACCTCGTCGAAGGCGACCACGTCGATCACCGGGTGGGCGCCGTCCGCGGCCAGGGCGCGGGCCGGGAAGGCGGACGGCGCCCGGTGGACGAGGCTGCACGACCGCAGGGTGTCGGGCAGCCGGCTGGCGGCGAGGTTCCGCTCCAAGCCGGCCGGGGCGACGAGGTGGGTCGGCAACGGCCGCGCCAGCGTCTCGGCGAAGGGCAGGGCGGAGAAGACCGGGAGGGTTTCGAGGCCGGCTCCGCCCGTGAGCGCCGTCCCGAGGCCGGTGACCACGGCGCGCAGGTCGCTGAACGGCAGCAGGCTGAGGATGCGCTCGCCCGGGGCGATCCCGATCCGGGTGTGGTGAAGGGCGATGGCGGCGAGAAGGGCGTTGCCCGAGCGGTGGACGGGCCTCGCCGGATCGCCGCCGGCGAAGCTGACGAGGCCGCCGGCGGCCTGCGCGGCGAAGGGGCCGCCGGTGCCGTCGAGGGCCATCCCGTCGAGGCTGATGACGCCGTCGGGCACGTCGGGTCCGAAGGCGGCGAGGTAGCGCAGGCCGAAGTAGCGCAAGGCGACCCGGCGCATGGTCTCGGCCGGCGCCGCGTTCCCGGCCCGGGCCTGGCAGAGGACGGCGGCGATCCCGGCGGCCTGGACACCGGCGACGAGGTCGTCCTCGCTCCAGCCGGGCGGCAGCAGGCAGGGGCAATGCCCCGCCGCCTCGATGGCGAGATAGGCGAGCGCGCTCTCGGCCCCGCCGGCCAGGGACAGGCCGATGCGGCTCCCCTTCGGCAGGCGCCAGGTCCGCAATCCGTTGGCCAGCCGCGAAACGATCTCGGTGGCGGCGGCATAGGTCCAGGTGATGGGCGCGCGCCCGCTCCAGGCCCGCTTGTCGGCCGGATCGACGAAGGCGACCCGGTGGGGATGGACGTGGGCCGTCTCGGCCAGGAGGGCGCAGAGGCCCAGGCGGCCGGCGGGCGCCGGATCGGGAGCGGGCGGCGGTGCCGCGACGGCCTCCGCCGCGGGGTCGCGGGTGGCGGGGGCGGGGCGGGGTCGCGGCGGCGACTCGCCGGCCATCGGCGTCCGCCGGGCCGGAGCCGGCGAACCGGGACGGTCGCGGGGCGTCGTGATGATCACGGGCTGCGCCGACACCGGTCCCTCGCTCGCGGAAGTCTCCCCCCGTGATGGCGCGTCAGGGTTAAGCCGGGCTTAACGGACTCGCCTCGCGATGGAGGCGTCCCGGAGGGCCGTGGGTGATTGCCATGAGGCGGCGCCTGGGCCAGGAACGGCGCCGGTGTCATGTCTTCGCCGCATTCGGAAGGAAAGCAGGCCGCCCGTTCAGTCGCGCGATCTGTCCACAGATTCGCGCGGAGCCATCGCTGCGCATCCGTCGGCGCAAGGGTGGTCCGGTTCCGCATCGGCCGCGACAGGCGGCCGGCCGGCCAGCCGGTATCGTGCGCTCCGGCGCGCCGCTTCACTATCTCCTCGAGGGGTCAGAGCTGATGTTCTTCGCCAACCAGTCCGCGCGCCCGCTGCGCATCGCCGCCGTCCTCGCCCTCGCGGGCCTGGCCGGGCCGGCCCTCGCCCAGGCGCCGGCGCCCAAGGGCAAGGCGGCGCCGACCGCGCCCGCCCCCACCGCGCCCCCGCCGGGCCAGGGCGCCGCCCAGACGCCCGCCGCCCAGACCGGGCCCCAGACCATCAACGTGAAGTCCGAGCCCTCCCAGACCGAGTGGACCAAGGTCTGCGGCAAGGACCAGGGCAGCGGCACCGACGTCTGCTACACCACCCGCGACTTCGTCTCGGACCAGGGCCAGCCGGTGCTGGCGGTGGCCGTCTACGACATGAAGAACTCGCAGACGAAGCAGGAGGTGCGCGTGGTGCGCTACCTCATGCCGCTCGGCCTGCTGCTGCAGCCGGGCATCCGCTTCACCGTCGACGGCCAGCAGGGCACCGCCGGCAAGTTCGCGGTCTGCTTCCCCAACGGCTGCTTCGCGGAGGCCGGCGGCGTCGGCAACGAGCTGATCGCGGCCATGAAGAAGGGCACGCTCCTCAACGTCAGCGTCCAGAACCAGACCCAGCGCGAGGTCACCTTCGCCGTGCCGCTCACCGGCTTCGGCAAGGCCTTCGACGGCCCGGCGATGGATCCGAAGGTGCTCGAGGAGCAGCAGAAGAAGCTCCAGAGCGAGCTCGAGAAGCGCAGCGACGACATGCGCAAGAAGCTCGAGCAGCAGAACGCCGCCGGCGGCACGGCCGCCCCGGCACCCGCAGCGGCTCCCAAGCCCTGATCTGCGTGACGTTTGAACGTGAACGAAAGAGAGGCCGGGCGGATCGCCCGGCCTCTCTTGTGTCGGCATGCCCGATAGCGGAGGCCCGCCTCGATCGAGGGGCGCCCCATCCGTACTCAGGCGCCGCGTGGGCTCGGTGATACGGCTCCCGCTTTGTCCAAGCGGCGAACCGTATCAATTCGCCTGCCGTTCCCGCATTCGGTAGCCGCCGTTCGCATCCCGCTCGAACACCTCGGCGATGCCGGTGTGGCGCAGGGCCTCGCCGGAGGTGTCGTGCACGAGGTTCTGTTCGGAGACGTAGGCGACGTACTCGCTCTCCGCGTTCTCGGCGAAGAGGTGGTAGAACGGCTGGTCCTTGCGCGGGCGCATCTCCTCGGGGATCGCCAGCCACCATTCCTCGGTGTTGTCGAACACCGGGTCGACGTCGAAGACGACGCCGCGGAACGGATAGATGCGGTGGCGGACCACGGCGCCGAGGCCGAATTTGGCGGTTCTCATCGCGGGGGCTGTCATCGTCGTGTCGATCATGAAGGTCAGATAAGGCGCCGGACGCGTCCTGTCATCGTGCGACCAGGTCGTCGTCCGGCGCCGCGCGTCAGCCCAGGTTGTAGGTCTTGGCCAGGTCCGGGTCCTTCTCGGCGACCAGCTTGGCGAGATCGACGATGACCTTGGCCTGCTTCCAGGTGGCGTCGTCCTGCATCTTGCCGTCGAGCATCACCGCGCCGGTGCCGTCGGGCATCGCCTCGACGATGCGCACGGCGAAGGCGACCTCGGCCGGATCGGGCGCGAACACGCGCTTGGCGATGGCGACCTGGTTGGGGTGCAGCGTCCAGGCTCCGGCGCAGCCCATCAGGAAGGCGTTGCGGAACTGGGCCTCGCAGGCATCGCCGTCGGAGAAGTCGCCGAACGGGCCGTAGAACGCCTTGAGGCCGTTGGCCATGCAGGCGTCGACCATCTTCGCGATGGTGTAGTGCCATAGGTCCTGCTGGGCGCTGGCCCGGGCGGCGCCGTCCGTGGTCGGGTCGGCGATGACCCGGTAGTCGGGATGCCCGCCGCCGACGCGGGTGGTCTTCATGCCGCGCGAGGCCGCGAGATCGGCCGGCCCCAGGCTCATACCGTGCATGCGCGGCGACGCGCTCGCGATGGCGTCGACGTTGGCCACGCCCTCGGCCGTCTCCAGGATGGCATGGACGAGGATGGGCTTGGTGACGCCGTGCTTGGCCTCGAGCTGGGCCAGCAGCTGGTCGATGTAGTGGATGTCCCACGGCCCCTCGACCTTGGGCACCATCACCACGTCGAGCTTATCCCCCACCTGGGACACGATCTCGAACAGGTCGTCGAGAATCCAAGGGCTGTTCAGGGCGTTGATGCGCGTCCACAGGCCGGTGCCGGAAGCCGCGAAATCCGTGGCCTGCGCCATGGCGACGAAGCCCTTGCGGGCGGCCTCCTTCTGGTCGACCGGCACCGCGTCCTCGAGGTTGCCGAGCACCACGTCGACGGTGGCCGCGAGTTCGGGCACCCGGGCACGGACCTTGTCGTTGTGGGGCGGCACGAAGTGGATCATCCGCTCGAGCTTGACGGGCAGGTCGCGAAACGGTGCCGGCGCACCGGTGGCGAGGGGCTGGAAGAAGCGGCGCGGCAGTTTCATCGGGGCTCTGGCTCCGTGGGGCGGGATCGGAACGGCGGGCACCCCCGCCTCCTCCGTCAGCGGTTAGTTCATGCTCGCCCCCCAGGTCAAAGAACGGATGCGTTTTCGCACACCGGGAACCACGCGGGGGCCGCCGGCCGCCTCGCCCCGGAACCGCCGTTGCGACCTTGCGTTTTGCCAATCAGGGCGGGTGGCGTGAACGAGGATCAGGCGATGTCCGGATCGACCAATCGACCCGCCCCGGCGCGGCGCGCTCGCAGGACGGCGTGGCTCACGGCCGGGGTCATTGCGGGCTCCCTCTCGCTCGCGGCGAGCGTATCGGTCGAGGCCGGCCCCGCCGAGCGGCAGAAACCGGCCGAGAGGGTCGCCTTCACGGCCGGCGAGGCGGCCGCCGCGCAGCCCGACGGCCTGACCGGCGTGCGGATCGCCGGCGACGATCCCGCCGCTTTCCAGGCCCTGATCGACGGAGCCTCCCGGGCGAGCGACCCCTGGCTGGTGATGTCGGGCGGCGGCGAGAACGGCGCCTTCGCGGCCGGCCTCCTCACCGGCTGGAGCGCTTCGGGTGAGCGGCCCTCCTTCGGCGTGATCACCGGGGTGAGTACCGGCGCGATGATCGCGCCCTTCGCCTTCGTGGGCGCCAGCGAGGACGCGACGCTGGCCAAGGCCTACACGGAGGTCTCGGCCGCGGACGTGTTCGAGTTCGGGGCGACCCCGATGTCGCTCACCGACACCTGGCCGCTCAAGCGGCGGATCGACCGGTCGGTGACGACCGACCTCCTCAAGGCCGTGGCGGCCGAGCACGCGAGGGGCAGGCGCCTGCTGGTGGCGACCACGGCGGTGGACGCCGAGCGCCCGGTTCTGTGGGACATGGGCGCCATCGCCACCGCCGGGGGCCCCAAGGCGCTCGCCCTGTTCCGCTCGGTCATCCTGGCCTCGGCGGCGGTGCCCGGCGTTTTTCCGCCGGTGCTGATCGAGGAGCGGGGGCAGGACGGCAAGGCGTTCCAGGACATGCACGCCGACGGCGGGACCATGGCCCCGTTCTACCTCGCGCCGGAGGCGGCCCTGCTGGGCGACACCCTGCGGCTGCCGACGCAGACGGTCTACCTCGTGATCAACAACCGGCTGAGCCCGGACTTCCAGATGGCGAGCCGCAGCACCCTGAGCGTGCTCGGGCGCGCGATGTCGGCCGCCATCAAGGCCCAGACCCGCATGGCGCTGGCCGTGGCGCGCACCTTCGCTGTCCGCGAAGGCATCGCGCTCAAGGTGGCCCAGATCGACGGCCGCTTCACGAAGACGAGCACGGTGCCCTTCGACGGGGCCTACATGCGGGCGCTGTTCGCCCACGGCGCCGCCCTGGGGCGGGCCGGCACCGCCTTCATGCAGGAGGAGGCACACGGCGCCACGAGCTCGCTGCGGCCGCTGCCGCGCCCGGACCTTTCCCCGCGCCCGGAGACGGCCCCGCGCCGGGACATCGCCGTTCGCTGATCAGCCCGCGCCGGCCCGCATCAGGGCCGGCGCGCCCATGCGCGGCAGCACGCCCTCGCGCATCACGATGCGCCGCAGGGGCGCGATCGAGGTCATGGCGATCAGGCCGATGCCCCGCAGGGCGTCCACCGGCACGAGACCGGTGAGCAGGCTGCGGTTGAGGAGGTCCACGGCCGCGGTCCGCAGCCGCGCATCGCGGGAGCGCGAGCGGGCAAAACCCGCGAGCGCCTGGCGCGAGCCGGGATCGCGTCCGTCGGAGCGGGCGCCGAGCACCGCATCGCGCAGCGCCGCCGCATCGCGAAGGCCGAGGTTCAGCCCCTGTGCCCCGATCGGCGGGAAGACGTGGGCGGCCTCGCCCACCAGCGCCAGCCGGTCGGCCACCGGGCTCGCCACGGAGAGGCCGCGCATCGGCACGAGGCCGCGCGGCCCGTCGATGCGCATGGCCCCGAGCATCGCCTGCGCCTGGGTCTCGATCGCCTGGGCCAGGGCGTCGTCGTCGAGTTCCGACAGGCGCCGGGCCGCCATCTCGGCGGTCACCCAGACGAGGCTGGAGCGATGGCCGCCGGGCAGGGGCACCAGGGTGAACGGCCCCTGGCGGGTGTGGAACTCGGTGGAGACGTCCCGGTGCGGCCGGTCGTGGGCCAGCAGCGTGGTGATCGCCGCCTGGGGATAGGACCAGGTCCGTTCCCGGATGCCGGCGCTCCTGCGCATGACGGAGCGTCCGCCGTCGGCGGCGACCACGAGCCGGGCGGCGATACCGCTGCCGTCGGCCAGGCGCACGGTGGCGGCATCCACCCCCGTCTCGAGGTCGGCCGCATCGGCCTCGACCAGGGTGAGGTTGGCCGCGGTCCGCGCCACGTCGCGCAGGGAGGCGACCAGCCGGGCACTCTCGACGTTCCAGCCGAAGGCCTCGAGACCGATCTCGGTGGCGACGAAACGCGCCGGCGGAGGCCGGAACAGGCTGCCGGTGTCGTCGACGATGTGGAGTTCGGCCAGCGGCGCGGCGTGAGGGGCGATCGCCGCCCAGGCGCCGAGCGCGTCGAGGAAACGCACCGATCCGTCGAGGAGGGCGACGGTCCGGCCGTCGGCCACCGCGCCGTGCCGCCCGATCAGGGCGGTGGCGACGCCGTCGCGCGCCAGCGCCAGGGCGGCACACAGGCCGACCGCACCGGCACCGACCACGGCGGCCTCGAAGCGGGGAGGGGATGTCATGGGCTTCTAGCCTCCAACCTGAACGCGCGTCCCCCCTCGCGGGGCGGGATCGAGGGCGGGGGGGTCCGCTGGCCTCCGGAGGAGGGTCACCCGGCCACCCCCGCCTCCGACGTCTCCCCACAAGGATGAGGAGAGCCACGCCTTATCCGAAGAGATGGCCATCGCCCGCCCGCTTCAAGCCCCACGATTGCGCGACATCCTGGCCTTCCGCGACGCAACCCTGGGCGGAAGGCGCCGTTACGCTTCGGCACGACGAAGACGCCGCAGGAGGGAACCCCGTGAACCTCGCCATCGCGCTCCTGGCCCTCGGGTTCCTGATGCTGGTGGCCTATCGCGGCTTTTCCGTCATCCTGTTCGCGCCGGTCGCGGCGTTGGCCGCGGTGCTCCTCACCGATCCGTCCGCGGTGCTGCCCGTGTTCAGCGGGCTGTTCATGGACAAGCTCGTCGGCTTCGTGAAACTCTACCTGCCGGTGTTCCTGCTCGGCGCGGTGTTCGGCAAGGTCATCGAGCTGTCGGGGTTTTCGCGCGCCATCGTCACCGCGGTGATCGACCTCGTCGGCCCGCGCCGGGCGGTGCTCTCGATCGTGCTGGTGTGCAACCTGCTCACCTACGGCGGCGTCTCGCTGTTCGTGGTGGTGTTCGCGGTCTATCCGTTCGCGGCCGAGGCGTTTCGGCTCAGCGACATCCCCAAGCGCCTGATTCCCGGCACCATCGCCCTTGGCGCATTCTCCTACACCATGGACGCGCTGCCGGGCACGCCGCAGATCCAGAACATCATCCCCACCACCTTCTTCAACACCACCACCTGGGCCGCGCCCTGGCTCGGGCTGATCGGCGCCGCCTTCATCCTGACGCTGGGCGTCCTCTATCTCGATCGGCGCATCGCCTCCGCCCGGCGCGCGGGCGAAGGCTACGGCAGCGGCCACGCCAACGAGCCGGCCGCCCTCGCCGACGAGGCCCTGGCGCATCCGGCCGT
This sequence comes from Methylobacterium sp. Leaf399, assembly GCF_001424525.1. NCBI lineage: Bacteria > Pseudomonadati > Pseudomonadota > Alphaproteobacteria > Hyphomicrobiales > Methylobacteriaceae > Methylobacterium > Methylobacterium sp. Leaf399. The sequence goes on along the minus strand of NZ_LMQK01000003.1, from coordinate 78,046 downwards.
CGCGCTCCTGCCGCTCGTCGTCGTGGGCCTGTCCAACCTCGCCTTCACCGCGCTGATCCCGCGCCTCTACGGCCCCACGGTCGAGACCACGCTGGCGGGCCTCGACAAGCCGATCGTGACGACCACCACCCAGGTCACCGCGATCTGGGCGGTGGAACTGGCGCTGCTCCTCGGGATCGCCACGGTGTTCGCCTTCGCCTGGAAGCCGGTGGCCTCAGGCTTCGCGCAGGGCAGCAAGGCGGCGGTGGCGGGCTCTCTGCTGGCCGCCCTGAACACCGCCTCCGAATACGGGTTCGGGGCCGTCATCGCGGCCCTGCCGGGCTTCCTCGCCATCCGCGAGGCGCTCTCGGCCATCCCCGACCCACTGATCAACGAGGCGGTGACGGTGACCGCACTTGCCGGCATCACCGGCTCGGCCTCGGGGGGCCTGAGCATCGCGCTGGCCGCCATGTCCTCGACCTTCATCGCGGCGGCGCAGACCGCGCAGATCCCGATGGAGGTGCTCCATCGGGTGGCCGCCATGGCCAGCGGCGGCATGGACACCCTGCCCCACAACGGCGCCGTCATCACCCTGCTCGCGGTGACCGGCCTCACCCACCGCCAGGCCTATGCCGACATTTTCGCGATCACGATGCTGAAAACCGTAGCGGTGTTCGTGGTGATCGGAGTGTTTTATGCGACGGGGATCGTGTGAGGCGAGGGGAGGGCAAGTCCCGAACTCACGAGCTCCCGAACCACGCCGCCCACCTTGTCCCCGCGCCCATGCCCTATATGAGCCCTCACCAGCACTGAAGAGGACGCGACCATGACCAAGGCGATCCGGGTTCACGAGTACGGCGGCCCCGAGGTGATGCGGCTGGAGGAGGTGACGCTGCCCGAGCCCGGTCCCGGCCAAGTCCGGGTCCGGCAGACCGCCATCGGCGTCAACTTCATCGACATCTACTTCCGCTCGGGCGCCTACAAGGCCGCCGCCCTGCCCTTCACCCCCGGCAAGGAGGGCGCGGGCGTCATCGTCTCGCTCGGGGAGGGCGTCACCGGCTTCCGGGTCGGCGAGCGCGTCGCCTACGGCTCGGCCGCCAACACCTACGCCGAGGAGGTGGTGATCGAGGCGAGCGCGGCCGTGCATCTCTCCGAGCGGGTCGACGACGTCACCGCCGCCGCGATGATGCTGAAAGGCCTCACCGCCGAGTACCTGCTGCACCGGACCTACAAGGTGAAGGCCGGCGACACGATCCTGTTCCACGCCGCCGCCGGCGGCGTCGGTCTCATCGCCTGCCAATGGGCCAAGCACCTCGGCGCCACCGTCATCGGCACCGTCGGCTCGGCCGAGAAGGCGGAGCTCGCCCGCGCCAACGGCTGCGACCACGTCATCCTCTACCGGGACGAGGATTTCGCCGCCAAGGTGAAGGAGATCACCAAGGGCAAGGGCGTGCCGGTGGTCTACGACGGCGTCGGCAAGGACACCTTCCCGGCCTCGCTGGACTGCATCAGCCCGCTCGGCCTGTTCGCGAGCTTCGGCTCGGCCTCGGGGCCGATCCCGCCCTTCGACATCGCGCTGCTCAACACCAAGGGCTGCCTCTACGCCACCCGGCCCTCGCTGTTCGCCTATTCGAGCCACCGCGACGTGCTCGATTCCATGGCCGCCAACCTGTTCTCGGTGGTGGGCAACGGCGCCGTGAAGATCCCGGTCCATTCCCAGGCGCCGCTGGCCGAAGCCCAGCAGGTCCACCGGGATCTGGCCGGCCGCAAGACCACCGGCGCCACGGTGATGATCCCCTGACCGAAAGCCCGCACGCCGAGAACCCGCACGCCGAGAGTCCGCAAACCATGGCCTGGACCGGCACAGACCTCCTCCTGGTCATCGACGTGCAGGTGGATTTCCTCCCCGGCGGGGCTCTCGCCGTGCCGGACGGCGACGCGGTGATCGCCCCGATCAACCGGCTGATCGGGGCGGCCCCCCACGTGGTCCTGACACAGGACTGGCACCCGGCCGGCCACGTCTCCTTCGCCTCCAGCCATCCCGGCCGGGCAGCCTTCGAGGCGGTGGCGCTCCCCTACGGCACCCAGGTGCTGTGGCCGGACCATTGCGTGCAGGGATCGGCCGGGGCGGCGTTCCACCGGGATCTCAGGACCGACCGGGCCGAACTGGTGATCCGCAAGGGCCACCACCCCGATGTCGACAGTTACTCGGCCTTCCTCGAGGCCGACCGGCGCACCCCCACGGGGCTCGCCGGCGCCCTGCGCGAGCGCGGGTTTTCGCGATTGGTGCTGTGCGGGCTCGCCACCGACTACTGCGTCGCCTGGAGCGCGCTCGACGCGCGGGCGGCGGGGTTCGCGGTGGCGGTGGTGGACGACGCCGTGCGCGGGATCGACCGCGACGGCTCGGTGGCGCGGGCGTGGGGTGAGATGGCGGCGGCGGGGGTGGAGCGGATCGAGAGCGGGAAGATTGCAAGCGGATAAGGAAATTCCGCTCGATCCCGACGCCCTTGAAATACACCTCAGGTTTACGATATCACTAAAGTCAACTTGAGGTATGAAACATGGCTGATGATCTCGATCAGCGCGGCCCTCCCGACCGGCAGCGCATCAACGTCAACGAATCCTGGGAAGTAACCTGGTGGTGCAAGGAATTCGGCGTCACCGAAGCGCAACTACGGGCGGCCGTAAAGGCGGTCGGTCCTATGGTGAAGGACGTGGCTCGCCATCTGGGCAAACCGGTTCCGTAGCGGCCGCACGAGCGACCGACAGCCTTTCAAGTCTGGGGCCACGGCATGGCCGGTTCCGGACTTGAGGCGTCCAAACGCTACACCGCACTCCCATACAGATCGTAGGCATCCGCCCGCTCGATCTTGACGGTGACGATGTCGCCGACCCGTAGCGGTCGGCGGCTCGTGACGTGGACGGCGCCGTCGATCTCGGGGGCGTCGTATTTCGAGCGGCCCTTGGCGAGGCCGGGGCCGGCCTCGTCGATGATGACGGGCAGGCGCTTGCCGATGCGGGCCTTCTGCAGGCGCAGCGACACCACCTGCTGCGCCTCCATGAACCGGCGCTTGCGCTCGGCCTTGAGTTCCGGCGGGACCGGATCGCCGAGCCCGTTGGCCACCGCGCCGCCCACCGGCTCGAACTCGAAGCAGCCGACGCGCTCGAGCTTGGCTTCGCGGATCCAGGCCAGAAGCTCCTCGAACTCGGCGTCGGTCTCGCCGGGAAAGCCGACGATGAAGGTCGAGCGGATGGCGAGATCCGGGCAGACCTCGCGCCAGCGCCGGATGCGCTCCAACTGGCGCTCCTGGTTGCCGGGCCGGCGCATGCGCTTGAGCACGCTGGGAGACGCGTGCTGGAGCGGCATGTCGAGGTAGGGGAGCACACGCCCCTCGGCCATGAGCGGGATGACCTCGTCCACATGCGGGTAGGGGTAGACGTAGTGGAGCCGGACCCAGGCGCCGAGCTGCCCGAGTTCGCCGGCCAGGTCCGCGAATTTGGCCCGCACCTCGCGGTCCCGCCATGGGCTCGCGGCGTAGCGGATGTCGACGCCGTAGGCGGAGGTGTCCTGCGAGACCACCAGCAGTTCCTTGACGCCGGCCTTGACCAGCTTCTCTGCCTCGCGCAGCACGTCGCCGGCCGGACGGCTGACGAGGTCGCCGCGCAAGCTCGGGATGATGCAGAAGGTGCAGCGGTTGTTGCAGCCCTCGGAAATCTTCAGGTAGGCGTAGTGGCGCGGCGTCAGCTTCACCCCTTGCGGCGGCACCAGGTCGAAGAACGGGTCGTGGGCCGGGGGCACCGCCTCGTGGACGGCCGCCACCACCGATTCGTAGGCCTGCGGGCCGGTGACGGCGAGAAGGTTCGGATACTTCGCCCGGATCTCCTCGGGCTGCGCGCCCATGCAGCCGGTGACGATGACCCGGCCGTTTTCGGCCATGGCCTCGCCGATCGCGGCCAGCGACTCGGCCTTCGCCGAATCGAGGAAGCCGCAGGTGTTGACGATGACGACGTCGGCGCCGTCGTGGCGGCGGGAGAGCTCGTAGCCCTCGGCGCGCAGGTGCGTGAGGATACGCTCGGAATCCACCAGCGCCTTCGGGCAACCGAGGGAGACGAAGGAGATCTTCGGGGCCGCGCCTTTGAGCGTGGGCAGGACGGATGCGGTCATGATGGCTCGTCGGGCACGGCGCGATCGGCGCCAAGGGCTTGGCCGGGGCGATCGCACGGGTGCGGGATTTGGATGCAGGGTCTATAGCGCCATCCGTCCGATCTTGCGAGCCTGGCCCGCTTTGTCATGACCGGACAGGAGCTTGGCCGCGGCCGCGGCGGCGGGTGGGGGGCTGCCCCCGGTCGTCCGTCCGCGCCGGCCCGGACGATTTCGCAGCGGCGCCCCCAGCACAAAGGGTGCATAAGGGCTCCCACGGCCATCGGCCCGGCCTAAGGCCGCTCGTCAGACAGCAAGAGTCCAGCCCGACCCGCCCATGTGGACCCAAGACATCTGGATTCGAGACCTCCCGTCCCTCGATCCCGTCGCGGCGGCCCTGGCGCTGTCGCAGCTGCCGGGGCTCGCCTTCCTCGACAGCGCAATGACGCACGAGACCCTCGGGCGCCGCTCGATCGTTGCCGCCGATCCGTTCGGGCGGTTCCGCTGCAGCGGGGGCAGGGCGAGCCTCGACGGCCGGCCCCTCGAGGGCCCGCCGCTCTCGGCCCTGCGCGCCTGCCTCGCCCCCTACCGCGTCGCGCCGCAGCCCGGGCTGCCCGCCTTCCCGGGGGGGGCCATCGGCTACATCGCCTACGACTTCGGGCGCACCCTCGAACCCGCCGCCGTTCCGGCCCGGCGGGCCGGCCTGTGCGACGACATCGCCCTCAACCTCTACGACACGCTGCTGTCGATCGACCACGAGACCGGGCGCTGCCGGCTCGTGGCCACGGGCTTTCCCGAGACGACGCCGGCCGGGCGGAAGGCGCGCGCCGCGGCCCGGCTCGACGCCTTCGCGGCCCTGCTGGAGACGGCCGGGCCGCCGCCGGCCGCCGGCCCCGCCGTCCCGCTCGCCTGGACCTCGAATTTTTCGCGCTCCGCCTACGAGGCGGCGGTGGAGCGGGTGCGCGACTACATCCGGGCCGGCGACATCTACCAGGCCAACCTCGCCCAGCGCTTCGAGGCGGCGCTGCCGCCGGGCTTCGACGGCTTCGCCCTGTACCGGCGCCTGCGCGCCACCAACCCGGCGACATTCGGCGCCTACCTGGCCTTCGACGGCCTGACGGTGGCCTCCAGCAGCCCCGAGCGCTTCCTCAAGCTCGACGGGCGCAGCGTCGAGACCCGCCCCATCAAGGGCACGGTCCGGCGCGTCGCCGACCCGGACGAGGACCGCCGGCTCGGCGAGGCCCTGCAGGCCGACCCCAAGGAGCGGGCCGAGAACATCATGATCGTCGACCTCCTGCGCAACGACCTCTCGCGCATCTGCGAGCCGCACAGCGTGACGGTGCCGACCCTGTGCGGCCTCGAATCCTACGCCTCGGTGCACCACCTCGTCTCGGTGGTCACCGGCACACTCAGGGCCGGCGCCGACGCCCTCGATCTCCTCGGCGCCACCTTCCCCGGCGGCTCGATCACCGGCGCGCCCAAGCTCAGGGCGATGGACATCATCACCGAGATCGAGGGCGATGCCCGCGAACTCTACTGCGGCGCCATCGGCGCCATCGGCTTCGACGGCTCGCTCGACACCGCCATCGCCATCCGCACCGTCTTCATGGACGGGGGAAGGGCGGTGCTGCAGTCGGGGGGCGGCGTCACCCTGCTCTCGGACCCGGCGGCCGAATACGAGGAGACCCTGACCAAGGCCGCCCGCGTGTTCGAGGCCTTCGACGACCCGGAGGCGGCATGATCCTCGTCGTCGACAACTACGATTCCTTCGTCTTCAACGTGGTGCGCTACCTCGAGGAACTCGGGGAGACGGTGCGGGTGGTGCGCAACGACGCCCTCGACGTGTCCGGCATCCGGGCGCTCGGCCCCGACGCCCTGGTGATCTCGCCGGGGCCGTGCACCCCGGCGCAGGCCGGCATCTCGGTGCCGGCGATCCGCGACCTCTCGGGGGAGATCCCGATCCTCGGCGTCTGCCTCGGCCACCAGGCGATCGGCGCCGTCTTCGGCGGCCGCGTGGAGCGGGCGGGGCGGCCGCTGCACGGGCAGGGCACGCCGATCCGCCACGACGGGCGGGGCCTGTTCGCCGGCCTGCCCGACCCGATGACGGTGGGGCGCTACCATTCGCTGATCGTGGCGCCCTCGGACGCCATGGCGCAGGTTCTCGCCGTCGACGCCGTCTCGACGGACGGGGAGGTGATGGCGCTCAGCCACCGCAGCCATCCGACCTGGGGGGTGCAGTTCCATCCGGAATCCGTGCTCACCGAGCACGGCCACGACCTGTTCTCCAACTTCCTCGGCCTCGCCCGCGACTGGCGCGCGGGCCGCGCGAAAGGCTGAGCCGTGCTCTGGTTCGAGGGCCGCCTCGTCGAGGGCGCCACCGTCCCCTTCGACCTCTCCGACCGCGGCCTGACGCTGGGCGACGGGGTGTTCGACACCGCGCTCTGCCTGGGCGGCCGGATCGCCTTCGAGGCCGAGCACGTCACCCGCCTCGTGGCGGCGGCCGCACACCTCGGCTTTGCCGTCCCGCGCCCGACCGTCGAGACGGCGATGCGCGCGCTGGCGGCCGCCTGCCCGCAGGCGGCGATCCGCACCACGCTCACCCGCGGCACCGGCCCGCGCGGGCTTGCCCCCCCGCCGGACGCGCGCCCCGCGCTCTGGGCCAGCGCCGCCCCCTTGCGCCCGGGGATGGCCTTCGCGCCGTTGAGCCTGCTGCCGGTGGAGACCCGCCGCAACGAGACCTCGGTCTGTTCCCGCCTCAAGACCCTCGGCTACCTCGACGCGGTGCTCGCCGCCCGCCAGGCCGCGCAGGCCGGGTTCGACGAGGCCCTGTTCCTCAACTCCCGCGGCGCCGTCGCCTGCGCGGGCACCGGCAACCTCTTCGCCCTGAAGGGCGAGTGCCTCGTCACGCCGCCCCTGAGCGACGGCGCGCTCGCCGGCATCATGCGCGACCGGATCCTCGCCCACGCCGCAACGTGCGGGCTGAGGGTGGAGGAGACCGCGCAGCCGCTGAGCGCCTATGCCGACGCCGATGCGGTCGTCCTCACCAATTCCCTGCGCCTGATCGCCCCCGTCTCCGCCATCGGAATTCGGAATATTCCGTCAGTCGATCATCCCGTCGTGGCCCGGTTGATGGAGGCGGTGCGCCGCGACGTCACGGGCGCCTGCGGCGTGGCGGGGATTCCGTGACCGGCATGGCCCCGATCAGGGACCTGATCCCCTCCGGACCCGCCTGGATGCGGGCGGCGCTGATCGTCGTCTTCGGCGGCATCGGCCTGGTCCACCTCACGGCCCCCGACGCCTTCCTGCCGATCATGCCGGAGTGGGTGCCGCAGCCCCGCCTCGTCGTCGTCCTGACCGGGTGGTGCGAGCTCGCCGGCTGCATCGGCCTGCTGGTGCCGCGCCTGCGCCGGACCGCCGGCCTGATGCTGGCGCTCTATGCCGTCGCGGTGTTCCCGGCCAACCTCAAGCACGCCTGGGAGGGCATCGCGGTGCCGGGCCTGCCGCAGAGCTGGTGGTACCATGGGCCGCGCCTGGCCCTGCAGCCGGTCATCGTCTGGTGGGCCCTCTACGCCACCGGCTGGACGCGCTGGCCGTGGTGGGTGCGGACGAACGGGGAAAGGAAGAGGCAGGGGTGATCGCTCCCCTTCGTCCCGCCGATCTCCCCTCATCCTGAAGCGCTCCTTGCGGCGGCAACGAGCCTCGAAGGAAGGTTCCGCACGGCCCCGAGATCCCTGGACCCCTCCTTCGAGGCGGCAGGCAAGGCGCCTCAGGACGACGTCGACGGCGGAAGACGACGATCGGCATTCTTGGAAGAAAAAGGAATATTCCTATTCCTTCCGTTCGTCTCGCTTCACCGCCTGCCAGGCCGCCTCCATCGCGGCGAGATCGCTTTTCGCGAGGGGGGTTCCGTCCCGGTCGAGGCGGGTGGTCATCGCCGTGAAGCGGCGCTCGAACTTGGCGTTGCCGCGCCGCAGCGCTTCCTCCGGATCGATCGACAGGTGCCGGGCGAGGTTGGCGACGGAGAACAGGAGGTCGCCGATCTCCTCCGCGATCGCCCCGGGGGCACCCTCGGCCATGGCCTGCGAGACCTCGTCGATCTCCTCGCGGACCTTGGCGACGACCTCGGCCGGGTCGGGCCAGTCGAACCCGACGCTCGCCGCCCGTCGCGAGATCTTCTCCGCCCGCGACAAGGCGGGGAGGGCGCGGGCGATATCCGCGAACGGCCCCGGGTCGGGTCGAGGGCCATCCTCGGGGCCAGGGGTGTCCTCGAGTCCAGGGGTGTCCCGCGCGGCGGCGCGTTCGCGCGCCTTGACCGCGTTCCACAGCACCGCGACCGCATCCGGATCGGTCGGCCGGCCCCCATCCTCGAGCACGCGGCCGTCGGGCTCGAACACGTGCGGATGCCGGCGGATCAGCTTGGCGGTGATGGCAGCGACGACATCGCCGAAATCGAAGGCGCCGGTCTCCTGGGCCAGGCGCGCCTGGAACACGACCTGGAGCAGCAGGTCGCCGAGCTCATCGCGCAGGTCTGACGGACGCCCCCGCTCCACCGCGTCGGCGACCTCGTAGGCCTCCTCGATGGTGAAGGGGACGATGCTGGCGGGGGTCTGGGCAAGGTCCCAGGCACAGCCGAAATCCGGATCGCGCAGGGTCGCCATCAACCCGATCAGGCGATCGATCGCCGCCTGTGTCGCCTGTGCGCTCATGAACGATCCCGGGATTGGAGAGAGACGATCCTGCCGGACTGGCGCCTGCGCCGGCGGTCGGAGCGACAGGTGACCATGGGGTTAAGAAATCCCGGTCGCCCTGTCACCAGCCTCGGCCTCTGGAGACGGACAGTGGACGGCGCTCTGACAACGTCCAAGACATCGTCTTTGCAAGGGTGTTCGTTTCGACGAACGGTCCCGTCCGGTACTAGGAAAGTTATCAGGAAGGATTCTCAGAGAGTCTTTTCGGCAAGTTATAGGAGGGCGGAAAAAATCTCGTCACGACAAAGGGTTGAGCGGTGTTTCGGTATCGAACTCTGCGCGGCTCCGCATCCGACTCTGCGGTGGTCCGTATCCAGATCTGCGTGGCGTCGTGGGGCTCGCGTATCGAGATCTGCGTAGCTGCGTATGGGATTCGGCGGGGATGGCGGGCTCGGCCGGTGAACTATGGGGACAGATCCCGCATCCGCCCCCGTATCGAACTCTGCGTCGGCCGATCGCGGCGTGGGGCGGTGTCCCGCCCGCCTCGGGACGCCGTCGCACGGATACCCCGGTGCGACCGCGGATCGCCGGCCCGTGCGGCGCAGCCGTCGTCACGTGCCAAGACGCCGGCCGAGCCGGCGTGAATCCGTGGGTAACGGGGATTTCGCGAGGAAACCGCAGGCCGGTGCGACTCTCCTGCGCCCAATCGTGCCATGCACGACGATCGGCGCTGCGGCGGGACGAAGTCGGGGAGGGGGCGTGTCGGGGATCGAGGAGAAGCTGGCCCGGATCCGCGATCCCGATCTCCTGGCCGAGATCGAGGGCGCGCGCGGCGGCTTCCTGTTCGCCACCATCGTCGAGCACGTGCTGCACCGCCAGCTCGCCAGGGCCGCCGAGGCCGCCTCGCGCCAGGCACTCACCGGACGGCGCCTCGACATGGCCCGCGACCAGCGCCGGCGCGACGCCGTGCGCGAGGTGATCGAGAACGAGCCGACGGCGCCCGAAAACCTGCAGCACATCCACAGCGTGCTCGCCCTGTGCGGCCTGCCCTACCGCGATCCGGGCTCGGCACGCGAGTTCTTCCGGGACTACGGCCGCAACTCCCTCAGCCTGCTCGCCGGGCGGCTCAAGAACCCGGCCAACGGCGAGATGGAGCCGCAGGGCCTGCCCTACGGCCCCAAGGCCCGCCTCGTCCTCCTGCATCTGTGCACCGAGGCGGTGCGCCAGCGCAGCCCCACCATCGCCGTGGCCGACAGCCTGTCGGGCTTCATGAAGGAGATGGGGTTCGCCGTCACCGGGGGCGAGCGCGGCACCATCCGCCAGTTCAAGGAGCAGCTCAACCGGCTCGCCGCCTGCACCATGCAGATCGGCCTGTGGGACGGCGGCGACACCGCCCGCACTCTCAACGTGCCGCCGTTCCGGCAACTGGCCCTGTGGCTGCCCCAGGGCGGGGAGGGGCACGTCTGGTCCAAGACCGTGCAGTTCCACCAGGACTTCTACGACAACCTGATCCAGCACGCCCTGCCCGTCGACATCCGGGCGGCGCGGGCGTTCTCGGGCTCGGCGCGCAAGCTCGACCTGCTGTTCTGGGTCGGCTACCGCCTGCGGGCCCTGCAGCGCCCCTTGCGCCTCACCTGGACGAACCTGCACGGGCAGTTCGGGGCCGACAACGCCAGCATCCGCAGCTTCCGCCAGGCCTTCAAGGCCGATTTCGCGCACCTGTGCGAGGTGTTCCCCAAGCTCCCCATCACCCTCGACGACACCGGCATGTTGCTCAAGCCCGCGGACGCCTCCACCCTCCTGATCCCACCGCGCAGCGGCCGGCCGGCCAGGGCCAGCCGCGCGACCGCCGCCTGATACGGCGGCCGCTCGATGAAAGCGGGAACCCCATCGGCAAGCCCGCGCGGTGCCCGTGCGAAGCCCAGGCCCGCATCGCGTCGTGATCGACCGGAGACGGTACGAGACCGGCGAGACCCGATATTCCAATCTGAGGTGTTGGAATAATCCGTTGCTTGCGCTAGGAACGGCGGGCAGATCCGGATCTCGCCCATGGAATTTCCGACCCAGGCGCAAGCGCAGGCCCACCTCGAGGCGCTGCGACGCCGCCGCGACGCCCTCGACCGGGAGATCGCCGACTGCTTGGCGTTCCTCGACCTCGGCCACCGCCTCCGGCCGGCCGCGTCACTCCCCGAACCGGCGTCGGATCGGGCCATGGCGCCGGACGGGTTCGATGCCGGCGACGACGCGTCCCGTTCCGAGGCCCGGCGCCGGGGCCGGGCGATCGTCGCTGCCTGCGTCGCGCTCCTACGCGAGGCGGGCCGGCCGCTGCATGCGGGGGAACTCGTCGCCGGCCTCGCTGCCGCCGGCGTCACGGTGCCGGGCCCCGATCCGGTGGCCGCCCTCAACACCCGCCTGTGGAAGCGCTCGAATCCCGGCGGCCCGTTCCGGCGCCTCGGCGACGCCGTCTATGACTTGGCCTGAAAGCTTGGCCAAAGACTTGGCCAAAGACTTGGCCGAAGGGGCGAGGGCACGACGAACTGCGGTTCGCCGGGGGGCCCGCCGTCACGGTGATGCACCGATCCGGCCCACCGCACCGGCCCTTGCCGCCCGCCCGGAACCCCTGCCGAGGGGGGATCCGGCCGAGGGCCAGAGCGATGAAGCGACCCGAAACCATCGGTGGGGCGAGCGTTCGCTGAGTCCTTCAGCCTCACGAGTCCTTCAGCCTCAAAAGTCCTTCAGCCTCTCATGGCCCTCACCGGCCCGGCGTGAAGCTGATGGTGGCCACCGCCCGCTTGGTGCGGTCCTCCGGCCAGGGGGCGGCCTTCTGGGGGGCGCGGCCGGAATAGACCATCGTGCCCTCGCCCTTGCGCAGGGTGACGCGGCCGCGCGGGGTGTTCACGGTCACGAGGCCGTCGAGGACGAGGACGCCGAAGCCGCCGTCGATCGGGCCGCCCCAGACCGTGGTGCCGCGCACCCCCAGCGTCCCCACCGCGGTGCGGATCGCGACGTTGCCCCCGGTCGGGCCCTCGATCTTGCCGCCCACGAACAGGAAGGCACCGCGCGCCACCGTGATCCCGAGCTTTCCGCCCTGGCGCTCGGGTTTGTAGACGAACTCGTCCACCGTGAGCTTGGCGTGTTCGCCGAGCGTCAGGACGGTGCCGTCGCTGAGCTTGGCCTCCAGGCGCGAGGAGCCCCCGGTGCGGATCATGTCGCTGAAATAGACCGGGCCCGTCGGCGTCATGTCGCGGGACTGGCCCTCGACCACGGCCACGGCCTGGCGTTCGACCTTGTCGACCCGGCCGACCACGCCGGCGGCCCCGGCCGCGGACGGGCCGAACAGGGTCGATGCGGCCGCGAGAAGGGCAGGAAGGAGGGCGGGCGGCAGGGTGGCGCGGGAGGGCATCATCGGGGTGGCTATCCGGTCCGGGCGAGCGAAGGGGGGGCGAGGAACGAAGGGGCAGGCCCGTCGGGGGCCGTCGGGGGGCCGGCGAGGGCGCGGGTTCCGGCGGTGCGGACGAGCGCCAGGGTCTCGGCCAGGGGCACCGGCCGGCCGAACAGGTAGCCCTGGCCGAAGGCGCAGCCCATGGCGGTCAGGGCCTCGGCCTCGGCCGGGATCTCGATGCCCTCGGCCACCACCGGGATGGCGAGTTCGTCGGCGAGCCGCAGGATGGTCTGGACGATCTTGCGGCTGCGCGGGTCGCCGAGCATCGCCTGCACGAAGGCGCGGTCGACCTTGAGGGTCGTGATCGGCAGGGTGCTCAGGTAGCTCAGGCTCGAATAGCCGGTGCCGAAATCGTCGATGGCGATGCCCATGCCGGTGTCGCGGCAGCGGGTGAGGGCGTCCGCGGCGGCGCGCGGGTCCTGCATCAGGATGCTCTCGGTGATCTCGAGCTTCAGGCTCTCGGGCGCCATGCCGCTGGTGGCGAGCATCTCGGCGACCATGGCGGGAAAGCTGATCAGCGCCAGGTCGTGGCCCGAGACGTTGACGCTGACGAAGGGCACGCCCTCCACGGCCTGCGGGTTCTGCAGGGCCGCCAACATGATCTCCGGCATCACCCGGCCGACCTCGGCCAGCGCCCAGCGGGTGATCTCGACGATGAGGCCGCTCGCCTCGGCCACGGGGATGAAGGCGAGGGGCGGGATCAGGCCGCGTTCGGGGTGGCGCCAGCGCATCAGCGCCTCGAAGCCCGCGAACCGGCCCGAATCCAACCGCACGATCGGCTGGAAGAACAGCACCAGTTCGCCCTCGTCGAGGGCGCGGCGCAGCTCACGCTCCATGACGAGCTGGCCGATGGCGGCCTGCATCTGCGTCGAATGGACCGGCTGGTCGGCGGGGGCGGCGGCCCGGCTCGGCTCGGGATGCGGCAGGGTCGTGCGGTTCACCATCGCGAGCATGTCGCGGTAGCGTGCCATGACGACGCCCAGGCACATCCGCAGGATCGGGTCGAGCTGCGCGATGCGGTGCTGGATCTGGTCGTCGGTCACCGGGATCAGGCTGCAGTCGCGGGCGACCCTGGCGGAGGCCGAACGCGGGCCGGCGTCGAGGAGCGCCATCTCGCCGACGATCTCGCCGGCCCCCCGGGTCGCCAGCCTGACCTCGCCGCCCTCGCGGCGCAGGAAGATCTCGATCTCGCCGTCCATCACGAGATAGGCGGCCCGGCCGACCTCGCCCTCCTCGAACAGCACCGATCCCGTCGGCAGGGTGAGGCGGGCATAGGTATCCGGCATGGGCGTAAGGTGCGCCTCGCAGCCCGCGACAGGGCGACGGGGAAACCTTTGTCAGAAGAAGTTTAAGCGAACCTCTCCGCCCTCCTCGTGCCGCCTCCCCGGATACGCCTCGCGGCGGCTCGCGGCATTGGCCGATTCGTTCATCCGGCCTTGCCAGAATGGCGGGCGAGGCGCGGGTCGCCCGCGTTCCGTTCCCTGAGGATCCCGTTGGCGATGCGACGCGGCCTGAGACGCCTCTCTCCGGTGATGGCCGGCCTTGCCGCGCTCCTGGCCGTGCTCGCCCTGCGCGCGACCCTGGCCGATCCGTTCGAGCGGCTGCGCCTGGCCGGCTTCGACCTGCTTCAGCGGGCCGCGCCCCGCACCCTCGCGACGCCGGCCCCGGTGCGGGTCGTCGACATCGACGACGCCACCCTGGCGCGACACGGGCAATGGCCGTGGTCCCGCGACACCGTGGCCGGGCTCGTCGACACCCTGCGCGACCTCGGTGCGGCGGCCATCGCCCTCGACGTGGTCTTCGCCGAGCCCGACCGGACCTCGCCGCGCACCCTCGCCGACACCTGGCGCAGCCGCTACGGCTGGCAGGGCGATGCCGCGGGCGACCGCCTGCCGGACCACGACGAGACCCTCGCGGCGTCCTTCGCCAAGGGCCGGGTGGTCTCGGGCTACGGCCTCCTGCCGGCCGACAACGGCGCGGCTGCCCCGGCCCGGCCCGGATTCGCGGTGCTGGGCCCCGATCCGGCCGCGCATCTGCCGGGCTTCTCCGGGGTCATCGCCAACATCCCGCTCCTCGAGCGGGCGGCGGCCGGACACGGCAGCTTCACCATCGCGGCGGGGCGCGACGAGATCGTGCGGCGCCTGCCGATCCTCGGGTCCCTGCGCGGCGGCCTCGTGCCCTCGCTCGCCCTCGAGGCGCTGCGGGTGGCGCAGGGCGAGGACACCGTCCGGGTCCGCACCGAGCAGAACGGCGGCCCGGACGGCGCCGTCACCGGATTCACCGTCCGGGTCGGGTCGCTGGAGATCCCCCTCGACGCCGAGGGCGCGCTGCTGCTCCACCACAGCGGCAGCGTGCGCGAGCGTTCCGTTCCGGCCTGGCGGCTGATGCAGCCTCAGCCCGATGCCGCCGCCCGCGAGGCGGTGGCCGGCCACATCGTGCTCCTGGGCACCAGCGCCGTCGGGCTGGGCGACCTGCGGCCCACGCCCCTCAACGCCTACGAGCCGGGCATCAACGTCCATGCCGAGGCCCTCGAGCAGATCCTCACCGGGGCGACCCTCGACCGTCCGGCCTGGGCGGGGGGCGTCGAGATCGTCGCGGCCGCCGGCCTCGCCCTCGCGGCGGCGCTGGCCGCCGCGGCCCTGGGCCTGCGCTTGGCCACCGGCCTCACGGGACTGGCGATCGCCGCCCTGGGCCTCGGCGCCTGGCTCGCCTACGTCCGGGCCGGCCTCCTCGTCGATGCCACCCTGCCGGGCCTGGTGGTCGGCCTGAGCTTTTCCGCGGCGATCCTGACGCGCCACCTCCTGGCGGAGGGGGATGCCCTGCACCTGCGCCAGGCCTTCACCCACTACCTCTCGCCCGACCTCGTCCAGGCCCTGGTGGCCGATCCCGGCGCGCTCAAGCTCGGCGGCGAGACCCGGACCATGACGTTCCTGTTCACCGACCTCGAAGGCTTCACGAGCCTCACCGAGACCCGGGGGGCGGAATCCCTCGTCGCCCTGCTCAACGGCTATCTCGACGGGCTGTGCGGCGTCGCCATGGCGCATGGCGGCACCGTGGACAAGATCGTGGGCGACGCCGTCCACGTCATGTTCAACGCGCCCCTCGACCAGCCCGACCATGCCGAGCGGGCGGTGGCCTGCGCGCTGGCCATGGATGCCTTCGCCACCGGGTTCTCGGCGGCCCAGCGCGAGGCCGGGGTGCCCTTCGGCAAGACCCGGATCGGCGTGAACACCGGGCCGGCGGTGGTCGGCAACTTCGGCGGCGCGCGCCGGTTCGACTACACGGCGCACGGCGACGCCATCAACACGGCGGCCCGGCTCGAGGCGGCCAACAAGGCGCTGGGTACCCGCATCTGCATCGCCGGCAGCACCGTGACCGGCTGCCCCGGCCGCGCCTTCCGGCCGATCGGCACCCTGATGCTGCGCGGCAAGGCCCAGGGCGTGCCGGTGTTCGAGCCGGCGCCCGCGGTGTGCGAGGCCGCCTTCGAGACCCGCTACCGCGATGCCTTCGACCGCCTCGCGGCCGGCGAGGAGGCGGGTGCGCAGGCGATGCTGGCGCTCCACGCCGAGCGCCCGCAGGACGCGGTGGTGGCCCTGCACGCCCGCCGGATCGGGGCCGGCGACCGCTCCCTGCGCATCGCCGCGTGAGCCCGACTCATAGCATTTCCGGTTGATCACTTCGTGATGCGGAAATGGGCTTCGCTCAGGCGCCGCGCGGGCTCGGTGATACGGTTCCCGCTGGATCCGAGCGGAAACCGTATCAGCTGGGCGCGCGTGCGCCCACCAGACCCGTTGTGGCGCGGTAGCGCAGGCCGAAGGCGGAGAGCGCGATGAGGAAGGACAGGCCGTTGGTGGGCACGTAGAGGGCCGTCTCGAACACCGTGATCGTCAGGACGAACAGCCACAGCCGCAGGAACAGCATCCCGAGGGGATCGATGCCGCGCCCGCGCGCCTGCAGGTCGCGCAGCGGCGCCAGCACCAGCCACCACAGGGTCAGGGCGAGGCCGGGCAGGCCGATGTCGAGGGCGACGCTGAGGTAGCCGTTGTGCGCGCTCTTGATGGCGTTGACCCAGCTCGCGCCCTCGCCGCCGCCGCCGTAGAACACGCTCTCCCAGAAGGCGCCGTAGCCGTAGCCGGTGATCGGCCGCTTGGCGATGTTGTCGAGGGCGAACCCCCAGATCTCGGTCCGCCCGGTGAAGCTGGCGCTGCCCAGCACCGAGGCCACCACGGCCTCGATGGAGGGGACCAGCACGGTCCCCACGGTGCCGGCCAGCAGCAGCGCGACCGGTCCGACGATCACGGCCGCCCGCCACCAGCCCGCCCCCGACAGGGTGCAGAGCCAGGACAGGACGAGCACCGTCGGCATCAGAGCCGAGGACGACTTGGCGGCGGTGAAGGCCAGGAACACCGCCGCGGCCACGGCCAGGGCGGTGCCGAGGATCCGGTATCCGACGCTCCGGCAGAACAGGCCCACGAACACGAAGATCGCCGTGGTCGCGCCCGCGCCGTTCTTGTGGTCGAACAGCCCGCGCCAACTGCCGGCGTGCTCCGGCTCGGTGAGGTCGCCGGCGGTGTGCATCGACAGGTTCGGCGCCAGCACCAGCCCGAGGTAGCAGACCGCCGTGATCGCGGCGGCCGTGGCGCCCAGGGTCAGGGCGAACTGGCGCAGGTTGCGGGCCAGCAGCAGCATCGCGGCCGCCGCCATCAGCATGATCAGGAGCGAGACCAGCCTGCGCCCGGAGGTGGCCGGGTCCACCGAGGTCACGGTGGTCAGGCAGAACCAGGCCAGCGTCGCCACGGCCGGGGCGGTCGTCAAAGGCCGCAGGACGCCGAGCCCGCGGTGGAGGATCACGAGGCCGGCCGCGCCGCCGATGGTGAGGAAGAGGACCTGCGTCAGGAGGTTGCCGCCCGCCCCCGATTCGATGAGGTAGGTGCCGGTCCGGTCCTGGAACGGGCTCGGCCCGACGAGGATCACCAGCAGGATCAGCACCATCGTCCCGATGCGCACCGCGTCCGGGATGTCGGCCGCTGCCGTACGCGGTGCGCCGCGCGCGATCCCCGTGCTCATGTCCGCACTCCTTCCCGGGCCGGGACGCCGGTCGCGAGGCCCGTCCCGGTCCGGCACGCGGGCGTGCCGAAGTCGGGCCCCGTTCCGCCGTACCGGCGGTGTCCAGCGGAATTCGTACCACGGGCCGGGCCACGGGCCGGGCCAATGGCCGGGATATGGGCGGCCCGACGGATCACAGGCTCAGGAAGGCGGTGACGAGGCCCAGATCGGTGAGGCCGTGGAGGAGCTGGTCGAAGCCCATCAGCCACCAGAACGGCGCCTGCGACGGCACCAGGGCGGTGCGCCGGCCGACGATCGCCTTCACCCGGTCGACCGCGAAATGGATCGTGAAGTCCACGAGAGCAAGCCACCACAGGTGCGGCGCCACCGCGAGGGCGACGGCCAGCGTCAGGCCCGCGTGGCAGCCGGCATGGGCCGCGAGCGGCAGCAGCCAGCCCCGCGCCCCCTCCTTGCCGCGGGCCATCCATGTGGTCTGGAGGAGGAAGTCGGCGAGGTAGTGCTTGACCGCCATGACGGCGGCGAGCGCCGTCACGGTCCAGACGGGGACCAGGATCATGGACGCATGTTTCCCCGCCGACCTCGTTCGGGACGGCTCTAGAGCATGATGGGGGCAAGGGAAATCGGGTTCTTCGGCCCCGCGCCAGGCTCTCGCGGGCAGAGCGTCGATCGCTCCGGTTCGGCGATCATGCGGTGCGGGCGTGCCGGGTTCGCCTCGGGGCGCTGCGAAACCTGTCGGCGCGGCGCGATCGTCCTGGGCAGGGCGCGGGCAGGGCGCGCGAGGCCATCCGGGTGAGGGCTCGCCCCCCGGCCGCAGCGACACCCTCAAAACCGCCCCCTCCGTCATCGCCCGCAGCATCCGTCCCCATCATTTCACCCCCGCCGCGTTATCGCGCGTCGCCGATGGTGCTCTACCATCGACCCGGTGCGGGGAGGGGCGGCGATGGGTGTGCTCAGGTCGAGCCTGAAGGCGGTGACGGCGGTGGTCTCGCGCAACCGCCTCACCGCGCGGCTGTTCGAGGCTGTCTCGACCTCGCTGTTCTACAACCACGTCGCCCTGGTGAAGGGCCGACACCTGGCGGCGATCCACGCGGCCACGGGCGGGGTCGTCGAGGACGGGCCGTTCCGCGGGTTGCGGCTCGGCCGGGCGGCGCATTGGGGCCACGACGGCATCGCGATGCTGCTCGGCGACTACGAGCGCGAGGTCGCCGCCGCCCTGTTCGCGCGGGATCTCTCGGCCTACGGGGTGTTCGTGGATGTGGGCGCCGCCAACGGCTATTTCGCGGTGGGCATGGCGCTCGCCTCGCCGCTGCCGGTGGTGGCCTTCGAGCGCGATCCGGCCTCGCGCGCGGTCATCCGCGCGAATGCGGCGCTCAACCACGTGAGCCTCGACCTCAGGGAGGAGGCCACGGCGGCCGCCCTCCAGGCGGTCATCGCGAAAAAGCCGGGGCGGGCCCTCGTCCTCGTCGACATCGAGGGGGCCGAACTCGCGGTGCTCGACCCCGCCGAAACGCCCGCGCTGGCCCGCGCCGACATCGTCGTCGAGAACCACGTCGTCGGCGGGACCCGCAGCCTCGACGTGCTGGCCGGGCGCCTGGCGGCGACCCACGCGGCCGTTCCGATCCCGCGCGAGGGGCGCAATCCGTTCCGGTCGGCCCACCTGCGGGCGCTGCCCGACAACGAGGCCTGGGCCTGCCTCACCGAGCAGCGCGCGGCCGATTCGGGCTGGGTGCTGTTCAAGGCGCTGGCGTATCCGTGACCGTGCCGATGACTTGGCCTGTGACTTGGCCCGTGATGGCGGCCACGATCCGCTCGCGCTCGGCCCGGCTCGCGGCCAGGCCCCCCCTGGCCGCGGCCAGGACGTCGGCGCCCGCCGTCCGCGGCGTACCGGCGTCGAAGGGCGGGGCGGGGGCGTATTCGAGGGCGAGCTGGACCCGCTCGGCCTCCGCCCGGCCCATCAGCTCGGCCACCAGCGTTAGGGCGAAGTCGATCCCGGCCGTGACGCCGCCGCCGGTGACGAGGTTGCCGTCGCGCACCACCCGCTCGGCCACGGGTACCGCCCCGAACGCCGCCAGCAGGTCGAGGGCGGCCCAATGGGTGGTCGCCCGCCGCCCCTCCAGAAGCCCGGCCGCCCCGAGCACCAGCGCCCCCGTGCAGACGGAGGTGACGTAGCGCGCAAGGGCCCCCTGCCGGCGCACGAAGGCCAGGGTCGCCTCGTCCTGCATCAGCGCGTTCACCCCGACCCCGCCGGGCACGCACAGCACGTCGAGGTCCGGGCAGGCCGAAAAGGTCGTCGTCGGCATCAGGACGAGGCCGGTGGCGCTGGCGACCGGATCGAGGCTGGCGGCCACCACATGCACCTGCATGCCGTCGGCCGAGGCGAAGACCTCGTAGGGCGCGGTGAGGTCGAGCTGCTGCACGCGCGGGAAGGCGAGGAGGCCGACCTGCAGGGTGTCGATCTGTCGGCTCATGGCGGGTTCCGTGATGGCGCGGCGCTCGCCCCTCCTTACCCCGGCCGGGGCGTGGCGGGGAGAGGCAGGACGATCGGGTGAAACCCGATCGTCGACCATCGGCGCGCGAAGAGCGCCCCGCGGAGCAGGCTTTGTAGGACATCCGTCCTGCAAGGCATCGAGCGCAGCGATAGCCAAGGCCGCGGAGGTGGCCGCCGGCGCTCGAGGCCCGGCAAAAACACAGGGCCATCGGGTTCACCCGATCGCCCTGAGGGGAGAGGCGCTGAATTTGACTTTCCCCCGGCCATCCCCGACACGGACGCCCTTCCCCGACACGGACGCTTTTCGGCAGCGCCGGTCCGGAGCCGCGCTTGTCCCCGCCTTCACGGCCGCCGCCTCGATGATCCGCCCGCCATGAACAGTCCCGCGGCAGACCGGACCCGAGGCGACCGTTTCCGGTTCGCCGAGACCGTCCTCGCCTTCGGTGCCCGCAGCCACGCCAACGCCTGCGCGCTGATCCTCGCCCTCTGCCTCGCCTGCTTCCTGCCCGGCCTGGTCTCGCTGCAGCCGATGGACCGCGACGAGCCGCGCTTCGCGCAGGCGACCAAGCAGATGCTGGAGACCGGCGATCTCGTCGACATCCGCTTCCAGGCCGAGGCCCGCCACAAGAAGCCGGTGGGTATCCACTGGGCGCAGGCCGCCGCGGTGGCGGCCGGGGAGGCGCTGGGCGTGCCCGAGGCCCGCACCACCATCGCCCTCTACCGCATCCCCTCGCTCCTCGGCGCCCTGGCCGCGGCGCTGCTGAGCTACTGGGCCGCCCTGGTGTTCCTCGCCCGGCGCGGGGCGGTGCTGGCCTCCGCCCTGTTCGCCACCTGCCTGATGCTCTGCGCCGAGGCGCACCTGGCCAAGACCGACGCCCTGCTCGCCGCCTGCTGCACCGCCGCCATGGGCGGGCTCGCCCGCGCCTGGATCTGGCGCGGCCGGCGCGACCTCGACCGGGCCACGGTGCTGCTGTTCTGGGCCGCTGTCGCCGTGGGCATCCTGGTCAAGGGGCCGATGGTGCCGCTCTTCGTCGGCCTGCCCGCCGTGGCGCTCTGCCTCCTCCACCGCTCCGGCGCTTGGCTGCGCGCGCTGCGGCCCGCCTTCGGCCTCGCCCTCACCCTCGTCGTGGTGGCGCCGTGGTTCGTCGCCATCGTCTGGAAGAGCGGCGGCGCCTTCCTCAGCGCGTCGGTGGGGCAGGACATGCTCGCCAAGGTCGGCGGGGCCGCCGAGAAGCACGGCGCGCCCCCCGGCACCTACCTCCTGGTGTTCTTCGCCACCTTCTGGCCGGGAGCCGCCTTCGCGGCGCTGGGCCTGCCCCTCGCCCTCGCCAACCGCCGCACCGATGCCGCCGCCTTCCTGCTCGCCTGGATCGTCCCGGCCTGGCTCCTGTTCGAGGCGGTACCGACCAAGCTCCCGCACTACCTCCTGCCGGTGATGCCGGCGGTGGCGCTCCTCGCGGTGATGGCCCTGGTGCCGGGGGCCGCCCTCGACCCCTGGCGGGCCGGCACGCTGCCGGGCCGGATCCGCCACGCCGCCGCCGCCGCCCTCGTGGTGCTGATCCCGGTGGGGCTCGGCGCCGGCCTCGTCGGAGTCGCCTGGCACTTCGACCGGGTGGTCCCCTGGGCCGGCCTCGCGCCGCTCGCCGCCGCCAGCCTCGTCGCGGTCGCCTGCGCCGGGGCGCTGGTGCGGGCGCACCGGGAGCGCGCGATGATGCTCGGCGTCCTCGCCTCCGTCCTGCTCGTGCCGGGCGTGCTCGGGCTGACCCAGCCGTCGCTGGCCGCGCTCCAGGTCTCCCCCCGGCTCGCCGCCATCCGCGATCGCCTGCCCTGCCGGCCCGCCGTCGCCAGCCTCGGCTACCGCGAGCCGAGCCTCGTCTTCCTCATCGGCACGGACCTGACCATGCTCAACACCGGCGCCGAGGCGCGCGACTTCCTTTCCGCCGGCGGCTGCCGCCTCGTCTTCGTCGACGGCCGCCACGCCGGCGACCTCGAGGCGACGCGGGCGAGGGACCTGGCGGGCGGTCAGGTCTCCGTGGTCGGGCAGGTCTCGGGCTTCAACCTCAACACCGGCCGCCGGGTCGACCTCTCCGCCTATGCGGTGACGCCGTGAGCGTGCTGCCCGCCCTGCCCGAATCCGGGTCCTTGCGCCTCTCGGTGGTGGTGCCGGTCCGCAACGAGGCCGGCAACATCGCCGCCCTGGTGGCGGAGATCGGCGCGGCCTGCGCCCCCCTGGCCCCGTTCGAGGTGATCTACGTCGACGACGGCTCCACCGACGGCACCGCCGCCGCGCTGGCCGCCGCCCGGGCCGGCCGGCCCTGGCTGCGGGTGCTCCGCCACGCCCGCAGCGCCGGCCAGTCGGCGGCGGTGCGCAGCGGCATCGCGGTGGTGCGCAGCCCCGTCGTCGCCACCCTCGACGGCGACGGCCAGAACGACCCCGCCTTCATCCCCGCCCTGTTCGCGGCCCTGGAGGCGGGCGGCGCCGGGGTCGGCCTGGCGCAGGGCCAGCGCGTCGGGCGCAAGGACGGGCGCCTCAAGACGCTGCAGTCGCGCATCGCCAACGGCGTGCGCGGGCGCATCCTCAAGGACGACACCCGCGACACCGGCTGCGGCCTCAAGGTGTTCCGCCGCGAGGTCTACGGGGCGCTGCCGTATTTCGATGCGCTCCACCGCTTCATGCCGGCGCTGGTCGCCCGCGAGGGCTACCGTGTCGTCCACCGCGACGTGGTCGACCGGCCGCGCTTCACCGGGCGCTCGAACTACGGCCTGTTCGACCGGCTCTGGGTCGGGCTCCTCGATCTCGCCGGGGTCTGGTGGCTGATCCGGCGCCGGCGCCCCGCACCCGCGGTTGCGGAGGGATGACCCCATGCTGATGCAGCTCTCCGAGGACCTGGGCGGCTACGTCTACGACGTCTTCGTCACCCGCTTCGACCTGTGGCTGGTGTTCGGGCTCGCCGCGCAGCTGGTGTTCGGCTCGCGCTTCGTCCTGCAGTGGATCGCCAGCGAGCGGGCCGGCCGCAGCGTGATCCCGATGTCGTTCTGGTTCCTCTCCATCGCCGGCGGGCTGATGACCCTGGTCTACGGCTTCGTGCGCCGCGAGCCGGTGATCATCTTCGGCCAGGGCCTCTCGACCCTGATCTACCTGCGCAACGTCGCGCTGATCGTGCGCGAGCGCCGGGGCGGAGCGCCGAAGGCCCCGTGACGCCGCTGCCAGCCTTCCACGACGACCTCGACGCCAGCCTCGCCGAGCTGTGGCGGCTCCTGGGGGAGGGCGCCCGCAAGGCCGGCAGCGGCTTCCACACCCCGGCGCTGGCGACGGTGGACGCCGAGCGCCGGCCGCAGGTGCGCACCGTGGTGCTGCGCGCCGCCGACCGGGAAACCGGCACCCTGCGCTTCCATTGCGACCGGCGCTCGCGCAAGGCCGACGAGATCGCAGCCACCGGCTTGGCCGCGCTGCACGCCTACGACAGGGACACCAAGATCCAGATCCGGGTGTCCGGTCAGGCCCGCCTACACACCGACGACGCGCTCGCCGATGCCGCCTGGGCCGGCTCGATGGCGATGAGCCGGGTCTGCTACGGCACCGTTCCGGCCCCGGGTGCGAGAATCGCCGCGGGCGACGCCTACACGCTGCCCGAGGCGGAGGAGGCGGTGGCCCTCGGCCGCGCCAACTTCTGCGCCGTGCAGGTCCGGGCTGAGGCCCTGGAGTTCCTCTACCTCGACCGGCGCGGCCACCGCCGGGCCGGGTTTTTTCGCGATGGGGCGGGCTGGGACGGGCGGTGGCTGGTGCCGTGAGGCCCGGCGCCACTGTACGAAGGAGATCTCTCGTTCACATCGCCGCGCGCAATCGCGCAAACCCGGCATCCAGATCCGCCTGAAGATCCTCGAGGTTCTCCAGCCCGATATGGAAGCGCAGGCCCGGGCCGCCCGGCTCCCAGCGGGTGGCGGTGCGGTAGGTCTTGCAGTCGAAGGGGATGACGAGGCTCTCGAAGCCGCCCCAGGAGAACCCCATCCCGAACAATTCGAGCCCGTCGAGCAGGGCGGCCAGCGCCGCGGTGGGGACGGGCTCGAGGATCACCCCGAACAGGCCCGAGGAACCGGAGAAGTCGCGTTTCCAGATCGCGTGGCCGGGGTCGTCGGGCAGGGCCGGGTGGAGGACGCGCAGCACCTCCGGCCGGGCCTGCAGCCAGCGCGCCATGGCGAGCCCCTGGCGCTCGTGCTCGCGCAGGCGCAGTTCCATGGTGCGCAGGCCGCGCAGCGCCAGAAACACGTCCTCCGCCCCGGCGCACATGGCGAAATGCTCGAAGGTGCGGTGCAGGGCCGGCCAGTGCGCGGCGTTGGCCGAGGTGAGGCCCAGCAGCAGGTCCGAGCCGCCGCTGAGGTACTTGGTGCCCGCCTCCACGGCGATGTCGACCCCGCGTTCGTGGGGCGGGAAGAACAGCGGCGTCGCCCAGGTGTTGTCCATGATCACCGCCGCCCCGCGGGCATGGGCGACCGCCGCGATGCCCGGCACGTCCTGCATCTCGAAGCTCTGCGAACCCGGCGCCTCCACCAGCACCGCCTTGGTGGTCTCGCGCATCAGCTCGCCGATCCCGGCACCCACCAGCGGGTCGTAATAGGTCGTCTCGACCCCGAACCGCTTGAGCACGCCCTCGCAGAACAGGCGGGTCGGGCGGTAGGCGGAATCGGTCACCAGCAGGTGGTCGCCCGCGCTCACCACGCTCATCAGCGCCACGGTGAGCGCGGCGAGCCCCGAGGGCGTCAGGACAGTGCCGGCGGCGCCGGTGAGTTCGCTCCAGGCGTCCTTGAGGGAATCCATCGTCGGCGAGCCGCTGGTGCCGTAGTCGTAGCGTCCGCGCCGGTGCATCAGGTCGTCGTAGGTGGGGAACAGCACCGTCGAGCCGCGATAGATCGGGGTGTTGACGAAGCCGTGCTGGGCCGAGGGGTCGCGGCCCGCATGGATCAGGCGGGTGCTGCGGCCAAAGCGGCCGGGATCGCGGGGAGGGGTGTTCGACATCGTCACCGAGGCAGGGCGAGGGGGGTATTGCGGTGCGATCACAGCCCGTGCGCGGCTGCGGCGTCAACCCGCGGGGGTTGACCCGAGGGCGCGATCCTTCGCAATGGCCCCGTCGTCATCACGAGACCGCGGACATCGCCCTTGGCCGATCCAACCCCTCGACGACCGCGTGCCGCGGCGCCGCGCCGGGGCCCCGAAGGAGGGCTCGATGGTGTTTCTCGGCCTCCGGCGGCCTCCCGAGCGGCCTCCGCGGCGCTGCGGCGCCTCGGGATGAGGGCTCTCGGGAAGAAGGCTCTCGCGGGAGCGGTGGCGTCGGCGGCCGTGATCGTCACCCCCGCCCTGGCGGACGGCACGCTGGCGCAGGTCAAGGCCCGCGGGCACCTCGTCTGCGGCGTCAGCCCCGGGGTCGCCGGGTTCAGCCTACCCGACAGCGCCGGCGAGTGGCGCGGCCTCGACGTCGATTTCTGCCGGGCGGTGGCCGCGGCGATCTTCGACGACCCCAAGGCGGTGCGGTTCGTGCCCCTGTCCTCGGCCGCCCGCTTCACCGCCGTGCAATCGGGGGAGGTCGACGTGCTGGCGCGCAACACCACCTGGACCCTGTCGCGCGACACCAGCGCCATGAACTTCCCCGCCATCACCTTCTTCGACGGGCAGGGGTTCCTGGTGCGCAAGGCCCGCGGGATCGGCGCGGTGAAGGACCTCGACCGGGCCACCGTCTGCCTGCAGCAGGGCACCACCACCGAGCTCAACCTCGCCGACTGGTTCCGCACCCGCGGGCTCACCTACCGGGTCGTCACCTTCGCCAATTCCGAGCAGACCCTGGGCGCCTACGAATCCGGCCGCTGCGACGCCTATTCCACCGACAAGTCCTCCCTCTACGGCGAGCGCCTGCGCACCGCGGACCCGGAGGAGCACGTCATCCTCGACGAGACCATCTCGAAGGAGCCCTTCGCGCCGGCCGTGCGCCAGGGCGACGACCAGTGGCGCGACATCGTCGCCTGGACCCACTACGCCATGCTCGACGCCGAGGAAGCGGGCATCGGCCAGGCCAACCTCGAGGCGATGCGCAAGTCCGCGCCGGGACCCGACGCCCGCCGCATCCTCGGGCTGGAGGGCCGCTACGGCGAACGGCTCGGCCTCACCGTGGATTGGGCCGAGCGCATCGTCCGCCACGTCGGCAACTACGGCGAGGTGTTTTCGCGCAACGTCGGCGAGGGCTCGCCGCTCAAGGTGCCGCGCGGGCTCAACGCGCTGTGGACGCAAGGGGGCCTGCACTACGGGCCGCCGATCCGGTGAACCATGCCTGACCCCACCCGCTCTCCCGTTCGCCGGCGTGCGCTGGCCATCCAGGCGGCCGTCGTCGTCGCGCTGGCGGGGATCGCCTATCTCGCCGCCGCCAACGCTTCCGACAAACTCGCGCGCCAGGGCATCGTCGGCGGGTTCGGGTTCCTTTGGCGCAACGCCGGGTTCGACATCAGCCAGCGGCTGATCCCCTATGCCGCCGCCACGGCCACCTACGGCGAGGCGATCCTCGTCGGGCTCCTCAACACGCTCCTGGTCTCGGGCCTCGCCATCGTGCTCGCCACGGCACTGGGGTTCGCCCTCGGCATCGCCCGGCTCGGGCCCAACCTCCTGGCCCGGTGGCTGGCGGCCGGCTACATCGACCTCGTGCGCAATCTGCCGCTGCTGCTGCAGCTTCTGGTCTGGTACGTGGCGGTGCGCCTCGCGCTGCCCGATCCGCAGGAGCCGGCCTCCCTGTGGGGGATCGCCAGCCTCAGCCAGCGCGGGCTCTACCTGCCGCAGCCCGACCTGGGCGGGCGCGGCTGGGCGATCCTCGTCGCCGGCGTTCTCGGCCTCACCGCGGCCGTCGTCGCGCGGCGGTGGCCGCTCCGGCTCGCCCTGATCCTCGGGGCTCCCGTCCTGACCCTGGCGGGGCTGTGGCTCGCCGGCACGCCGTTCGCCGTCTCCTGGCCGGTCCGCGGGCCTTACGACGTCGAGGGCGGCCTCGCCGTGCTGCCGGAGTTCGCCGCCCTGCTGATCGGGCTCTCCACCTACACCGCCGCCTTCATCGCCGAGATCGTGCGCGCCGGGCTCATGAGCGTGCCGGTGGGGCAGACGGATGCCGCCAGGGCCATCGGCCTGTCGCGCAGCCAGACCCTGCGCCTCGTCACGGTGCCCCAGGCGATGCGGGTGATCGTGCCCCCGCTCACCAGCCAGTACCTGACGCTCACCAAGAACTCGTCGCTGGCGGTGCTGATCGGCTATCCCGACCTCGTCCACGTGGTCATGGGCACCGTGCTCAACCAGACCAACCAGGCCATCGAGGCGGTGGCGATCACCATGGCGGTCTACCTCCTCGTCAGCCTGTCCACGGCGCTGGCCATGAACGCCTACAACGCCCGCGTCGCGCCGGCGGGGCGCCGATGACCCGGTTCGTGCGCAGCACCCCGGTCCCGCCGAGGCCGCGCCCGCCGAGGCCCGGGGGCGCCTTCGGATGGCTGCGCGAAAACCTGCTCTCGGGATGGGGCAACGCGCTCACCACCCTGGTGATCCTGGCGCTGCTCGCCTTGCTGCTGCCACCGGTGCTGCGCTTCCTCGTGGTCGACGCGGTCTGGACCGGGACCTCCGGCGAGGCCTGCCGCCCGGAGGTGGCGGGCCGGCCGGTGGGGGCCTGCTGGGCCTTCGTCGCCGACAAGATCGGCTACCTCGTCTACGGCTCCTATCCGGTGGGGGAGCGCTGGCGGGTGAACCTCGTGTTCGCCCTCGCCGCCCTGGGCGCGGGCTGGATGCTGTGGCTCGATGCGCCCCGGCGCGGTCTCGGCGCGGTCCTGGTCTTCGCCGTGCTGCCCGTGGTCGGCTTCGTCCTGCTCGCGGGCGCGCCCCGGCTCGGCCTCGGGTCGGTGCCGACCGGGCTGTGGGGCGGCATGCTGGTGACCTTCGTGGTGGCGCTCACCGGCATCGTCGCCGCGCTGCCGCTCGGCATCCTGCTGGCGCTCGGGCGGCGCTCGCGCCTGCCGGTGCTGCGCTACGCCTGCATCGGCTTCATCGAGTTCTGGCGCGGGGTGCCGCTCATCACCGTGCTGTTCATGGCCAACGTGATGCTGCCCCTGTTCCTGCCCGGCGACCTCACCGTCGACCGGCTGGTGCGGCCGCTCGTGGGCATCGCGCTGTTCGCCTCGGCCTACATGGCCGAGGTGGTGCGCGGCGGCCTCCAGGCGATTCCCGACGGCCAGTCGCAGGCGGCCGCCGCCCTCGGGCTGACCCGGGTGCAGACCCTGCGCCACGTCGTGCTGCCCCAGGCCCTCAAGGTGGTGGTGCCCGGCATCGTCAACACGCTGATCGGCCTGTTCAAGGACACGACGCTGGTCTCCATCGTCGGCATCGCCGACTTCATCCGGGTGCTGGAATCGGCGCGCGCCGATCCGCGCTGGTCGGCGCCGATGGTGCCGCTCACGGCCTACGTCTTCGCCGGGCTGTTCTACTTCGCCTTCTGCTTCCTGATGGCGCGCTACGCCGGCTTCATCGAGCGGCGGCTGGCCGCCGGGGACCGGGCCCGATGAACCCGTCGGCCAAAAGCGAGCCGGGCAAAAGCGAGCCGGGCAAAAGCGAGCCGGGCAAGAGTGAGATGGGCAAGAGTGAGCCGGCCGTCGTCCTGTCGGGCGTCAACGCCTGGTACGGCGACACCCATGTCCTGCGCGACGTCGACCTCACCGTGGCCCGGGGCGAGCGGGTGGTGGTGTGCGGCTCCTCCGGGTCGGGCAAGTCGACCCTGATCCGCTGCATCAACGGGCTCCAGCCCCACCTGTCGGGCAGCATCGCCGTGACGGGCATCCGCCTCGACGGCCCGGCGGCCCTGGAGGCGGTGCGCGCCCGCGTCGGCATGGTGTTCCAGAGTTTCGAGCTGTTCCCCCACCTCACCGTCCTCGAGAACTGCACCCTGGGCCCGGTCCACGTCCGGCGTCTGGCCCGCGCCGAGGCCGAGGCGCTGGCGCGCCACCACCTCGCCCGCCTGCGCATCCCCGAGAAGGCGGACGCCCGCCCCGCCGACCTCTCCGGCGGCCAGCGCCAGCGCGTGGCCATCGCCCGCGCCCTGTGCATGGAGCCGGCGGTGATGCTGTTCGACGAGCCGACCTCGGCCCTCGACCCGGAGATGGTGGAGGAGGTGCTCGAGGCCATGGTGGACCTGGCGCGGTCCGGGATGACCATGGTCTGCGTCACCCACGAGATGGGGTTCGCCCGCCGCGTCGCCGACCGCATCGTGGTCATGGACCAGGGCCAGGTCGTCGAGGTGGCGCCGACGGACGCGTTCTTCGCAGGACCCCGCCACCCCCGGTCCCGTGCCGTCCTGGGGTTGGCGCCGGTGTGATGCGGAGCCGGCGTCCGGCTGGTCCGGTTCGTTAACGCCCTTGCGCTACCCGTTGATGGTCCTCGCGTTCTTCGAGAAGTGCCAGCGGTGCGTATCTTCCGGTCCCTTGCCGTCTGCAGTGTCTTCGGCATCAATCTCGTGGCGATCGGCTTCGTGTGCGCCGACCGGCTGGCGCATCCGCCCGTCGCCCCGATTCCCGTCATGGCCCGCTCGACCCAGCTCGGCCCCAGCACCACGGGGGCGATCCCCGGCTCCGCGCCGGTCGCCTCCATGAAGGTGGCGCCGCTGCCCAAGGCCACGGACGGCTTCGACACCGAGCGGCTCAACGCCCTCCTGCGCGGCGATCCGATCTCCGGCCCCGCCCGGCGCTGACCCGGACCCCGCCGGCGTGCCATGATCGGCCGCACGGAGGCCGACCTGCCGATGCGCAGCCTCATCACCGACATCGCCGGCATCCGCGTCGGCCACGCCCAAGACCGGCGCCTGGCCAGCGGCACCACCGCGATCCTGTTCGACGCCCCCGTGACGGCGGGCGTCGACGTGCGCGGCGGCGGCCCCGGCACCCGCGAGACCGACCTCCTCGATCCCGAGCGCACGGTGGCGGCCATCGACGCCCTCGTCCTGTCGGGGGGCTCGGCCTTCGGGCTCGATGCGGCGGCCGGCGTCGTCGCCCGCCTCGCCGAGACCGGGCGCGGCTTTTCGGTGGGGGCCGCCCGCGTCCCGATCGTGCCCGCCGCGGTCCTGTTCGACCTCCTCAACGGCGGCGACAAGGCGTGGGGCCGCTTTTCGCCATACCGCGACCTCGGCTACGCCGCCGCCCGTGCGGCGGCCCCCGCCTTCGCCCTCGGCTCGGTGGGAGCCGGGATGGGCGCCACCACCGCCGGCCTCAAGGGCGGCCTCGGCTCGGCCAGCGCGCCCGTGGCCGGCACGCCGGCCCATGTCGGGGCGCTCGCCGCGGTCAACGCCTTCGGCCGGGTGACGGTGGGGGAGGGGCCGTGGTTCTGGGCGTCCCCCTTCGAGGTGGGCGCGGAGTTCGGCGGGCGCGGGTTCCCCCCGACGATGCCGGCCGACGCCTTCGCCTGGCCGAGCAAGGAGTTGCCCGGCGCCAACACCACCCTTGCGGTGGTCGCCACCGACGCGATCCTCACCAAGGCGCAGGCCCGCCGCCTCGCGGTGATGGCGCAGGACGGCCTCGCCCGGGCGATCCACCCGGTCCACACGCCGCTCGACGGCGACGTGGTCTTCGCCGTCGCCACCGGCCGGGTGCCGCTGGCCGATCCCGTCGGCGACCTCGCCCGCCTCGGCGACGCGGCGGCCCGCGTGCTGGCCCGGTCGGTGGCCATCGGGGTCTTCGAGGCCACGGCCCTGGCCGCCGGTCCCCCCGCCTGGCGCGATCGCCACGGGGGCTGAGGCCCGGCCCCCGTGGGCGGGCCCCCTCGCTTTCCGCCGCCAAGCCACGCCGCCGCCAAGCAACGCCGGCGGCTCGCATCGATATCGCCAGATGCGCCAGTCTGGAATTGTTATAATTCTCAGGTCAGGCACCGTCGAAATGGGTGGCACGACGACGCAGTGCCAGTTAATCCCATGATGACGATAAATGTTGAACGCGGCCCGTATTGGTTTATGCCTGCGCCCGGTCCCCGCCGCCATCCGGCGTTGCGGGCACGGCCGGGGCGGATCGGCCTCGCGGAGTGTCGAGTGATGCTGGGACGTGGCGGTCGCAGGGCCCTGGTCGGGGCGGTTTTCGCGAGCCTGGCGGCGGTGGGCGCTTCCCACGCCAAGGAGGTGCCGATCGGCCCGCACGTGGTCCAGCAGGGCATCGACGTCGGCGCGGTCTACCTGCAGCCGATCGAGATGGACCCGCCCGGCATGATGCGCGCGGCCGCCGATTCCGACATCCACCTCGAGGCCGACATCCGCGCCGCCAAGGACAACAGGAACGGTTTCGCCGAGGGCGACTGGATGCCCTCGCTGTCGGTCACCTTCGCGCTGGTGAAGCTCGACGGCGACAAGCCCACCGAGACCAGGGTGAGCGGCACGCTGATGCCGATGGTGGCCAACGACGGCCCGCACTACGGCGACAACGTCAAGCTCGCCGGCCCCGGCCGCTACCGCCTGACCGTGACCGTGGCGCCCCCCGGCCCGCACGCGCATTTCGGCCGCCACGTCGACAAGGAGACCGGCGTCGGGGAGTGGTTCAAGCCGTTCGACCTCGTCCAGGACTTCACCTTCGCCGGCACCGGCAAGAAGGGGGCGTATTGACCGCCCGGTGGGCCGCCGGGGCCCTGCTCGCCGCCGGTCTCGCCGCATCCCCGGCCCGGGCCGATGACCTGCCGGTGATCCGGGTCGAGATGCGCGACGGGGTCATCGTCCCCAGCGTCATCGAGGTCCCGGCCAACACCCGCTTCAAGCTCGAGATCGCCAACACCGGCCAGACCCCGGTGGAGTTCGAGAGCGCGGAGTTGCGCCGCGAAAAGGCGATCGCGGCCGGCTCCACCTCGTCGATCGTGTTCCGCACCGTCGATCCCGGCTCCTACGCGGTGTTCGACGACTTCCACCCGGAGGCCAAGGCGACCCTGGTCGCGAAATGACCTCCGCCCGTCGCTCACGCCGATCGGCATCCCCTCTCCCTCGGCGAGGAGGGCAGGGGCAGGGGGAGGGGACGGTCGGGCGACCCTCTTCGGGCCCGGCGGACCCGACACTCCCATCCTCGATCCTCCCCGTCACCGAAGGCACCCTCCCGTGACCCCCCAGCCCATCGCGCACCCACCCGGCCTGCCCCGGCCCGGCCTCGGCCGGATCGACGCCGGCCTGGCGCGGCTCGGCGACTGGCTCGGGCGCCACCTGCGCACGGTGCGGGCGCTGCAATGGGCGGTGGTGGCGGTCTACCTCGTCCTCGTGGCGGTGCCGGCCTTCCTGCCGCTGCCCGGGCGCAGCGCCCAGATTTGGACCGACCTGACGCTGGCGGCGCAATTCGCGTTCTGGGGCATCTGGTGGCCGTTCGTGCTGGTGAGCATGGCGGTGGTGGGCCGGGCCTGGTGCGGCCTGCTGTGCCCGGAGGGCACCCTCACCGAGGCCGCCAGTCGCTGGAGCCTCGGGCGGGCGGTGCCGCGCTGGCTCAGCTGGGGCGGCTGGCCGTTCGTGGCCTTCGCGGGCACCACGGTCTACGGCCAGATGGTCAGCGTCTACGGCTACCCCAAGCCCGTCCTCGTGGTGCTCGGCGGCTCGACCCTCGCGGCGATGGCGGTGGGCCTCGTCTACGGCCGCAACAAGCGGGTCTGGTGCCGCTACCTCTGCCCCGTCAACGGCGTCTTCGCGGTGCTGGCCAAGCTCGCCCCGGTGAGCTTCCAGGTGGACGGCCGCACCTGGGCCGCCTCGCCCCGCCCGGCCCGGTCGGAGGCGTTCAACTGCGCGCCCCTGGTCCCCGTCAGGACCATGCGCGGGGCGGGCGCCTGCCACATGTGCGGGCGCTGCAGCGGCTACCGCGGCGCCGTGCGCCTCGCCCGGCGCTCGCCCAACCACGAGATCGTCCATGTCGCCGGCACCGAGCCGGATGCCGGCCAGAGCGCCCTGATCCTGTTCGGGATGATGGGGCTGGCGGTGGGCGCCTTCCAATGGTCCTCGAGCCCGTGGTTCGTGTCGGCCAAGCAGGCCCTGGCCACCTGGCTGATCGAGCGCGGCACCGCCTGGCCCCTCGAGACGACCCTGCCGTGGTGGGTGCTCACCAACTACCCCGAGCACAACGACGTGCTCAGTCTCCTCGACGGGACGATGCTGATCGCCTACGTCGCCGCCGCGGCACTCGGCCTCGGGCTCGCCCTCGCCGCCCTGGTGGCGCTGGCGACCCGGGCGCTCGGCGCGTGGTCCTGGCCCCGCTTCCACCACCTCGTCCAGACCCTGATCCCGGTGGCCGGCTGCGGCCTGTTCCTGGGGCTCTCCGCCCTCACCGTCGGGTTCCTGCGCGGCGAGCGCATCGACGTCCCGTTCGTGCCCGAGATCCGGGCGCTGCTGCTGGCCGGGGCCTGCCTCTGGACCCTGCGCCTCGCCTACGCCGTCGCCGGCCTCTCCGGCCGCGGCCTGCGGCGTCTGTCCGCCACCGCCGCCATCGGGGCGGCCATCGCCCTGTCGAGCGCCGGCTGGGTCCTGATGTTCTGGATCTGGTGACCGCCTTCCCTCCCTCCACAGGAGATCCGCCATGATCGGCGCCTTCGTCATCGCCTTCCGCGAGGTCATCGAGGCCGGCCTTATCGTCGGCATCGTCATGGCCGCCACCCGCGGCATGCCCGGCAGCCGGCGCTGGATCGCGCTGGGGGTCGCGGCGGGTCTCGTCGGCGCGGCCCTGCTGGCGCTGTTCGCCGAATCGGTCTCCGACGCCTTCGACGGCACCGGCCAGGACATCCTCAACGCCGGCGTCCTCGTCGTCGCGGTGCTGATGCTGGTCTGGCACAACACCTGGATGAGCCGGCACGGGCGCGAGCTCGCCGGCGACCTGCGCGCGGCCGGCGATGCGGTGCGGGCGGGCGAGCGCCGGGCGGCGGCGCTGGCCGTGGTGGTCGGCGCCGCGATCCTGCGCGAGGGGGCCGAGCTCGTCCTGTTCCTCTACGGGCTGGTGGCCTCGGGCGCTTCCGGCGCCGACCTCCAGATCGGGGCGCTGGCCGGGGTCGCGGCGGGCGCGGCGGTCTCGGCCGTGAGCTACTTCGGGCTCGCCGCGATCCCCACCCGCTACGTCTTCTCCGTCACCTCGGCGCTGATCGTGCTGCTGGCCGCGGGCCTGGCCGCCCAGGCGGCGCAGTTCCTCGCCAACGCCGGCCTCGTCACCGTGCTCGGCCAGACCCTGTGGAACACCGCCGCCATCCTGCCCGAGGCGTCCTGGCCCGGCCGCGTCCTGCATGCGCTCGTCGGCTACACCGACCGCCCCACCGCGCTCCAGGGCGCCACCTACCTCGCCACGGTCCTGGTGATGCTCGCCCTGATGCAGTGGAGTGCGACCGGTCGTCCCCGGGCCCTGCGGACCGCCTGAGGCCCCCTTGCTGGCGCGCGCGCGCGATCTAGTTCAGATGAAATGAATACGATCATCGTCGTCGCCCTGATCTGTGCCGCCAACCTGCCGCAGCCCGACTGCACGCGCGAGACCGCCCTCGACGTGATCACCGGCCCGGCCCACTCCCTGCAGGAATGCCTGCTGCAGGGGCCCATCCTCGCCGCCAGCGCCGGCCATTCCGGCGATGCCGGCCGCTACGTCAAGACGCGCTGCGAACAGCGCCGCTGATCGCAAGGGAAGGCTGCCAGATGGACGACGAGGTCAGCCCGGATCGGGCGGTGATGATCCGCCTGCGGGCGCGCCTGGCGGTGGTGGAGCGCGCGGCCTGGTTCGGCTTCGCCCATGCCATGCGCACCGCGCCGGAGGCGACCCTCGCCTATCTCGACGCCGAGCGCGCCAAATGCGCCGAGGGTTTCGGCCAGCGCGGCTGGGCCGCCGACCTCACCCCGGCCGAGCGCAGGATGCTGGGCGCCGAGGTCGACGCCGGCCTCGCACAACTGGCCACCGACGGTCGGGACGCCTGAACCGACGCCCGCGCTTATCGAGCGGGGGGGGGGGGCGCCTCCCCCCGGCGCCGTGCCGGTAGGACCCGCACGGGTGGCTCGGGCGCCGCAGCGCCCATGCCGGCGCGGATGACGGTCTTTCCCTCGTTGGGATCCGTGCGCCCGCTGCCTCGACGAGCCCTTCCACGACGACCCGGCCGCCCAAAGACCGGCGGCGGCACGCCGATGTCCCCGCGCGACAGGGGAGGGTGGTGCGACCTCTCCGGCCACGACCTCGCGGACGGTAGCCTGCGGCTCGCTTCGAAGCGTTCGAGCGGGACGCTTTCCCTTCGTCTTGCGAGGAGGTGGCAGGGGAGTGGAGTGGTTCCGCCTGCCTCGACACAGGGTCGCCGGGCCAACCCCGCAAGGGGGAGGGGACCCGCGCCTCGATCGTCAGCGAACTTGCATTAGCATTTATTTCCTGGACTAAAAGTCCTAGGATACTTGTCAGGTCCGGGTTCTCCACCCTTCTCCCGTGCGGCCGAAGCCCTGTGGATGCCCGGCCGCGCCGCCCGTCCGCCGACGCGGCCCGCGTGCTAGACTGCGCGGGCGAGGGATCGCGGCGATCCCCCGTGTCCCCGTCTTGACGGGCAACCGGACTTGGCGGGCAACCGGAGCGGTGATGACGGTCGGCATCGAGATGGGCGTCAGCCTCGGCGCGGGCGCGGAGCCCGCCCTCATGGACCTCGAGGAGTTGCTCGCGACCCGCCTCCTCGTCCAGGGCAATTCCGGCTCGGGCAAGTCGCACCTCCTGCGCCGCCTGCTCGAACAGAGTGCCGGCGCGGTGCAGCAGGTGGTGATCGACCCGGAAGGCGATTTCGTCACCCTGGCCGCCGCGCACGGCCACGTCGTGGTCGACGGCGCCCATGGCGAGTCCGATCTCCAGGCCATCGCCGCGCGGGTGCGCGCGCACCGGGTCTCGGTGGTGCTCGATCTGGAGAGCCTCGACGCCGAGGCGCAGATGCGGGCCGCGGCCGCCTTCCTCGGCGGCCTGTTCGAGGCCGAGCGCGCCCATTGGTATCCCGTCCTCGTGGTGGTCGACGAGGCCCAGGTGTTCGCGCCGGCCGCCGCCGGCGAGGTCTCGGACGAGGCGCGCAAGGCCTCGCTGGGGGCGATGACCAACCTGATGTGCCGCGGCCGCAAGCGCGGGCTCGCCGGGGTGATCGCGACGCAGCGCCTGGCCAAGCTCGCCAAGAACGTGGCCGCCGAGGCCACCAACTTCCTGATGGGCCGCACCTTCCTCGACATCGACATGGCACGCGCCGCCGACCTGCTCGGCCTCGACCGGCGCGGCGCCGAGCGTTTCCGCGACTTGGCGCGCGGCGAATTCGTGGCCCTCGGGCCCGCCCTCAGCCGGCGTCCCCTGGCGCTGCGCATCGGCCCGGTCTTCACCGGAAGCCGGGCCGGCTCGCCGACCCTGATCCCGCTGCCGCAGGCCGCCACCGCCGATCTGCGCGCCCTGATCCTGACCCGCGCCGACGACGAGCCCGCCGCCTGGACGCCTGCCCCGCGGGCGGCGCCGACGCCGCGCACCACGCCGGCCGAGCTGATGCGCGAACTCGGCCGCCACCGGCCGGAGCCCGTCGAGGCGGCGCCGACCCTGTCGGAGGCCGAGATCCGCGAGGGGATCGAGGCGGTCCTGCGCGGCATCGCCGACGACCGCGATGCCGCCGGCCAGCCGGTGGCGGTGGTCTACCAGGACTTCCTGGTACGCTGCCGGATGCGGGGCCTCGACGGCGAGGCGATCTCCCTCTCGGCCTTCCGCCGGCGCCTGGGCGTCGCCCGGGCCGGCGTCGACGAGGAGGCCGCCGGGGTCGATCCCCAGGCCGATGCCCGCTGGGAAGAGGCGCGGAGCGTGGCCGCAGCCCTGCCCGACGAGGTCCAGGGCCTGTTCCTTCTGCTCGCCCGCGCGGCCCTGGCCGCCGAGCCCTGCCCGGGCGACGAGGCCCTGGCCCGGGCGATCGGCAGCCGTTCGCCCGGCCGGGCCCGGCGCCTGCTCAGCTACATCGAGACCCGCGGCACCATCGTCTGCCGCATGGATTATCGCGGCAACCGCGTCGTCGCCCTGCCGGGGCTCGGCTGCGAGACCGCGCCGGGCGATCCCAAGGCATCGCCCGGTGACCCCAAGGCGCCGCCGAGCGAGGTCAAGGGTTTGGCCCGTGAAGGCAAGGCGGTGCCGCCGGAGGGCTTCGGCCTGTTCGCGGCGGAATAGGGCCCGCCCGCCACCGCCTCAGGAGCCGGCGCTCGTCGCGCCCTCGCAGCCGCTCGACGCGTAGGCCCTGACGATCGCGGACAGGAGGCCCGGATAGCGGGCCTCGACCTCGGCGTGGCGCGAGTGGTTGCGCATCTCGACGCCGTGACGCTCGCAGCGGATCAGGCCGGCCTCGCGCAGCACCTTGAAGTGGGTGGACAGCGACGACTTCGGAATCACCCGGTCCCCCACCGCGGCGAGCGCCGAACACGCCTCGACGCAGCCCGCCCCCATGATGCTGGCGAAGATCGCAGCCCGGTTCGGATCGGACAGCGCGTGCAGGATCGCGTTGGGCGGAACGTCCTCGATCGGGGGATGAAACAGCGGCCTCATGATCGTCCAAATGGGGGCTTGATCTGCGCGTCGTCAGTTCCGAAGTCCTGAACTATGGGACTAGCGGCGACCATCCCGGTGCCGGCCCAGGGTCGAAGGATAGCACGGATGTCGAAGCTCGACGGTAAGGTCGCCGTGGTGACCGGCGCATCGAAGGGGATCGGCGCGGCCATCGCCAGGGCGTTGGCGAAGGACGGCGCGGCGGTGGTGGTCAACTACGCCTCGAGCAAGGCGGGGGCGGAGGCCGTGGTGGCCGCCATCACCGCGGCGGGAGGCCGGGCCGTCGCGGTCCAGGCGGACGTCTCGAAGGCGGCGCAGGCGCAAGCGCTGATCGAGGCGGCGGTCGAGGCGTTCGGCCGCCTCGACGTGCTGGTCAACAATTCCGGGGTCTACGAATTCTCGGCGATCGAGGAGGTGACCGAGGCGCACTACCGGCGGCTCTTCGACGTCAACGTGCTCGGCGTCCTGCTGGCGACCCGGGCGGCCGCAAGGCACCTCGGAGAGGGCGGCAGCATCGTCAACATCTCCTCGGCCATCACCCACGTGAATACGCCGGCCGCCTCGGTCTACTCCGGGACCAAGGGCGCCGTGAACGCGATCTCGGGCGTGCTCGCCAACGAACTGGCGCCGCGCAGGATCAGGGTCAACGTGGTCAGCCCCGGCTTCGTGGTCACCGAGGGCACCCATGCGGCGGGCATCGTCGGCTCGGAGATGGAAGCGGGTCTCGTCGCGCAAACGCCGCTCGGCCGCTCCGGCCAGCCCGACGACATCGCCAGCGTCGTGGCTTTCCTCGCCTCCGACGAGGCCCGCTGGCTCACCGGCGAGGAGATCACCGCCAGCGGCGGCATTCGCTGAGGGCCGACGACCCGCGACGGGTCTGTGCGCTGCAGCACACCGGCGCACGGGCACTTGTTTGCCGAGTCAAGAACCCCAGATACAACAAACGCATGACGTTGCCGTGTCCCGGGCCGAATCGGTCCGGGCTTGGGATCTCTTCGGATCGCCCCGACGACGGCTCCCCGCCGTCGGGGCGATCCGTGGGGACGCGACGCCGTTATCCACAGGCCGGGCCCTGCTTGCCCCCGCGCGAGCCCTGGCCTCCACGAGTCTTGATATCGATGAACCAACTCGTCCGCCTATCCCAGATCGGCGAGGCCGATGCCATCGCCGAACCGTCCGCCGACCTGCGCGTGCCCTTCGCGCAATCGGGCGCGTTCGTCTGCAAGTTCATCATCGGCGAGCCCAACGACCAGGCCGTATGCTGCGGCGCGCCCGTGCCCGACGGCAAGAGCTGGTGCGCCTTCCACCGCCGGATCGTGTTCGAGCCGGCCCGTCCCGGCCGCATCCGCTGATCCGCTCAGGCTAAACGTCCCGCGTCCGTACGCGAGGGCCGCCGCGATAGCCTCGAGTCCGCTGGCGCCTTTGCCACGGCCATGCTCTTCTCGCCACTCCGCGAGGGGAGGGGGCCGCGATGAGGGAACCGGGCGATCTCGCTCGCCTGCTGTCCGTCAATCCGTTCTTCGCCAGCCTCGGGCCCGAGGCGGTGGCGGCCATCGCCGGCCTCTGCCTCACCCGCGGCTTCGAGGCCGGCCGCACCCTGTTCCTGAAGGGCGACCCCGGCGACGCCCTTTACGCCATCCGGCGGGGCCAGGTGCGGATCGTGGCGGCGACCGGGGACGGCCAGCGCCGCACCCTCAACGTGCTCGGCGCCGGCGACGTCTTCGGCGAGGTCGCCCTCCTCGACGGCCGGCCGCGCACCGCCACCGCCGTGGTGAGCGAGGCGGCAGACCTGTTCGTCGTGCGCCGCGGTGATCTCCTCGCCCTCCTCACCCGGCGCCCCGAACTGGCGATCCAGGTCATCGAGCTCCTGTGCGCGCGCATCCGCTGGATGAGCGAGCAGGCCGAGGAGGCCGCCTTCCTCCCCCTGGACCGGCGCCTGGTGCGTCGCCTGATCGGTCTGGCCGAGGATTTCGGCACCGAGATCGCGGTGTCGCAGGAGGACCTGGCCGGATTCGTCGGCGCCACCCGCGAGAGCGTCAACCGCCAGCTCCAGGTGTGGAAGCGGGACGGATTGATCGCGCTCGGCCGCGGGCGCATCCTGATCCGCGACGCGGATGCGCTCGCCCGCCTGGCGGGACCCTCGGACGGATCGTGACGTGCGGATGCGCTCAGCGCCTCGTCGGCATCCGGGCCACGGTCGGCCCGGGACCGCTGTCGCGTTCGGCGGCCGGCGCCGGAGACGGAGAACCATGACGGTCGATCGATCGATGAGAGCCGTGCCCATCCTGGCCGCAGCCCTGCTGCTGGCCGGCGTGGGAGGGGCTTCGGCTGAAGGCTGCCGCACCACCGCCTTCACCGATCCGCCGCGCGAGGTGCTCGCCTGCGCCGACGGGCTCACCGTCACCGCCGAGAAGCAGGCCGACTATCGTCTGATCGAGCGCGATGGGCGCCCCGTCGGCGCCGAGCTGCGGGGGCGGGGGATCCTGATCGAGGTCCCGCCGGGGCGCCGCAACGGCTTCCAGGTCCTCACCCCCCACGCCATCGCCTCGGTGCGCGGCACCACCTGGGCGGTGGACGTCACGGGCCGGGCCACCGCGGTGTTCGTGCGCGCCGGCCGCGTCGCCGTCTCCCGGCCGCAGGGGCCAACCGTCACCCTCGGCCCCGGCGACGGGGTCGATGTCGAATCGACCGGCGGGTTGACGGTCCGGCAATGGCCGCGCGAGCGCGCCTTGCATCTGCTGGCCCGGTTCGGCCGGTGAGGGCTCCCACGGGCATGAGTGCGTCGATCCACCGGGCTGTCGCGGACGGACGTGCTTGCGGGGGAAACCCGACCCGGACCTCGTTCTGATGCGGGGGGCGGAGCGGGGCGGGGGGCTGCTGCTGCTGGCGGCGCTCGGCCTCGGCCTCGGCCTCGCCTGGAGCCTCGCCCTGGTGCTGCCGCACCTGCGCGGGCAGGCGAGCCTCCTCGACCGGATCGAGGCGCCGCTGGCCGACCTGCGCTTCCTCGTCGCCGGGCCGCGGCCGGCCCCGGCCGACGTCGTCGTCGTCGCCATCGACGATGCCACCATCGCGGCCGCCGGCGCCTATCCCCTGCCGCGGGCCTATGTCGCCCGGCTGCTGCGGGCGCTGTCCTCGGCCGGTGCGAGGGCGATCGGGGTCGACGTCCTGTTCGTGGCCGCCGGCACCGAACGGGACGACGCCGATCTCGCCGCCGCCTTCTCCGAGACCCGGGCGGTGATCGCCATGGCCGCCCTGTTCCCGCGCCTCGGCGACGAGGCCCGCGCCAGAGCCGGTGCGCTCGCGAACCTGCCCGTCGCCGAGCGCCTGCTGCGGCCCGCCGACAGGTTTTCGCAGGCGGCCGGCCTCGGCCTCGTCAACGTCGCCACCGACCACGGCGGCATCGCCCGCCACGTCCCCCTGCTGGTGGTGGCGGAGGGCGAACTGCAG
This sequence comes from Methylobacterium sp. Leaf399, assembly GCF_001424525.1. Taxonomy (NCBI): domain Bacteria; kingdom Pseudomonadati; phylum Pseudomonadota; class Alphaproteobacteria; order Hyphomicrobiales; family Methylobacteriaceae; genus Methylobacterium; species Methylobacterium sp. Leaf399. The sequence continues at coordinate 37,247 of NZ_LMQK01000003.1, read as the reverse complement.
CCGTCGCTGCCGCTGCGGCTGGCGGCGCTGGCCGCCGGGCGCGACCCGGATTTCGGGCCGGACGCCGTCACCCTCGGCGGGCTCACCGTTCCCCTCGACGTCGGGGCGAGCCTCGCCCTGCGCTTCTACGGGCCGCAGGGGACCGTGCGCACCGTGAGCGCCGCCGACGTGGTCCAGGGGCGGGCGGGCGGCGCCGGCCTGCAGGGCCGCCTCGTCCTCGTGGGGGCGACCAGCCCGGGGAGCGGCGACGTGCTGCCGACCCCCTTCGACCGGGTGCTGCCGGGGGTCGAGATCCTGGCCACCGCCCTGGCGCATCTCACCGCCGGCGATGCGCTGGTGCGCACCGCCACCGTCCGGCGCATCGACGCGGGTATCGCCCTGCTGCTGCCGGCCCTGGCGATCCTGCTCGTCGCCTTCCGGCGCGTCGCCCTCGGCCTCGGCCTCGCGTGCCTCCTCGTCGCCCTGACGGCGGGAGCCGTGACGGGGCTGTTCGCCTACGGCATCTGGCTGAGCCTGGCGCTGCCGCTCGCCGCCGTCGCGGTGCCGGTGCTCGCCTACCTCGGCGCCCGGCTCTGGCTCGACCGGCGCCAGGCCGTCCGGCTGACCCGCGACCGTGACGCGCTCCTGCGCTTCCATCCCCCGGCGGTCGCCGCCCGGCTGGCGCGGGAGCCGGACTTCCTCGTCGTGCCGGTGGAGCAGGCGGCCGCGGTGCTGTTCGTCGACCTCTCGGGCTTCACCGGCCTGTCCGAGCGCCTGGGGCCGGCCTCGACCCGCGCGCTCCTCAAGGACATGCACGACATCGTCGAGGATGCCGCCACCCTGCGCGACGGCTCGGTGACGAGCTTCATGGGCGACGGCGCCATGATCCTGTTCGGCCTGCCCGAGGCGCGGCCGGACGACCCCGACCGGGCGCTCGCCACCGCCCGGGATCTGGCCGCCCGCTTGGCGGCCTGGCTCGACCGCGAGATCGGGCCGGGGCAGGGGGGCGTCCGCATCGGTGTCCACTCCGGTCCGGTGGTGGTCTCGCGCTTGGGGGGCACGCGCAACCAGCACATCACCGCCACCGGCGACACCGTCAACGTCACGAGCCGGCTCCTCGACATCGCCAAGGCCGAGGGTGCCCCGATCGTGCTCACCGGCGACCTCATCGCCGCCCTCCACCGGCCCTCCTCCCTGCCCGAGCCGCCCGTGCTCACCGCCCGTGCGGTGCGCGGGCGGGCCCGGCCGATCACGGTGCACTGCCTGGGCGCGCCCGTGTGAGGCCCGCCGGTATCGGTTCGCCCCCGGACGCGCTATCGGACATGCCGACGGCAACGAGCCTCGGGGGAGGGTGACGAGTGGCGGCGCGCGCAACGCGATGGCTCCGGGGTCTGTTGGCCCTCGTGCCGGCGGTCGGCCTGACCGTCCTCATCGTCGATCCCGCCTTGCGCGAGGCCGCCCTGGCGCGCCTCCACGCCCTCGCCGATCCACCCCGGCCCGAGCGCCCGCACCTGCCGGCCCAGCGGGTCGCCGCCGAGGACGGGCGCATGGTGGTGCGCCTCAAGCCGGCCGAGCAGGCACTGGTGGGCATCGAGACCCGCGTCGTGCCGGCCCTGGCGCACCGGGCCGAGCTGCAGGCCTACGGCAGCGTCCTCGATCTCGCCCGGGTCACCGAGCTCACCAACGCCTATGCCACCGCCAGGGCCCAGCTGCAGACGGCGCAGGCCAAGGTCGAGGTCTCGCGCAGCGCCTCGCAGCGGGCCAAGACGCTGGGGCCCTACGCCACCACCGTGCAGGTCGAGACCACCGAGGGCACCTTCCAGACCGACGTCGCCTCCCTGGCGGCGGCGGAATCGCAGGTGCGCACGCTGAGCGCCACCGCCCAGCAGGAGTGGGGGCCGGTGATTGGCCGCGCCATCGTCGAGCGCAGCGCCGCGGTCACCCGGCTGATCGAGCGCAGCGACTTCCTGGTCCAGGTCACCCTGCCCCCCGGCGAGACCCTGAAGGGTCCGCCCGCGGCGGCCTTCGCCGAGGTGCCGCCCCAGAGCGCGCGGGTCGCCCTCGCCTACGTCTCGCCCGCCACCCGCACCGACGCCCGCATCCAGGGCCTGAGCTACTTCTACACCGTGCCCGGCAACAGCGGCTTCCTGCCGGGCATGAGCATGCTCGTGTTCCTGGCCGGCGACCGCACCGTCACCGGCATCAGCGTGCCCGAGGACGCGGTGGTGCATTGGGGCGGGGGCACCTGGGTCTACCGGGCGGTGCAGCCGGGCGCCTACGTCCGCCACCCGCTCAAGGCCGATCCGGTGATGGCCGACGACGCCTACGTGGTCGACGACCTGCCCGGCGGCACCGAGATCGTCCTGCGCGGCGCCCAGGCGCTCCTGTCCGAGGAGATGAAGGCCCAGCTCCAGGTCTCCGGCGGCGTGGACGACGACTGACACGGTTCCCGCTTGGATCAAGCGGGACCCGTATCACCAAGCCCGCGGGGCGCCTGAGCGACGCCGACATCCGCATGGCGAAGCCACCAAACGGATTTCGTATGACCAAGGACACCCTGCCCTCGGGTCCCCAGGCCGCCCTCGTCGCCTTCGCCGTGCGGTTTCGCGGCATCGTGCTCGCCCTCGCCCTGGCGCTGGCCGGCTTCGGCGTGGCGACCTTCGGCAACGCCAAGTACGACGTCTTCCCGGAGTTCGCGCCGCCCTCGGTGGTGATCCAGACCGAGGCGCCCGGCCTCGACCCCGAGCAGGTCGAGGTGCTGGTGACCCAGGCGATCGAGGTGTCGGTCAACGGCCTGCCCGGCCTCGTCACCCTGCGCTCGAACTCGATCCAGGGCCTCTCGGTGATCACCGCCACCTTCCGGGCCGGCAGCGACATCTACCGGGTCCGCCAGCTCGTCACCGAGCGGCTGACGGCGCTGGCCGGCCGCCTGCCCCAGGGCGTGCGCGCCCCGGCCATGACCGCCCTGACCTCGGCCACCAGCACGGTCCTCCTCGTCGGGATGACGGCGCCCGGCCGCTCGCCGATGGAGCTGCGCACGCTCGCCGACTGGACCCTGCGCCTGCGGCTGCTGGCCGTGCCGGGCATCGCCGAGGTCTCGGTCTACGGCGGGGCGGTGCGCTCGCTCCAGATCCAGGTCCGGCCCCACGATCTCATCCGGTTCGGCATCGGCATCAACGACGTGCTCGCCGCCGCCCGCAAGGCCACCGGCGTGCGCGGGGCGGGCTTCCTCGATACGGCCAACCAGCGCGTCACCCTCCAGACCGAGGGCCAGTCCCTGAGTCCCGAGGCCCTGGGGCGCACGGTGCTCGTCAACGAGGGCGGCGCCAGCGTGAGCCTGGCCGACGTCGCCGACGTGGTCGCGGCCGGCGAGCCGCCGATCAGCGCGGCCCTGGTCGACGGGGTGCCCGGCGTCCTCGTGATGGTCGGCGCCCAGTACGGTGCCAACACCCGCGAGGTCACCGCCAGGGTCGAGGCGGCCCTGGCCGAACTCGCCCCCGCCCTGGAGCGCGAGGGCGTCACCCTGCGCCCCGACCTGTTCAAGCCGGCCGCCTTCATCACCCTGGCCAACGCCAACGTGCTCCAGGCCCTGGGGCTGGGCGGCATCCTCGTGGTGATCGTGCTGTTCGTGTTCCTCTACGACTGGCGCACCTGCGTCATCAGCGCGGTGGCGATCCCGCTCTCGCTGATCGCGGCGGTGCTGGCGCTGCAGGCGATGGGCGAGAGCCTCAACACCATGACGCTGGGCGGCCTCGCCATCGCCATCGGCGAGGTGGTGGACGACGCGGTGATCGGCGTCGAGAACGTGGTCCGGCGCCTGCGCGAGAACCGCCGCCTCGGCCGTCCCCGCGAGGAGGGCAGGGTGGTGATCGACGCCATCCTGGAGGTGCGCACCGCGGTGGCCTACGCCACCTTCGCGGTGCTGCTGGTGTTCCTGCCGGTGCTGGCCCTGTCCGGCATCGCCGGCCGGCTGTTCGGGCCGTTGAGCCTCGCCTACATCCTGGCGGTGGTGGCCTCGCTGGGTGTGGCGCTCACCGTGACCCCGGCGCTGGCGATGCTGCTCCTGACGGGGCGCGATGGGGCCCAGGCCGGCGACCCGCCGGTGATGCGCTGGTCGCGCGCCGCCTACGCCTGGTCGCTGGCAGGGATCGAGCGGGTCTCGGCCGCCGTCGTCGCCCTGGCGGTCGTCCTGACGCTGGCTGGCGCCGCCCTGGTGCCGGGCTTCGGCAGCACCTTCCTGCCCGACCTGAAGGAGGGCCACCTGATCCTGCACATGGCCGGGGCGCCGGGCACCTCGCTGCAGGAATCGATGCGGCTGGGCACCCGCATCACCGCCGCCCTCAAGGCGATTCCCGGCATCCGCGCCGTCGCCTCGCAGATCGGGCGGGCCGAGGCCGGCCAGGACACCGCCGGCACCCACTACAGCGAGATCCACATCGACCTCGACCCCGGTCTCGGGGGGGCGGCGCAGAAGGCGGTGGAGGCCCGCATCCGCGCCGTGCTGGCCGATTTCCCCGGTGCCGCCTTCTCGCTCAAGACCTTCCTCACCGAACGGATCGAGGAGACCGTCTCGGGCGCCGGCGCCCCCATCGTGGTCGGCGTGTTCGGCAACGACCTGACCCGCATCGAGACCGCGGCGGCGGACATCGCCCGCGAGGTCGCCGAGGTCGCGGGCGCCACCGACGTCCAGCGCAGCGCGCCCCCGGGCCTGCCCCAGGTCAACGTCTCCCTGCGCCCGAACGACCTGCGCCACTGGGGGCTCGAAGCCGTCGACGTCCTCGAGGCGGTGCGCACCGCCTACCAGGGCGACGTGGTCGGCCAGACCTACGAGGGCAACGCCGTCTTCAACGTCCTCGTCATCCTGGCCGCCCAGCCGCGCGGGCGCCCCGGCAGCCTCGGCGAGCTGCCCCTGCGCACCCCCAACGGCCGCTACGTCGGCCTCGCCCAGGTCGCCGACATCTACGCGACCTCGGGCCGCTACCAGGTGCAGCACCAGGGCGCCCAGCGGGTCCAGACCGTCACCGCCAACGTGCAGGGGAGGGACGTCGCCGCCGTCATGGCGGCGGTCCGCGCCAAGATCGCCCGCGAGGTCGCCCTGCCCGCCGGCGTCTACCTCGGCTACTCGGGGTCGGCGGAGGTGCAGGACCGGGCCCAGCGCGACCTCCTGCTCTATTCGGGCTTTGCCGGGTTCGGCATCCTGATGCTGCTGGCCGTCGTCACCGGGTCGGTGCGCAACCTCCTCCTGGTGCTCGTCAACCTGCCCTTCGCCTTCGTGGGCGGCGTGCTCGCGGTCGCCGCGAGCGGCGGCGTGCTGTCGCTCGGCTCCATCGTCGGCTTCGTGACGCTGTTCGGCATCTCGCTGCGCAACACCATCATGATGATCTCCCACTACGAGCACCTCGTCACGATCGAGGGCCGGGCCTGGACGCTGGCCACCGCCATCGACGGCGCCGCCGACCGGCTGGTGCCGATCCTGATGACCTCCCTGGTGACGGGCCTCGGCCTCCTGCCCCTGGCGCTGGGGGCGGGCGAGCCCGGCCGCGAGATCGAGGGGCCGATGGCCCTGGTGATCCTCGGCGGCCTCGTCACCTCGACGATCCTCAACCTGATGATCCTGCCGACGCTGGCGCTCAGGTTCGCGCGGTTCGCCGGGGGCAGGGGGGGTGCCACCGATCCGGTGCCCCTGCCCCGATGACGATCATCCAGGCCCTCGGACGGCGCTTGGCCAGCCGTCGCGGAGCCGGAGGGGGTCGGATCCGGAGGCGGCAGGCCGCCCCCCGGACCCCCGCCGTCGCCATGGTCCGCTATTCGCATAAGATATATTATGGAACATGGAGACGCTAGGTACTTGGGGGAAGGGGACTTTCCTGCCCGATGCGCTCCTTGTGAACGACCTTCTCGGTTGGGCCGTGCCTTCCGTCGGAGGCTTACCCCTCGTAGACCGGACCGCTCCACAAGGATTCACCATCCCCGTCGAGGCTGGATTCACCACGGATGCAGATACGGCCGGTCGAAGCGCGGCCGTTTCATTGGGTGTGGGTTGCCCTTAACATGATCGCGCAATCGTCATAATCGTCCTCCAAAGGGAAGGCGGTGTCCGTGATCACCCGCCGGACCGCCGCGACCGAGCCGAGCCTCATGCCCCGCCCCTGCCCGAGCCTCTCGTCCCGCTCCCGCCTCCTGGCCGCCGTCGGTCTGGCTGCGGCCTGTCTCGGGATACCCGGATCGGGAACTCCGGCGCGGGCCGAACCGGTGGCCCCGCCGGCCGCCGTCACCGTGGCGACGGGGTTGCCGCGCCTGGCCGCCCGGCTCGCCGAGGGCGGCGAGGTCCGCATCGTCGCCTTCGGTTCCTCGTCCACGGAGGGCATCGGCGCCTCCTCCCCGGCCTCGACCTATCCCGCGCTGCTGCAGCGCGACCTCTCCGAGAGCCTGCGCCTGGGCGTCGCGGGCCGGCCGGCGGTGACCATGATCAACCGCGGCAAGGGCGGCGACGACGCCGAGGCCATGGCCCGCCGCCTCCAGCGCGACGTGCTCGCCGAGCGCCCAACCCTGGTGATCTGGCAGACCGGCAGCAACGACCCGATGACCGGCGTCTCCGTGGAGCGCTTCGCCAAGCTCACCCGCGACGGCATCGCGGCGATCCGTTCCACCGGCGCCGACGTGGTGCTGATGGACCAGCAATGGTGCCGGCGCCTCAGCGGCATCGACGGCGCCGAGCGCTACGGCGCCGCCCTCCACGCCCTGGCCGAGGAGCTCGGCGTGCCGGTGATCCGCCGCCACGCCCTGATGCAGACCTGGGTCGCCAAGGGCCTCCTCACCCCGACCCAGATGATCGGCCCCGACGGGCTGCACATGACCGACGCCGGCTACGACCGCCTCGCCAAGGCCGCCAGCGTCCAGATCCTGACCCAGGCCGGCCTCGCGCCCACCGCGCCCAGGCCCTGACGGAATTCTTAACCGGTCGCGGCTAGACCGTCGGCTCGATCTCAAGGTGCCCCGGGGCATCTTTATCGGGATGGTCCGATGCTCCAGGCTCCCATCGTCGCCGACCGCATGGTCGGCGTGCATGCGCCGATCGCCCTGGCGGTCGTCATCCCGACCCGCAACGAGGCCGGCAACGTCGTCTCGCTCCTGGCCTCCCTCGACGCCGTCCTCGACGGCCTCGTCTGGGAGGCGATCTTCGTCGACGACGATTCGCAGGACGGCACCGCCCGTCTCATCCGCGAGATCGGCCGCACCAACCTGCGTGTGCGGGTGCTGCAGCGGGTCGGGCGCCAGGGCCTCGCCTCGGCGGTGATCGAGGGCATGCTGGCGACCTCCGCTCCCGTCCTCGCGGTGATCGATGCCGACCACCAGCACGACGAGACCCTGCTGCCGCGCCTCTACGCGGCGGTGGCCGAGGACGGCCACGACCTCGCGGTGGGCTCCCGCCACGCGGCGGGCGGGGGACTCGGCGACTGGTCGTCCGAGCGCCGGGCGGCCAGCGGCCTCGCCACCGCGCTGGCCCATCGCCTCCTGGCGACTCCGCTCTCCGACCCGATGAGCGGCTATTTCGTGATCGCGCGCGGCGCCTTCGAGGAGGCCCTGCCCCGGCTCTCCGGCATCGGCTTCAAGATCCTCCTCGACATCGTCGCCTCGGCGCCGCGCCCGCTGCGGGTGGTCGAACTGCCTTACGTCTTCCGCAACCGCACGGTGGGCGAGAGCAAGCTCGACCTGATGGTGGCGACGGAATACCTCACGCTCCTCCTGGAGAAGACGGTGGGGCGCCTGGTGCCGGTGCGCCTGATCCTGTTCCTGATGGTGGGCGGCCTCGGCCTCGGGGTCCACCTCGGCGTGCTGGGGCTCGTGCTGGCCACGGGGCTCGCCGCCTTCGTGGTGGCGCAGGGCCTCGCGGTGGGGGCCGCCATGACCTTCAACTACGCCCTAAACAACGTCTTCACCTATCGCGACCGCCGCCGCCGCGGCTGGGCCTTCGTCACCGGGCTCCTCAGCTTCTACGCGGTCTGCCTCGTCGGGGCCGCCGCCAACGTCGGGGTCGGCAGCCTGATCTACGAGGCCGACCAGAGCTGGTGGCTGTCGGGCGTGGCCGGGGCGGTGATCGGCTCGGTGTGGAATTTTGCGGCTTCTTCGGTAGTGACGTGGCGCAAATGATCCGGCGCAAGTGACGCGATGAGGCCCGCCGGTTTCGTCACACGCTTCGCCGGCTGGCCGCCCGCCGCCGCCCGCCTCGTCCTCGCCGGCCTCGCCGCGCTGATGCTCTACGGGGCGGCGATCGGGCTGGTGCCGGGGCTCGCCCCGCCGTTGCCGCCGTCCCTGGCGGCAACCGAGGACGACCCCCAGGCCTCGGACGCCGCCCTCTACGGGGCGATCGCCGCGCGGGTCGCGGGCGGGGAGGGGTACTACGCCGCCGCCGTGGCCGAGCACCGGCTGCGCGACTACCCGCTCAAGCCCTTCGTCACCGTGCGTCCGCCGACCCTCGCCACCCTCCAGGCCGGTCTCGGGATGGCCGGCGCCGGCCTCCTCCTCGCCCTCCTCGTGGCGGTTGCCCTGGTGGTGCTCGCCCGGCGCCTGGAGACGGCGCTGCCGGGCGGGCGGCGCTGGATCGTCGTCCTCGCCCTCGTGGCGGTGGGCATCAGCTTCGCGCTGCTGCCCGTCTTCGTGGTCTGGCACGAGGCCTGGGCGGCGGTGCTGATCGTGCTCTCCCTCGCCTGCCGCTCGCCGCGGCGCTACGGGGTCGGCCTCCTCGTCGGCCTGCTCGCCGTCGCCATCCGCGAGATCGCCCTGCCCTACCTCCTGGTGATGGCGGTGCTCGCCGCCCTCGAGGGCCACCGGCGCGAGGCCCTCGCCTGGTTCCTGGCGATCCTCACGGCCTGCGGCCTGCTGGCAGCCCACGCCGCGATGGTGGCGGCCGCGACCCTGCCCACCGATCTCGCTTCGCAGGGCTGGCTGCGGGCGGCGGGCTGGCCCTTCGTCGTCACCACGATCCGCAACTGCACCGCCCTCGCCTTCCTGCCGCTGGCCGCCGCGGGCGTGCTGGTGCCGGTCTGTCTCGTCGGCTGGGCGGCCTGGGCCGCGCCGCTGGGCAACCGCATCGCGCTGCTGCTGTGGGGTTACGCCGGCGCCTTCCTGGCGTTCGGCCGGCCCGAGAACTTCTACTGGGGGCTCCTGGTGGCGCCCCTGGTCCTGGCCGGCCTCGCCTTCGCGCCGGCCGCCCTCGCCGACCTGTGGCGGGCCGCCTTCACAGGTCGACGCTGATCCGCAGCCCGTCGTGGGCCGGCACCACGTGCGGCGGGAGCCTGGCCGCCAGCGTCGCGTAGTCGAGGTCGGTGTGGAGGTTGGTCAGCACCGCCCGGCGCGGGCGCACCTCCTCGATCAGTGCGAGTGCGTCCGAGACCGAATAATGGGTCGGGTGCGGCGTCTCGCGCAGGGCGTCGATGACGAGGAGGTCGAGGCCCTGGAGCTGCGCCTTGCTCGCCTCGGGCATCACGCTGACGTCGGGGGCATAGGCGATCGGGCCGAAGCGGAAGCCGTGGGCGCTCTCGCGGCCGTGCTCCATCCCGAAGGCCGCCGCCGTGATGGCGCCGCCCTCCCCCCGGATCGAGACCGGCTCGCCCGGCGCCAGGTCGTTCATGTCGAGGATCGGCGGATACTCGCTGCCGGGCGGGCTCGCGAAGCAGTAGCCGAACCGCATCTCCAGGAGCGCGCGGGTCTCGGGGTCGGCATAGACCGGGATGCGCCGGCGCATGTGGATGACCAGCGGCCGCACGTCGTCGATGCCGTGGGTGTGGTCGGCGTGCGCATGGGTGAACAGCACCGCGTCGAGACGGCGGACCTCGGCCGCCAGCAGCTGCTCGCGCAGGTCCGGCGAGGTGTCGACGAGGAGGGTGGTGGTGCCGTGATCCCCCCGCCCCTCCACCAGGATCGAGCAGCGCCGGCGCCGGTTCCGCGGCTCGGCCGGATCGCAGGCCCCCCAGCCGTAGCCCACCCGCGGCACGCCGCCGGACGAGCCGCACCCCAAGATCGTCAAGCTCAGCGAGCGCATCGGCACCTCCCGGCCCGTTCGTAACGGAGCGGGCAAGGGCGTGTCACCTCCCCCCGCCCATCGGTCGTGTCCCGGTTCGGTCGCCGCGAAAACACGAGCCTGCCGAACGATGCGCGTCCGGCCCCGACATGTCAGAACATCCCGTTCGGATGGGCCGAGGTTTCGGGCAGGATCTGCAGGACGTCCCAATGTTCGACGATCCTGCCGCGTTCATCGAGCCGGAAGATGTCCATCGCCGCGTAGTCGTGATCGCCCGGCCAGTGCTGCAAACAATGCAGGACGACGAGGTCGCCTTCGGCGACCGCGCGCTTCACCTCGACCCGCTTGCCCGGCCATTCGCGCGCCATGCGCTCGAAATACGCGATGAAGCCGTCCTTGCCCGTCGGCACATGCGGATTGTGCTGAACGTAGTCGTCGCCGACGTAGCGCTCGATCGCCTCGCGCGGCCGGCCATCGTTGAACATCAACGCGTAGAAGGCGATCACGGTCGCCTTGTTGCGCACGAGGTCCGTCATCTCATCCCTCTCATGCGATCGGTCGGTCTGCGACGACGGGACCGGTCCGGCCGACATAAGCGATGGACCCGCGCGATGAACCCACGGCCGGATCCCGCATCCAGGCCCTACCGACCCGCCGCCGGCACGGCCTTGTCGAACAGCCGATGGAAATTGGCCGTGGTGAGGGCGGAAAACGCCTCGACCGGCAGGTCGAGGAACCCCGCCAGGGAGCGTGCCGTGTCGGCGGTGTAGGCCGGCTCGTTGGTGCGGCCGCGATGGGGTTCAGGCGCCAGGAACGGCGCGTCGGTCTCCACCAGCAGCCGGTCGCGCGGGACCCGTGCCGCGATGTCGCGCAGGGCGTGCGAGCGCCGGAAGGTGACGATGCCGGAGAACGACACGAACAGCCCGAGTTCGACGCCGACCTCCGCCAGCCGCGCGCCCGACGAGAAGCAGTGCAGCACCGCCTTGAAGGCGCCCTGCCCCATCTCGTCGACGAGGACCGCCTCCATCTGCGCGTCGGCGTCGCGCGAATGGATGACGAGGGGCAGCCCGGTCTCGCGGGCCGCCGCGATATGGGCGCGGAAGACCCGCTCCTGCACGGCCTGCGGCGCCGCGTCGGCGTAATGGTAGTCGAGCCCGGCCTCGCCGATCCCGATGCAGCGCGGGTGGTGGGTCAGGGCGACGATCTCGGCCGCCGGCACGTCCGGCTCCTCGCCGGCCCCGTGCGGGTGGGTGCCCACCGTGTGCCAGATCTCGGGATGCGCCTCGGACAGCGCCTCGTAGGTCTTCGTCTTGGCGATGCGCGTGGAGATGGTGAGCATCCCGCTCACGCCAGCGGCTTTGGCGCGTGCGATCACGCCGGGCAGGTCGGCAGAAAAATCGGGGAAGTCGAGGTGGCAGTGGCTGTCGATGAGCATGGGTGTCTTCACAGGGTGGAGCGCCGAACGGTGCCGGTCGGTGTCGCGAACGCTGTCGGCGGAGCCGGGCGGCGGTTCGTTCTGAGAGCTTGCACGGCCCCCCGTTGCGCTGTCGGGCGCAGCGAGAGGCTCCCGGTGATCGGGGGGCTTGTGAGAAACGCTAAGCCTCCGGCTCTACGAATCGCGGGAACAGCCCGCTCGGTGCGGGCAGGGCCGTACCCGGCACCAGCCGCCCACCCTCCCCTACATCGGCGAGCAGGCGCCGCTCGGGTGGCACGCCGAGCAGGTCGAGGAGCTTTGCCGCCGAGCCCGGCATGAACGGCTGCACCAGGATGCCGATGGCGCGCAGGGTCTCGGCCACCACGTAGAGCGAGGCGCCCATCCGGGCCGGGTCGGTCTTGCGCAGCACCCAGGGCTTCTGCGCGTCGAAATAGCGGTCGGAGGCCGTCACCACCGCCCAGATCTCGCCGAGCGCGGTGTGCAGCGCCAGCTTGTCCATCGCGCCCCGCACGGTGCCCGGCAGCGCGTCGGCCAGCCCCAGGAGGGCACGGTCCTCGTCCGTGAACTCGCCGTGCTCCGGGACGACGCCCGCCAGGTTCTTGGCGATCATCGAGAGCGAGCGCTGCGCGAGGTTGCCGAGCCCGTTCGACAGGTCCGCCGTGTAGCGCGCGATGATCGCCTCGTGGCTGTAGTTGCCGTCGCCGCCGAAGGGCACCTCGCGCAGCACGAAGTGGCGCAGCGCATCGACGCCGTAGGTGGCGATCAGGTCGAAGGGGTCGACGACGTTGCCGAGCGACTTCGACATCTTCTCGCCCCGCGTCAGCAGGAAGCCGTGGCCGAACACGCGCTTGGGGAGCGGCAGGCCCGCCGACATCAGGAAGGCCGGCCAGTACACGGCGTGGAAGCGCACGATGTCCTTGCCGATCACGTGCAGGTCCATCGGCCAGAATTTCTTGCGCGCGTCGGCCTCGTCGGGAAAGCCGGTCACGGTGAGGTAGTTGGTCAGCGCGTCGACCCACACGTACATCACGTGGTCGGGGTGGCCCGGCACCGGCACGCCCCAGTCGAAGTTGGTGCGGCTGACGGAAAAGTCCTTGAGGCCGGAGCGCACGAAGCTCGCCACTTCGTTGCGGCGGGTCTCGGGGCCGATGAAGTCGGGCTGGCTCTCGTAGAGGGCGAGCAACCGGTCCTGATACGCGGACAGACGAAAAAGAAAATTCTCCTCCTCCATCCAGGTCACCGGCGTGCCGGTGGCCTTGGCCACGGGCGTGCCGTCGGGGCCGGTCTCGAGTTCGTCCTCGGCGTAATAGGCCTCGTCGCGCACCGAGTACCAGCCGGCGTATTTCGACAGGTAGATGTCGCCGTTGGCCTCCATCCGCTGCCACAATTCCTGCGCGGCCGCGTAATGGTCGGCCTCCGTGGTGCGGATGAAGCGGTCGAAGCTGCAGTCCAACGCCTCGGCCATGGCCTTGAAGCGCGCGGCCATGTCGTCGACGAGTTCGCGCGGGCTCACCCCGGCCCGCGTCGCGGTCTGCTGGATCTTGAGGCCGTGCTCGTCGGTGCCGGTGGAGAACAGCACCTCGAAGCCGTCGAGGCGCTTGAAGCGGGCGATGGCGTCGGTGGCGATCACCTCGTAGGCGTGGCCGATGTGCGGCGCACCGTTGGGGTAGGAGATCGCGGTGGTGATGCCGAAGGTCTTTGGGGCTGCCGGGTCTGTCACGTCGAGGTCCCCCGGAGACGCGGGTTCAGGGAAGAGGTGCATGGAATCGTCCCGATGGGTTGCGCGGGTCCGCGCCCCCGGTCAAGCCGGCGTGCGCATCGAAGCGGCGAGATCGCCGAACAGCGACAGGACCAGCGGCCTGCGGTCGAGGTTGTAGGTGGCGGCCTCGGCCGCGGCGCGGGCGATGCCGTCGCAAACCTCCACCAGGGCGGCCAGCCGCGCGGGGGGCTCGTCCCGGCGCCGGTGCAACTCGTCCGAGACGAAGCGGAACACCGTGTCGAGGCTGGCCGCGAACAGGTCGTCGGCGTCGCGGCCGGCGAGCTTGTCCGCCAGCGCCAGGATGCGGCGCCAGTCGGGATGGTCGAGGCGGGCGAGCAGGGTCTCGACTTCGGTGACGAGGCCGGCGGTGGCCGGGTCGAGCAGCGCCACCGCCCGCGCCACCGATCCTTCGCAGAGGGAGGCGGCCCGGGCCAGGGCGGCGGGCTCGGGCTGGACGAAGGGGTTGGGAAAGCCGCCGATCACCTGCGCCACCTCCCCCGCCCCGAGGGGACGCAGGCTCAGGGCGCGGCAGCGCGAGCGGATGGTGGGCAGGAGCCGGCCCGGCGCATGGCTGACGACGAGGAAGAGCGAGCGCGGCGGCGGCTCCTCGATCATCTTGAGGAGCGCATTGGCCGAGTTGGCGTTGAGGTCCTCGGCGCTGTCGACGATGCAGATGCGGTAGCCGGCACCGCCGGCGGTGGCGCCGAACAATTCCAGCGCCTTGCGCGCCGCATCCACCGAGATTTTGGTCGGAAGGCTCTTGGCGCCGGGGGGCTTGGTCCGCCGCAGGGCCTTGAGGTTGGGATGGGACAGGATCGCCACCTGCCGGGCCGCCGGGTGGCCGGCCGGCACTTCGAGGTCGTCCGGCACCGGCCCCGCCTCGGGATGGGCCAGCAGCCAGCGCGCCACCCGGTAGGCCAGGGTCGCCTTGCCGATGCCGCGCGGGCCGCCGATCAGCCAGGCGTGGTGCAGCCGTCCGGAGCCGATCGCCGCGGCGATCGCGGCCTGTGCCTCGCCGTGGCCGACCAGTGCCGTCTGCTCGCGCGGACGCGGAATGTCGGGTAGGTCGCCGGGCTCGAGCGTCTCGGCGCTGCGCTCAGGCGGCATCGTCGTGCGTCCCCTGCGGCCGGTCGGCGGCGAACAGGCGCGGCAGGCGTTCGCTCACCGCCGTCCAGATCGTCGCCTCCACGGTATCGGTGTCCTGGCCGGCGTCGATGAGGACGCAGCGCTCCGGCTCGGCCTCGGCGATCGCGCGGAACGCCGCGCGCAGGCGGTGGTGGAAGTCGAGCGCCTCGGCCTCGAAGCGGTCGGGGGCCGCGGCCTCGCCCGCCCTCGCCTCCGCCCGCGCCTTGGCCCGCTCCATGCCGATCCGCGGGTCGAGGTCGAGCACGAGGGTGAGGTCGGGACGGATGTCGCCGACCACCACCCGCTCGAGGCTGGCCATGAGGCCGGGATCGACACCGCCGGCGGCGCCCTGGTAGGCCCGCGTCGAATCGATGAAGCGGTCGCACAGGACGATCTCGCCGCGGGTGAGGGCGGGCACGATGCGGGTGTCGAGGTGGTCGATGCGGGCGGCGTAGAACACCAGCGCCTCCGCGAAGGCGCCGTGCGGCTTGGCGATGCCCGACAGGAGCGCCTCGCGCAGGGCCTCCGCCTTGGGCGAGCCGCCGGGCTCGCGGGTGGTGAGGACGGGCCGGGGCGTGCGCAGGCGCAGATGCTCGGCGAGCAGGCCGATCTGGGTCGACTTGCCGGCGCCCTCCCCGCCCTCGAAGGTGATGAAGGCGCCCGGGCGGCCGTGAGCGGCGAGGGTTTGGCCGGCGAGGGTTTGGCCGGGGTTCGCCGGTGTCGCGGAGCCGCTCACGAGCCGGTGGTGGCCTTGTCGCCGTCACTGGTGCCGATCGCCTTGCGGAACAGGCCGGTGCCGACCTCCCAGGCCGCGTCGAGGGCGCGCTGGGGGATGCTGCCGGCCTCCACCGTCTCGGCCGCATAGAGGGGCAGGTCGAGGGCCTGGGTCTCGCCGCGGGTGATCCGCAGCCGGGCGACCTGGGCGCCCTCGGCCACCGGCGCCGTCAGCGGGCCGCGATAGACGACGCGGGCCGTGACCTTGTCGCCCGAGCCGCGCGGCACCAGGAGGCGGATCGGCTTCTTGGCCACCAGCTGCACCCCGCCCTTGGCGCCGCCGTAGACCGAGGCCTCGGCGACGCTCTCGCCGGCGGCGAAGATCTGGCGCGGCTCGAAGGCGCGAAAGCCCCATTCGACGAGCTTGCGCGATTCCGCGGCGCGGTCGCGGGCGGTCTTGAGGCCGCTCACCACCATCACGAGGCGCTGGCCGTTCTGCACCGCCGAACCGGTGAGCCCGTAGCCGGATTCCTCGAGGTAGCCGGTCTTGAGCCCGTCGGCGCCGATGTCGAGGGTCAGGAGCGGGTTGCGGTTCTGCTGCTTGATCTTGTTCCAGGTGAACTCGCGCTCGGCGAACATCTTGTAGAGGTCGGGATAGGTGTCGATGAGGTGGATCGCGAGCTTGGCGAGGTCGCGCGCCGTGGTCTTCTGGTCGGGCGCCGAGTAGCCGGTGGCGTTGCGGAAGGTCGAGCGCGACAGCCCGATCTCACGCGCCCGCGCCGTCATCATCCGTCCGAAATTCTCCTCCGAGCCGGCGATGCCCTCGCCGAGCGCGATGGCCGCGTCGTTGCCCGACTGGACGATGAGGCCGCGCAGGAGGTCCGAGAGCTTGATGCGGCTGTTGAGCTGTGCGAACATCGAGGAGCCGCCGCCCCCCGCCCCGCCGCGGCGCCAGGCGTCCTCGGAGATCTGGAACTCGCTGTCCATGGAGAGCCGGCCCTGCCGGATCTCGTTGAACACGATCTCGGTGGTCATCAGCTTGGCCATGCTGGCCGGGGAGAAGGCCTCGTCCGCCTGCTTCTCGAACAGGACGGAGCCGGAATCCGCGTCGATCAGGATCGCGTGCGGTGCCGCCGTCTGGAAACTCTGCGCGGCGGCCTCGCGCAGGCCCAGGGCGGCGGGCAGCACCAGGCACAGGATCGCCCATCGCCGCAGCGCACGCCCATGCCCTGCCGGCTTCCTCTGCCCTGCCGGCTTCCTCGTCGCGTCGTGCATCACTCGCCTCGCAGCGCCGACGCCATCGGCGCCGGCTCGATCTCGTATCCTGCGCGGCACGCTACAGGATTCGGCGCTGAAAACGAACGTGGCTTTGCCGCGGTGCATCGTCGGGATGCACCGGCCGGTCACTCCACCCGGGCGAACTGGGCGCGCCGGGGTTTGGCGGCGACCGGGGCCGCGGCGACCTTCGCGGGCTGCGCCTTGAGGCCGGCCGGTGCGACGACCCTGGTGTCCACCGGCTTCGTCTCGACGGATCTGGCCCCTGCCAGCAGCACGGGCTTTGCCGGTTGCCCGGGCCTTGCCGGCGGCACCGCGATGCGCCCGGCCATGGGCGCGGAGGGCGGCGCCGGCTGGGCGGCGAGGCGGCTGGGCGGCGCCATCGGCCCGCTTCCGCGCCGGGCGGCCGGCTCGACCCTGGGGGCGTCCTTGTTGATCGTCTCCTTGCCGGCGGCGAGCCTGACGCTCGCCCCGGACCCGGCCGGGCGGTGGCCGGCGAACGCCGACCGGTGGATCTCCTGCCTGTGAATCTCCTGCCTGTGAATCTCCTGGGGAGCGCCTGCCAGGCGGATCGGCGGCGGCGCCAGGCTCATGGGCGCCTTCGTGTTCGCGGAGGCTTGGTTGGTGGAGGCTTGGTTCGCGGAGGCCTGGTTCGCGGAGGTCTGGTGCGAGGGGCGCACCGGCACGAAGGCGGCGGTACGCACCCGCGTCGGCTGCACCGCCGCGGGCACGGCGATGCTCGCCGCCGCCACGACGGTGGGGGCGATGCGGACCGGCCGGGGGGCGGGTTCGTCCACCTCGGCCGCCGGCTTGAAGGCCATGGCCGGGCGCGAGGCGCGCACCGGCATCTCGGCGTCCGGCCCGAGGTCGGCCAGCATCACCGGAGCGGCCCCGCGGATCGCCGCCGGCTGCCCGTCGGTGCGCAGGGTCGCCATCAGCTTGGCGTCGTCGCTGCCGGCGGTGGAGGCCTTGCCGACGTATTCCACCCGCACCTTGGCGGTGCCGCGGCGGCGGAAATCGAGGGCGCTGGCCACCTCTTCGGAGACGTCCATGAGGCGGTTGGCGTGATAGGGGCCGCGGTCGTTCACCCGCACCACCATGGAATGGCCGTTGGCGAGGTTTGTGACCCGGGCATAGCTCGGCAGCGGCATCGTCGGGTGCGCGGCGGCCACCGAGTTGCGGTCGAACACCTCGCCGTTGGCGGTGAGCCGGCCGTGGAAGGCCGCCCCGTACCAGGAGGCCAGCCCCTCGCGGACATAGCCCTTGGCGTCCTCGCGCGGAACGTAGGTGCGCCCGGCCACCACGTAGGGCTTGCCCGAGAAGCGGCGCCCGCCCCCCTTGGGGATGACGTCCCCCTCCTTGTAGAGCCGCGGGCTCGCCTTGACGCCGTACTTCGGATCGATCTCGGAGCCGGACCCGGTCGCGCCGCCGGCGAGCTTCTGTGTCGGGGCCGCGCAATTGGCCGTGGTCAGGGCCAGGGCCGTCACGGCCATCACCCGCCAGGCCGGCCGCACCCGCCAGACCGGCCGCATCCGCGCAGCAGAGTCTCCGGCCTTCCAGATACGCACCATCACGCGATCAAACCCGTGCCCTCAGCCGTGTACGCGACACGGGGCGGCCGCCGGCGCGGAGGGCGAGACCGGCGGACCCTTGTTCGAGACGTTTCAAGCGGCGTCGGGCCGCGCCGCGAACCCGGCGGCGTCATCCCGAAACGAACACTTGTCGAGACGGCGTAAACGAAGCCTGAACGATGACGGGGCGGGTCCGGCCGGCCACCGGGTTATCCCCGAGAGTCCACATCCGGAAACCGCCGCAAACCATTGACAGGAAATCGAAAAGACCACGCCTTCCACGCTGTCCGCAGGACGCCCCGTCCTGCCGGCGCACTCGGCTCGCGTCACCATCGCCCGACACCTCGGGCATCGCATCAGCGAACGACCGCAACTGGTTCAGCCTAAACCGTCTTTCGCGTCCACATCAGGCCTGGGCGCGCTCGCCTGGGTGAGATGCGCGATGGAGGGGCTGCCGCGCTGGCGGAACAGCAGGTCGAGGGCCTCCAGCATCAGGGCGTGCATCTTGGTGCGCTCGACGTGGGCGAGGTCGCGCAGCTGGTCGTAGACCGGCGGCTCCAGGTAGACCGACATCTGCCGGGCGCGGGCCTTGAGGGTGGCGGGCCGGGCGGCCGGCGCGACGGCCTCGGCGCCGCGCCCGGGGGCGGCGGAGGCCGCCACGATGGCGGCAAGGCTCGGCTTAGGCGGCCGCGACATGCCCGGCTCCGATGTCCGCGATCTCCCGCATCCGCCGCTCGATCCAGCGCCACAGCCCGCGCACCTCGGCGGCGGCCTGGCCCTTGGGGTTGAACTCGGTCACCCCCTGCCCGAACCCGATCGCGTCCTGGTGGTCGGTGCGCGAGACGATGGTCACGTCGGGCAGGACGCCCAGCACCGAGAGGCCGTCGCTGGCGTCCCGGATGCGGTAGGAGCGCGCCGGGGTCTGGTTGAGCACGAAGGCGAAGGCCTTCTCCAGGCGGTAGATCGCGGCCAGGGTCGGCTTGAAGGCGCGCAGGTCCGCCGGCGTCGGCCGGCAGGGCACGAGGCAGAGGTCGGCGGCGCGGATGGCCGAGAGGGTGCCGGGGGAATCGACGCCCGGAGTGTCGATGAAGACGAAGTCGTAGGCGGTCTCGCGCAGCCGGGCCATCACCCCGTCGATCTGCGTGGCGTCGATCTGCGCCACCTCGGGGCCGTCGGCGGTGCGGTGGTCGGCCCAGTCGCTGATCGTGGCCTGGCGGTCCATCTCCAGGATGCAGACCGAGAGCCCGGCCTCGCGGGCGGCCACGGCCAGCGAGATGCACAGGGTGCTCTTCCCGCTGCCGCCCTTCTGCGTCACGAACGTGATGGCCTGCATCGGGTTTCCTTCGAGTCGGCCCGTCGATCGCCCCGGCCACGGCCTGCCATCCTGTGATGCAAGGATGACCTGATCCGGGTCTGGGTCATCGTGGTTAACGGGTCGTTAACGCCGGCGCTTCGGCCAGGACGCGGCGGGATGCCGCAATAACAATGTGAAGTTGCTTTTCCGGCAGAAGGCGATCCGAGACCCCTTCCCTCATCCCGTTGATATCGATAGCTCTACCACCCGGCCTGGTCACCGGGTGCGCATCGATATCAACCTCAGGTATCGCTACTGTGAGCGCCGGGACCTCAGGCGCGGCACCCATCGCGGATCGACCATGGCGGCTTCCCTTCGGCGACCCTCGCGAGCCCTGCCGGACCTCCGGTCGGCCCTGAAGGCCTCCGGCGTCGTCGGCACCTGGCGCTACGACGTGCCCAAGGCCCTGATCGCCGTCTCCGCCCCTGTGGCCCGCCGGCTCGGCCTGGCGCCGGAGGCGGCGACGCGCGGGCTCCCCCTCGCCGCCTTCGTGGCGGCCCTGCACCGCGCCGGCCGGGCCCGGATCCAGGCGGCCTTCGAGGCGGCGGCCGAGCGCGGCGGCCCCTTCGACCTGACCCTGCGGGCCCGGGACGGGGCGACACGGGTGAGCCTGCGCGGCCGCGTCGCCCGCGACCCCCTCGGCCAGCCCCGCCAGGGCGACGGCATCGCGCTGGCCTTCGGGCCGGACGAGGACCCCGAGCCCCAGGCCATCGTCAACCGCATGGCCGAACACGCCATCGCGCTGCGCATCCTCTGCGCCGACTTGCGCCAGCCCGGCCTCTGCGCCGCGGTGGACGACCTGATGATGGAGATCGGGTTCGAACTGGCGCGGCAGCTGGAGGCGGGGCGGGAGGGGGTGCCGCATTGAGGGGGGCGTCGGGTCGAGCTTTCCAGGGTTCGAGGGGCGGTCTATCGCCGACCGATCTCGGACGCCGGGAGATCGTGGCCTCACTCTCGACGTATTCCGCCTGCTTCCGGGTCCCGAATATTGATGCGGTCTCGAGGGCGTTGCCGATCCTGCGAAGTGTCTCTTGTCTTTGACGCTGGCGCACGTCGGGCCACTCGCTCTCCCTGACGGTGCCGGCCTCGATGGACAGCCAGCGTCACGACGTGAGAGCCGGGCTTGCCTGACGAGCTGGGGACCCGCAATCTCAGCTTGGCAATACGCTCGATGGGTGTCTGTCGGCGCGTTGCCGCATCGGCCCGCAGGACATGGGAGTTCCGGGATCATGACGATGGACGGTGGGACTGCCGAGGGGGATGAGGCCGCTCCGCTCGGGCGTCGGGCCGGGCTTCTCAGCCGCCGGTCCTTCGTGGCCGGCTCGGCCGTCGGGTTTGGCGCGATGGGGCTGGCCGGTTGCGCGACCTCCGACGGCATGCTCCTCGCCGAGGCGGCGAAGATCTACGGGCCGCTGCCGAACGAAAAATTCCCGATCCCGGCGGCCGATGTCAGCAAGGTCGACCCGAAGTACTATCGCCGGACGGTTCGCTACGAGTCCAAGGAGGCGCCGGGCACGATCGTCGTCGATCCGGGCAACTTCTACGTCTACCGCATCGAGGGCGATGGGACCGCCACCCGCTACGGCGCCAACGTCGGCCGCGATGGGTTCTTGTGGAGTGGCGACGCCTATGTCGGTCGCAAGTCCGAATGGGCGACCTGGACGCCCCCCAAGGAAATGATCCGGCGTCAGCCCGAGGCCGCCAAATACGCCCGCGGCATGCCGGGCGGCCTCGACAATCCGCTCGGCGCCCGCACCCTCCATCTCTACCAGAACGGCGCCTATACGCTCTACACGATCTACGCCTCGAGCGATCCCGAGACGATCGGCACGGGCATCACCAGTGGCTGTGTCGGCCTGCTCAGCCAGGACATGATCGACCTCTACGCACGAACGCAGGTCAAGACGAAGGTGGTCGTCCTGCCCGCGTAGTCGTCCTGCCCGCGCACGCGAAAGCCTCGTTCCGGCGCGGATGGTTTCGCGCCGGAGCGTGGCGCTTTCGACCGGTCGGAGCGAGGCGGGGGCGCTGGGGCCATCCTCACCCCTCGGCCAGCGGCAACCCCCGATCCATCCCACCCCAATGCAGGTCGGGCGTCGTGGCGAACAACCGGCGGTGGGCGAGGACCGCGTAGGTGTCGGTCATGCCGGCGATGTAGTCGGCCACGCGCCGGGCGAGGCGGCTCGGGGTGGCGTCGTCGAGGCCGGCGCGCCATTCCTCGGGCATCGCGGCGGGGTCGGCGGTGAAGGCGGCAAACAGGTCGGCGACGATGACGTCGGCCTTGGCGCGAACGCTGAGCACGCCGGGGTGGCGGTACATCCGCGCGAAAAGGAACGTCTTGATCTGCGCGTCCGCCTCCACCGTCGCGGGCGAGAACGCCACCACGGCCTCGCGCGCCCCGCGGATGTCCTCCACCGAGCGCGGGCCAAGGGCCGCGATCCGGCGGCGGCTCTCGCCGATCACGTCCTCCACGAAGCGGGTGATGACGCGCCGCGCCAGTTCGTGGATCTTTCGCGATGGCTCCAGGTTCGGATGGAGGACGTCGATCTCGTCGAGGAGGCCGGCCAGGAACGGTACCGCGTCGAGCTCGCCGAGATCGAACAGGCCGGCGCGCAGGCCGTCGTCGAGGTCGTGGGAATCGTAGGCGATGTCGTCGGCGATGGCCGCCGCTTGCGCCTCCGGCCCGGCAAAGCGCGACAGGTCGAGGTCGTTGAGGGCATTGTAGTCGAGGATCGCCGCCGGGATGCCGCGCTCCGCCCAGCGCGGGGTCGGCCGGCCGTCCGGCCCGAGCAGGGGGCCGTTGTGCTTGACGAGGCCTTCCAGGGTTTCCCAGGCGAGGTTGAGCCCGTCGAAGCCGGCGTAGCGTCGCTCCAGCCGGGTGACGATGCGCAACGCCTGGGCGTTGTGGTCGAAGCCGCCGTGCGCGGCCATGGCCAGATCCAGCGCGTCCTCGCCGGTGTGCCCGAAGCAGGTGTGGCCGAGGTCGTGGCTCAGCGCCAGCGCCTCGGCCAGGTCCTCGTCGAGGCCGAGCGCCCGCGCCAGCGCCCGCGCGACCTGGCTGACCTCGAGGGTGTGCGTGAGCCGGGTGCGGTAATGGTCGCCTTCGTGGTGCACGAAGACCTGGGTCTTGTGCTTGAGGCGCCGGAACGCGCTCGCGTGGATGATGCGGTCGCGGTCGCGCTGGAAGTCGCTGCGCGTCGCCGAGGCCGGCTCTGGGATCAGGCGCCCGCGCGTGGCGGCCGGGTCGGTCGCGTAGGGCGCCCGCCAGCGTTCCCCGTTGTGCCGCACGTCGCGTTCCTTCATGCCGGCGGGTGAAACCCGATTTCGATGGTCCGGGCGCGAAGAGCGCCCCGCGAAGCGGGCCTTGGAGGACATCGGTCCTCCAAGGCGTCGAGCGAAGGCGAAAGCCAAGGCCGCGGATGCGGCCGCCGGCGCCTGAGGCTCGGCAACCCAGGGTCATCGGATTCGTCCGTTGGCATCCGGCTACCGCATCCGCCGCGTTGCGGCGCGCATCCGCACCTCATATCTTGTGTGCGGCGCCGGCCACGGCAATCACCGGCCACGGCAATCACCTGCGCCGACAACGATGGACCGGAACCCGAGCATGACGAGTCCTGAGATCACCCTCACCCCCCGCGCCGCAAAGCGCATCAACGAGATCATGGGGGCCGAGCCTCCGGGCGCCTCCCTGCGCATCAGCGTCAACGGCGGCGGCTGCTCGGGCTTCTCCTACGCCTTCGACGTGGAGCGCACCCGCGCCGGCGACGACGTCGCCATCGAGCGCGACGGCGCCACGGTGCTGGTCGACCCGGTCTCGCTGGAATACATGAGCGGCGCCACCATCGACTTCGTCAACGACCTCATCGGCCAGTCGTTCAAGATCGAGAACCCCCAGGCCACCGCCTCCTGCGGCTGCGGCACCTCGTTCTCGCTCTGACGGGATCGGACCGCCCGCGATTGCCTCGCCCTGCAAAACGCGGCAGGGATGGCGCGGCCTCGAGGCTCACGGTTTTCCCCGCCAGCGATCCGGATACGCCCATGACCTGTTGGAAGGCCCGCCCGAACCTGACGCGGGCCGCGGGGCTCTCGGTCTGCCTGATCGCCCTGATGGGCGCCGGGCCCGGCCTCCACGGCGTCCTGTCGCCCGCCGTCGCCCAGGAGGCGGCCTCCGCGGTGCAGGACGTCACGCTCCAGGACGTGGTGCTGCCGCTGGGCGGCACCGTCCTCACCGCGCCGCGCCTGACGGTGAGCGGCACCCGCCTGTCGAAGGACGACGTCGTCGCCCTGCTCAAGCCGGGCCCCGGGGCGCCCTGGCCGGCCCGCCTCGCCCGCCTCGACGCCGCCAGCCTGACGATCCCCGAACTGCGCGTGTCCTATGTCGAGGGCGGCCCCGCCCGCCAGGGCGTGGTCTACCGCGACGTGGTCGCCAAGGACGTCCGGGCCGGGCGCATCGCCGAATTGACCGCCTCGGGCGCCTCCGTCTCGGTGACGGGCGGGCCGCGCACTGGCACCGGCACCTACGGCCGCATCGAGGCCCGCGACGTCGACCTCGTCACCCTGTCGCGCCTGTACGGCGAGCCGGGCGACGGCAAGGGCGCCATGCAGCGGATCTACGGTGTGGTCTCGCTCAGCGACGTCGCCTATGTCGACGACCGCGGCACGGCCCTCCGGATCGCCCGCATCGAGGGCCGCGACATGAGCGGCCGCCAGACGCCGGCGACCTGGGCCGGCGCGTTCCAATCCCTCACCGGGCTCGACCTCGACAGGGAGGCCCTCGACACGATGTCCCCGGCCGAGCGGGCCCGGCTGACCGGGATGGCGGCCGACCTCGTCGACTCCGTCGCGATCGGCGCCCTCGAGGCCACGGGCCTCAGCCTGCAGGAGACCAGGGACAAGGCGGTCGACCTCAGCATTGCCCGTTTCACCATGGGGGCGGCCGGCGCCAGCTTCGAGGACATCGGCTTTTCGGGCGGCGGCGCCCGCTCCCGGATCGGGCGGCTCTCGCTCTCGGGCTTCTCGCTGGCACCGACCGTCGCCGCCCTGCGCCGGCTCTCCGCGCTCACGACGCCGCCCTCCGACGACGATCTGCGCCGGCTCACCCCCACCATCGGCACCCTGGCGGTGCAGAACGTCGCCATCGACCTGCCGGCCGAGACCGTGCCCGCCGAGCCTCCGCCGGCCGCCGCCAGGGTCCCGGTCGACAGGGTCCCGGTCGACAGGCCTCCCGGCCTCGGCGGGGACCTGCGCGCCGGCCCGCCGGCGATGCCCGCTCCCTCGCCCGTTCCCCCCTCGCCCGTCCCTGCGCCGGTCGTCCTGCCCGCCGCCCATGTCGGCCTGCGCGACGCCACCATGAGCTTCGGCACGCCCAAGGACGGGGTGCCCACCGCCGGCCGGCTCAGCCTGTCGGGGCTCACCCTGCCCTCGGCCGCCGTGGCCGGCATCCCCGGCCTCGGTTCGCTCGGCCAGTACGGCTACCGCGACCTCGACCTCGATGCGGTGGCCGAATCCTCCTGGGACGAGGCGGCGCGCGAACTCAAGGTCCGCGAGATCTCGGTCTCCGGCAAGGAGATGGGCACGCTGCGCCTCAACGGCACGGTGGGCGGCATCGGGCCGGAGGTGTTCGACGCGGATGCGGCGGTCTCGGGCTACGCCTGGCTCTCGGCCACCGCCAAGGCCCTCGACCTCACCATCGAGAACACCGGCCTGTTCGAGCGCTTCATCACCGCCCAGTCGAAGGTGCTGAGCCTCAAGCCCGAGGAGCTGACCCAGGAATACGCCACCGCGAGCGCCTTCGGCGTGCCCGCCATCCTCGGCGGCTCGGCCAACGCCAAGGCGATCGGCACCGCGATGGCGCAGTTCGTGGCCAAGCCCGGCCGCCTGTTCCTCAGCGCCCGCCCCAAGAACGGGACGGGCCTCGGCGTCATCGACTTCAGCGCCGCCCCGAACCCCGGCGCGGTCCTGGATCGGTTGGACGTGACCGCCAAGGCGAACTGAGGGTTTTTGAACCCGCCTTCCTCGTGGGAGGCGCCGGATGCGAGGCGGGAGTGGAGGCCTCCCCTTCGGTCAGGTCAGCTCGCGCACCACCACCCGCCCGCGCTCGGCCGAGAGCGCGAGGCGGCCGGCCTTGAGGGCGAGCGCCTTTTCGCCGAACAGGGCGTGGCGCCAGCCGGTGAGCACCGGCACGTCGGCGTTGTCGTCTTCGGCCAGCGCCTCGAGGTCCTCGATGGTGGCCACGATCTTGGGCGCCACCCGCTCGGCCTCGCACACCGCCTTGAGTAGCACCTTGAGGAGTTCGACCAGCGCCCCGTTGCCGCCCCGCCCGCGGCTGCGCTCGGCCGCCACCGGGATCTCGGCGGTGTCGCGCAGGAAGCCGCGCTCCACCGCGGCGAGGATGTCGGCTCCCGTGCGCGAGCGCTCGAAGCCGGCGGGAATCGAGCGCAGGCGCCCCAGCGCCTCGACGTTGCGCGGGGCGGAGGTGGCGACGTCGATCACCGCCTCGTCCTTGAGGATGCGCCCGCGCGGCACGTTGCGGCTCTGCGCCTCGCGCTCGCGCCAGGCGGCGACCTCCATCAGCACCGCGATCTCGCGGGGCTTGCGCATGCGCCCCGACAGGCGGCGCCAGGCCAGAGCGGGGTCGGCCTTGTAGGTCTCGGGCGAGGTGAGGACGCTCATCTCCTCGTCGAGCCATTCGCCGCGATCGGTCGACAAGAGCTGGCCCGCCAGGACCTCGTAGACCTTGACGAGGTGCGTGACGTCCGAGAGCGCATAGGAAAGCTGGGCGTCCGAGAGGGGCCGACGCGACCAGTCGGTGAAGCGCGAGGACTTGTCGATCTTGGCCTTGGCCACGTCGTTGACGAGCTGCTCGTAGGAGACCGAGTCGCCGTAGCCGCAGACCATGGCGGCCACCTGGGTGTCGAAGAACGGCTGCGGCAGGAGCCCGCCGAGCAGCCAGATGATCTCGAGGTCCTGGCGGGCCGAGTGGAACACCTTGACCACGCCCTCGTGCGCCATCAGCGCGAAGAACGGCGCCAGGTCGAGGTCGGGCGAGAGCGGGTCGACCAGCACGCCCGACCCGTCCGGCCCCGCCATCTGGATGAGGCAGAGCTTCGGGTAATAGGTCGTCTCGCGCATGAACTCGGTGTCCACGGTCACGAACGGCATGGCGGAAAAGCGGGTGCAGGCCTCGGCGAGGTCGTGCGTGGTCGAGATCAGGTCCATGAAATCGGCTATATCCGAGGTTTAGGCCCGCGGCGAGATCGGCCCGCGCGGTTATCCGACCCCGGCCCCCTCCTTCCTCAGACGGCGCCCCCTCACGTCGGGTGCGTCCTCGTCACGACAAGCGAGTCCTGGTCACGCCAGGTGATAGGTCGGCCAGCGCGGCGTCGGTCCCCGTTCCGCGTGGGGGTGGTCGCGTGGGAGGACGACGCTGCCGAAGCCGAGGGTGAAGGGCAGCAACGGGGCGCCCAGCAGCGTGAGGTAGGTGTCCGGCAGGTGCTGGTGCAAGTTCTCGAACACGTAGGCGACGAGGTCGCACCCGATGGCGGGCGGCCGGACGGTCCCCGTCAGGGCCAGGGGCGTGCCCACGGGGGCGTAGTCGTAGCCCCCGAGCGCCAGCCGGGCCGCGGTGGCCAGGAGCATCGCCGCGACCACCGCCCCGCCCTTGGGCGAAGGCTCGTAGAAATCGTGGGTGGCCAAGACCCGGTCCCAGCCGTAGGCGACGGTGTCGAGGGTGTTGAAGCAGCGCGTCACCCGGCCGTCGAGGGCCGTGCCCGGCCCGAACAGGGCGGCGAAGGCGGCATTGCCCGGCGTCATCCCGGCAAAGCTGCAGGCCGAGACCGGCCGCGGCGGCAGCCTGCCCGCCAGCCCCTCCCCGCTCAGCCACAGGGCCACCACCGGGGCCAGGGTGCCACCCAGGCTGTGGCCCGTCACGGTGAGGGCGGCCTCCGGCGGCAGGGCGCCGACGGCCGCCGCCAGCGTCGTCCCGGCGGCATCGGTGAGCCCCTGGAGGGTGGCGAGGCCCTTGGCCGTCCCGGCGGATACCCGGGCCTCCGGCGCGCCGGGCCAGGAGACCATGTCGCCGAACGGGCTGTCCTCGTCACCGTCCTCCCAATAGGCGGGCGAGAACGGGTTCGGGTAGGTGCCGCGGATCGCCAGCACGCAGGCGCCGGTGGCGGTGCTGCGGGCGAGATAGGCGAAGTTCACCGGCGGATCGGGCGGTGCCGCGATCCAGGCGACGGTCCAGTCGCCGGCCGTGAGCGGGTCCCGGGCGAGATAGCCCGGGATCGCGGCCGGGTCGCCGTAGGCGATTCCGGCCAGCGTCATCAGTTCGGCGGTCGAGGCAGACATGGCCCAACCCGCCTCAGCCGACGATCACGCCCCCTCCGCCGATGGGCACCGAATAGGCGGCGGCCGCGATCGGCGCGAGGGGAGCGTTCTGGTTCACGAAGAACTGCCGCACGGTCGCGGTCGCCAGGAACGTGGAGCCGCCCGATGGAAGCAGGGATACGATGCCGCGGTTCCCGGCCGATTCGGTCACCGCACCGGATCGAGAGGCCAGGCTGAGACCTGTCGAGACGTATTGCACCCCGACGATCAAGGTTTGGTTCGCGGGGATCGTATAAAAGAGGTTCGGATTCGATGGCGATTTTGTGAAAGCAAACGTCTGATCGTAAATCGTAAGATCGTAATAGACCAGGTTTGCCGCGAGGTTGATCGTGCCGCCGGAGGCCGACAGTATGAACGGCACCGTCGGTCTGTAGCTCAGCTGGATCGACGCGGAGCCGCTGGTTGCCGTGTTGGTGATCTGGATGAAGGTGCCCTGGAGCACCAGGGGGACTTGCGTGAGGCCGGGAACGATCGGCTCGCCCAAGACCTCGAACGGGACGGTGTAGGGGACCGCGGTCAGGGACTTCACCGCATTGAAGGCGTCCTCCGACGTCAGCAGATCGTCCGGCAGCGTCGTCGATGCGTGGGGGTTCTCGACGATCAGCATGGCGTCACCTCTCCGCAGGATCGAGCAGCGGCGGCTCCCGACCGAATATCGCCCGCAGGTTGTATAATCTCAGATTGATTCTATCAAGACGTATTCAGTCATGGCGTGTGTTTTTCGGGTGGCCTCGCGACGCATCGCCGCGATCGACCTGCCCGGCGCGGCGACCCCCGAAGCGGAGGCCGCAAACTTGACTTCACCCCCCTCGCGTGAATGGTGCGGCCCTCATTCCCAAGAGGCCGTCATGCAGCCCGTCATGCACCGTTATCGGACCCATACCTGCGGGGCGCTCCGCCCGTCCGACGTCGGCGCGAGCATCCGCCTGTCCGGCTGGTGCCACCGCATCCGCGACCACGGCGGCGTGCTGTTCATCGATCTGCGCGACCACTACGGGCTCACGCAATGCGTGGTCGATTCCGACTCGAAGGCCTTCAAGGGCGCGAATCTCGCACGCTCGGAGTGGGTGATCCGCATAGACGGGCGCGTGCGGACCCGGCCCGCCGGCACTGAGAACCCCGACCTGCCCACCGGCACCATCGAGGTCTACATCGACGACCTCGAAGTGCTCGGGCCCGCCGGCGAACTGCCGGTGCCGGTCTTCGGCGACCAGGAGTATCCGGAGGAAACGCGGCTCAAGTACCGCTTCCTGGATCTGCGCCGCGACAAGCTGCACGCCAACATCATGAAGCGCGGCGCGATCATCGATTCCTTGCGCCGCCGCATGCGCGAGGGCGGCTTTTTCGAATTTCAGACGCCGATCCTTACGGCATCCAGCCCTGAGGGCGCGCGCGACTACCTCGTCCCGTCCCGCGTGCACCCCGGAAAATTCTACGCGCTGCCGCAGGCGCCCCAGCAGTTCAAGCAGCTGACGATGATCGCCGGCTTCGACCGCTACTTCCAGATCGCGCCGTGCTTTCGCGACGAGGACGCGCGGGCCGACCGCAGCCCGGGCGAGTTCTACCAGCTCGACATCGAGATGAGCTTCGTCACGCAGGAGGACGTGTTCCAGTCGGTGGAGCCGGTGCTGCGCTCGGTGTTCGAGGAGTTCGCGCAAGGCAAGCGCGTCACGCAGGCGTTCCCGCGCATCCCCTACGCCGAGGCGATGCTGAAGTACGGCGTCGACAAGCCGGACCTGCGCAACCCGCTGGTCATCGCCGACGTGACCGAGGAGTTTTCGCGCGAGGACGTCGCCTTCAAGGCCTTCAAGGGCGTGATCGCATCGGGCGGCAAGGTCCGGGCGATCCCGGCCACGGGGGCGGCGACCCAGCCGCGCTCGTTCTTCGACAAGCTCAACGACTTTGCCCGCGCCGAGGGCGCGCCCGGCCTCGGCTACGTCGTCTTCGAGGACGTCGACGGTGCGCTCGCCGGCAAGGGCCCCATCGCCAAGTTCATCCCGGCCGAGGTGCTGGCGCTGATCGCCGCCAAGACCGGCACCGGGGCCGGCGACGCGGTGTTCTTCTCGGCCGGTACCGAGGCCAAGGCGGCGGCGCTGGCCGGCAAGGCCCGCAACCGGATCGCGGACGAGCTGAACCTCTCCGACAAGGACCAGTTCGCGTTCTGCTGGATCACCGACTTCCCGATGTACGAGTGGAACGAGGACGACAAGAAGATCGACTTCTCCCACAACCCGTTCTCGATGCCGAACTTCGACCGGGAGGCATTCCTGGCGCTCGACCCGAGCGAGTCCGAGACGATCCTCGGCATCAAGGCGTTCCAGTACGACATCGTCTGCAACGGCACCGAGCTCTCGTCCGGCGCCATCCGCAACCATCGCCCCGAGGTGATGGAGAAGGCCTTCGGTCTCGCCGGCTACGGCCAGGACGTGCTCGAGGAGAAGTTCGGCGGCATGCTCAACGCGCTCAAGCTCGGCGCACCCCCGCACGGCGGCATCGCGCCGGGGATCGACCGCATCGTCATGCTGCTGTGCGGCGAGCAGAACCTGCGCGAGGTGGTGCTGTTCCCCATGAACCAGCGCGCCGAGGACCTGATGATGGGCGCGCCGGCCGAGGCGACGCCCAAGCAGTTGCGCGAGCTGCACATCCGGCTCAACCTGCCCGAGAAGCAGGGGTGAGACGCGATACGCCTCCCTCCCCCTCTGCGAGGGAGGCTGCCTCGCGGATGCGAGGCGGGAGGGGGGATCGTCACCTCTTCGGATGACCGAGGGATCGCCTTTCCCGATCCGCCGCCGACGCGAGAGGCCCCTTTCCCCGGCTCACGTCGGCCTTGCCCGATCTGATCGACGGTGTGCAGATAGCGGGCGCGCCCGATCCCTCCCGTCCCGATAGCGTCACCCGTGTCCTCCCTCGTCGCCATCGTCGTGACCCATGACAGTGCGGAGGCCCTGCCCGCCTGCCTCGGCGCCCTGGCGGCCGAGCACGTGCCGGCGGTCGTGGTCGACAACGCCAGCCGCGACGCGTCCGTGGCGGTCGCGGAGGCGGCCGGGGCGCGGGTGCTGCGCAACGCCCGCAACGAGGGGTTCGGCCGCGCCAACACCATCGGCGTGCGCGCCGCGGAGCGGGCCGAGCGGGTCCTCATGCTCAATCCCGACGTGGTGCTGCGGCCCGGGGCCGTCGACGCGCTGCTGGCTGCGGCCAGAGCCTATCCCGATGCCGGTCTCCTGGCGCCGCGCCTCGTGGAGCCCGACGGGCGGTTCTTCTACCAGCCGCGCTCGCTGCTCGCCCCCTATCTCACCAATCCCCATGGCAGGCTCGCCCTGCCCGAAGGCGACGCCTGCGCGCCCTTCCTGTCGGGGGCCTGCCTGATGGTGGCGCGCGACCTGTTCCTGGATCTCGGCGGGTTCGATCCCGACATCTTCCTGTTCTACGAGGACGACGACCTGTGCCGGCGGGTGGCCGACACCGGCCGCGCCCTCGTCCACGTCCACGGCGCGCAAGCCCTGCACGGTCGCGGGCGCTCCTCGGCGCCCGCGACCGGCCGGGTGTTCCGCACCCGCTGGCACCAGGCCTGGTCGCGCGCCTACGTGTCGCGAAAATACGGCCTGCCGGACCCCTCCCCGCGCATGCTGGCGGTGAACGCGCCCAAGGCCGCCCTGGCGGCCCTGAGCCTGCGCCGCCCGCTGATCGAACGCTATGCCGGCTCGGCGGCCGGCGCGCTCGCGGCCCTGCGCGGGCAGACCGCCCTGGCTCGAGAGGGCCTGGATCGCTGAAAGTCCCTTTCGTGATCGGCCGCTCGCCGGCCCGGCCTCGCGGGACGCCCCCGGCGGCCCCACCTACACCCGATCCGGCGCAGGGGCGGCGGAGGAAGGACCCCGTGGAGCGAATGACCAACCCTTGGGCGCGGCGCGAGATCTGGTTCCTCGCCCTCGCCGTCCTGCTCGCCGCCGCCGGGGGGGCGCTGTTCTACTGGTCGCGCGCCACGACGCTGACCATCGCCGTGGCGCCGGCCGGCGGAACCGAACCGGCGCTGCTGCGCGCCTACGCCGCCGCCCTGGCCCAGCGCGGCAGCGGCGTGCGCCTGACGATCGTCCCCTTCGACGGGGTGCGCGAGAGCGCCGAGGCGCTCCAGGAGAAGCGGGTCGATCTGGCCGTGGTCAGGCCGGACGTGACGATGCCCCGCGACGGCCTCACCCTCGCGATCCTGCGCGAGCAGGCGATCCTGGTGGCGACACCCGCCTCCTCCGGCATCGCGGCGATGCCCGATCTGGCCGGAAAGCGCCTCGGCCTCCTCGCCCGCCGGACCGCCGACCGGGCGCTGATCGAGGCGGTCCTCGACAGTGCCGGCCTCGGCCCCGAGGCCCCGGCCGGGGCCGTCGTCCTCGTTCCCCTGGAGGAGAGCGAGGTGACCGCCGCCTTCACGGGGAGCCGGATCGACGCCCTCGTCCTGGTGACGACGCCCACGACGCCGGCCGCGCGCCGGATCGTGCAGGCGGTGCAGGACGCGGGGCCCGACCGCGAGGCGGTCCTGTTCGGGGTGTCCGACGCGGCCGCGATCCTGGCGCGCCACCCCAAGCTCCAGGCCGTCACGGTCCCGGCCGGGCTCTACGGAGGCCGGCCGCGCCTGCCGGCCGAGGAGGTCGCCACCGTCGGGCCGTCCTACCGCCTGATGGCGCGCTCGGACCTGTCGCGCAGCCGCGCGGCCGAGGTGACCCAGCACCTCTTCGAGATGCGCGCCGGCCTCGCCGAGGCCGTGCCCGTCGCCGAGAGCCTGCTCCCGCCCGCCTACGAGACCACCGCCGCGGCGGTGAGCGCGCGCCTGCCGATCCATCCCGGCGCCCTCGACTACTACGAGCGCGAGCAGGAGAGCTTCATCGAACGCTACGAATCGTGGATCTACCTCGTCGCCATCTTCGGCGGCGGCATCGGCTCGGCCGGCGCCTGGCTGCGCCAGCGCCTGTCGCGCCTGCGCCGGCACCGCGTCGAGGTCGCCACGCAGCGCCTCCTCGAAATCCGCTCCCTGGCCCGGCGCAGCACCGAGGCCGACCGGCTGCGGGCGATGGCGGCCGAGATCGACGATCTCGCCGCCAGCATCGCCCGCCACGCCCTGCGCCGCCCCACCGACCCGCGCACGATGACCGCCGCCAGCGTCGCCCTCGACGCGGCCCGCTCGACCGTGGCACGGGCGCTGGCGCCGATGCAGGTGGGCTAAATGTAACTGGTTCCGCTGGTGCGATGGCGCAGGTGAAGCCGAGGTTTTCTTGATCCTCCCCAGGTTTCGGTTCTCCCGCAGTTTGCGTGGATTACGCAGCGAGTAGTACGCGGCGTCGAAGGAGAGGGAAGCCGGCGCGTCCGTACATGGTCCGCTTAAGCATCTTCAGTCTGCTGATCTGGCCCTCCGCCTGACCGTTGCTCCACGACGTCGTCAATGCGGCGCGCACCGCCGTTCTGTCCCGCTCCAGGCCGGCCGCGAACGTTTCGAGAGCCGGTATGTCACTGAGACGCGCCGCGTCGAGCCAGATGTCGAGTTCGCCGGCGGGATCCGAAGGCCGGCTGCCATCGGCACAGCAGCCACGCACCAGGGCAGCGAAGCGCTGTGCTAGTACACGGAGCCGGGCCGCCTCCGGGTCCTGCTCGATCCGGCCAATGGCGGCGGCGGCATAGGGCGTGAGGGACTCGACGGGCTGGGTCAGGAACCAGGCGAGTTGCTTGGGAGATGGAAGAAGGATCGCTTCCGTGGCCGGCGGTACCGTTCGTGCCATCCATTTACGGGCGGTGCTCGGCGACGAAGCGGTGAACCTGCCGGTGCGTGCCGGCAAAGCCCCCCTCGCGGAGCTCGCGCCAGAGCTCCATCGCGTTCTCGCACCCCTCGGTCATCCGCTGCTCCAGATTCGCCAGATAGGGGTCGAGGCGGCTGGGGCCGGGGCGACGTGTTGCGCGTTCCGGAAAGCTCTCGGCCTGGGCATACTTGCGCACCGTCCCGCGAGCGAGGCCCGTCGCCCGGGCAATCGCCAGCAAGGTCTCACCGGCCTGGGAGCGCCGACGCACGTCCTCGTAGGCGGCCAGACGTCGGGCGCGGCTGTCGCAGCTCACGGCAATCTCGGCATCGCTCCGGCGGTAGGCGCGCAGGCGCTGTCCCAGCCGTCGCCCATCTCCGACGGCAAGGCTCGGCAGACGTCGCAAGCGTCCATGGACGTGGGCGAGCCAGCGCTCAACGGCTTGGCGCAGGTTGTGGAGGAGATGCCAGCGGTCGGCGACCTGAAGGGCTGCAGGAGCGCCCATGGTCGCTGCACGCGCGTATTCGGACGAGCGGTCGCGCGTGATGACCGCGATATCGGGATGACGACGCAGCCACGCGGCCACGGTCGTGCTGGATCGGTCCGGCAGCAGGTCGATCGGACGTCGCCGGTCGAGATCGACGATGAGCGTGCCGTAAGTCTGGCCCTTGCGGATCGCCTAGTCGTCGATTCCCACCGCCCGCAGCGGACCGGTCGGCGGTAGCTTCATGCCGTGTACGAGGCGCAACACTGTATCGGGGCTCGTGGCCATCGCCAGATGCCTGGCAAGGCGAGCGCCAGCTTTGCCCCCCAACGCGAGACCCACCCGAGCCTGCACTCTGGCGAGCCGACCGGTACGTCGTGCCCGTGGTGGGAGAAGACGCGGCAGCGATTCGACGAACGTGCGCCGTCTGCAGGCGCGATGATGGCAGTAGAAGCGGCGAACCTTCAGTCGCAGCGTCACGGCCTCGCCGAAACTCGGAAGATCGGCAGGATGCCGGACGTATCGGCTATGGACGGCAGAGTTTGGCGCGCCGCAGTTGGGACAGCGCCCACGATCCTGGCGAACATGGGCGACGATGATGAGATGACCGGAGCGGCGGATGACTTGGTCGACGACGCAGCCCGGCAGGGATGAAGACAGAATCATCCCAACCGTGAATCAGCCCATCGACACCGCGTCGCCGTGACCTTTCCACGCAAACTGCGGGAGACCCGTGAAATCGGGGAAGGATCACTCAGGCTCGTTTGACTATGCTGGATCGCTCGACGGACCGCCTCAGTCGTCGTGGCGCTGCCGTGAAGAACCTGGCCCATAGCGCGTCCCTCCACTCGGGCGTGAAGATTGCACCATTAAACCCCGGGATTAATATCTAGGGCCTGTTGTCGCTTGAACGGATTGGCTTGTCTTGTGTTTTCGTCTCACTGATGCAGGAGGGACGATGCTGAGCGACGCGCAATGGTCTGAACTGGAGCCCTTGGTCGAGGCGTGCCGGCCCAAGGCGAAGACGCCGCCGCAGGACCTGCAACGCACGCTCTCGGCGATCCTCTGGCGGCATCAGAACGGGGCCAAATGGCGGGCTATTCCGGAGGATCTGGGTCCGTGGTGGCGGGCCGCCCAGATCTTCATCCGCTGGTCCCGTGCCGGCGTCTGGGAGCGACTTTTCAGCCTCGTGCAGGAGCGCGGCGTCCAACTCGGGATAGTGTTTCTCGACGGCACGAACGTGCGGGCGCACCAAAAGGCGGCGGGAGCTGCCAAAAGGGGGGATCTGCGGCCGAGCGAGATCATCGTGAAGCGCTTGGCCGATCGCGTGGCGGCTATGGCACCAAGGCGTGCGTGATCGCCGACGGGCAGGGCCGCGCCATCGCCTTCCGGCTGGCACCGGGGCAGGCTCATGAACTGCCTCACGCCGTTCCCTCTCCTCGACCAGCTTCCCGGCGTGCCCAAGTGGGTCGTGGGCGACCGGGGCTACACCAGCCACGCCTTCCGCGAGCACATCTGGAACATGGGCGCGCGGCCCGCGATCCCGCCTCAACGACACGAGGCACCTGTCGCTTGCCCGGATTGGATCTACAACAACCGCAATCAGGTCGAGCGCCTCTGGGCCAGGCTTAAAGAGTGGCGCGCCATCGCTACCCGATATGAGAAAACCGCCGGCAGCTTTATGGGCGTCCTCTGCCTCGCAGCCACCCTCGATTAGCTCAAGCGATGACAGGCCCTAACCTCGCCTAAAACCTCGAGCGCTTCCTCTGGATCGAAACCCGGCCGGTGACAGCCTGAGACAAGCTTGGGAAGGCGCCCCAAACGCGTTCACGACCACAGTCTGATCGCAAGAAAGTCTGTCCAAGCACGCCAAAGCTGAAGGCGGCGTCAAATTGACAGCCAAACCCCTCCATCACGCGGTTCTTCGAGGTGTCTGTTCGTTTTGGAGCTGGCGCATTATGGCTACACACCATGATAACGAACTGTTCGTCCGACGGTAAAACGGTAATTCGAACAGACCCATTTTCCAGCATATCTTATCCACCGTTGCACCATTATTCGCCTACCACAGAGCAAAAGCCGTCCGTTCGTTTGTTAAATGTTGTTAAAAATAGCATCTATCCTTATTAAAGGCTTAGAATGACCGTAAACTAGCGCTCATACCAAATTGGTTTGCTTGACTAAGAGTCTGTCCGATAAGTCATGATGCTTGCGCCAGCCTTCGGACGAGGATCATGACGGCGGCGGCGTAGAGGAAGGCTTGTGCGGAGGCGAGGGTCGCTTCCGNCGGCCGGAACACGCCAAAGGGGATGCCGCGCCTCAAGCCGCCCTTCCCCGCCAACATGGGCCTCTACGGCTGCCCCACCACCGTGAACAACGTCGAGCCGGACCAGCGGCCATCGAGCCAATCGGCCTTGTTGGCCTTGTACTCATACCAAATTGGTTTGCTTGACTAAGAGTCTGTCCGATAAGTCATGATGCTTGCGCCAGCCTTCGGACGAGGATCATGACGGCGGCGGCGTAGAGGAAGGCTTGTGCGGAGGCGAGGGTCGCTTCCGGGTGCTTCCAGAGGCGTCGGTTGCGGCTGATCCATCCGAAGAAGCGCTCGACCACCCACCGGCGCGGATGCACGGCAAACCCGACCTGATCCTTGGGTTTGCGCACGATGTCGACGGTGATGATCGTGGCCGTGGCCGGCCTGTCACCCGCATAGCCTGCATCGGCGAAGGCTCTGACGATGAACGGGAAAGTGCGACGCGACAGGCATAGCACCGGTCCGGCTCCATCGCGATCCTGAATGCTGGCGGGCTGCGGATCGAGGACGAGGGCGCGTCCGTCCGTATCGACGAGCGCCTGACGCTTGCGGCCTTTGACCTTCTTTCCAGCGTCGTAGCCGCGCGGGCCGCCGCTCTCGGTGGTCTTCACGCTCTGGCTATCGAGCACGGCCGCCGTCGGCGACGCCTCGCGACCGGCCCGCTCCCGGTCGGCCATAACCAGGGCGTGGTTGATCCGCCCGAACAATCCCTCGTCCCGCCAGCGGCTGAAGTAGCCGAAGGTCGTGCTGCGCGGAGGGAGATCCTTTGGGATCAGCCGCCACGCGATCCCGCAGCGCAGCACGTAGAAGATCGCGTTCAGTACCTCCCGCATGGTCCAGACGGGCGGGCGACCGCGCGAGGCAGGCTCTGGCATCATGGGCGCGATCACCGCCCATTCCGTATCCGTCAGGTCGGTTTCGTAGCGCAAGCGCGCACGGCTATGCTGCCGGCGAGTGGTCGGGGTCCACATGGCACGTCCAGATGAGGCTTCAGCACCCTTCTGGAATCACCGCCATCCCGGCCACTCAACCCCGGCCGGACATTATCGGACGGGCTCTG
>NZ_LMQK01000002.1:0-138810 GCF_001424525.1 Methylobacterium sp. Leaf399 | reverse complement strand
CCTGATCGTGCCGGTGGCCATGGAAGAGAAGCTGCGCTTCGCCATCCGCGAGGGCGGTCGCACCGTCGGCGCCGGCGTCGTCGCCGCCATCAACGACTAGTCTCGCTTAGCGATCACGTCTGCTGAGGAACGACCGAGGGGCGGGTCCTCGCGCCCGCCCCTTTCTCGTCCCGCCAAGGTTTCAGGTCATGAACGGTCAGAATATCCGCATCCGCCTCAAGGCGTTCGACCATCGTATCCTCGATGCGTCGACCCGAGAGATCGTCTCGACCGCCAAGCGCACCGGCGCCACCATCCGTGGCCCGATCCCGCTGCCGACGCACATCGAGAAGTTCACCGTCAACCGCTCGCCCCACATCGACAAGAAGTCGCGCGAGCAGTTCGAGATGCGCACGCACAAGCGTGTGCTCGATATCGTCGATCCGACGCCCCAGACCGTGGACGCGCTGATGAAGCTCGACCTCGCCGCCGGCGTGGACGTGGAGATCAAGCTCTAAGTCCCGCAGGGATTTAGAGCTTACCGTTTCATCGCGCGAGGGAGATACCTATGCGCTCAGGCGTCATTGCACAGAAGGTCGGGATGACCCGCGTCTTTACGGATGCAGGCGAACATATTCCCGTGACCGTGCTCAAGATCGATCAATGCCAGGTGGTCGCCCACCGCACCGTCGAGAAGAATGGCTACGTCGCTCTTCAGGTCGGCGTCGGCAAGGCCAAGGTGAAGAACGTGTCGATGGCCGAACGCGGCCGCTTCGCGATCGCCAAGGTCGAGCCCAAGCAGAAGCTCGCCGAGTTCCGCGTGTCCGAGGACGCGATGATCCCGGTCGGGGCGGAAATCACGGCCGACCACTTCATCGCCGGCCAGTTCGTCGACGTCACCGGCACCACCACCGGCAAGGGATTCGCCGGCGGTATGAAGCGCTGGAACTTCGGCGGTCTGCGTGCCACCCACGGCGTGTCCATCTCGCACCGTTCGATCGGTTCGACCGGTGGCCGTCAGGACCCGGGCAAGACCTTCAAGAACAAGAAGATGCCCGGCCACATGGGTGTCGACCGGGTGACGACGCAGAACCTGCGCGTCGTCCGTACCGACCCCGAGCGTGGACTCATCCTGGTCGAAGGTGCCGTCCCCGGCGTCGCCGGCGGCTGGATCCAGATCCGCGACGCGGTGAAGCGCAAGCTCCCCGCCGACGTGCCGCAGCCTGGCAAGTTCCGTGAAAACGGTTCCTCCGCTGCTCCCGCCACAGAAGCTCCGGCTCCCGAGGCTCCCGCTTCCGAGGAGAATGCGTGATGAAGCTCGATATCACCACTCTCGACGGCGACGGCGCCGGCTCGGTCGACCTGGACGAGACCATCTTCGGGCTCGAGCCGCGCGCCGACCTTCTTCAGCGCATGGTGCGCTGGCAGCTCGCCAAGCGTCAGGCCGGCACCCACGCCGTGAAGAACCGCTCGGACGTGAACCGGACCCGCAAGAAGCTCTACAAGCAGAAGGGCACCGGTAACGCCCGTCACGGCGCCGCCTCCGCTCCGCAGTTCCGCGGCGGTGGTCGTGCGTTCGGTCCGGTCGTCCGCAGCCATGCCCACGACCTGCCCAAGAAGGTCCGTGCGCTCGCTCTCAAGCATGCGCTCTCGGCCAAGGTGAAGGCCTCGACCCTCATCATCGTCGACGACGTGACGCTGGCCGACGGCAAGACCAAGGGTCTCGTCGAGCGGTTCGGCAAGATGGGCCTGTCGAGCGCTCTGATCATCAGCGGGGCCGAGGTCGACGTGAACTTCGGTCGCGCCGCCCGCAACATCCCGATGATCGACGTGCTCCCCGTGCAGGGCATCAACGTCTACGACATCCTGCGCCGCGACAAGCTCGTGCTGACGCGCGCCGCCGTCGATGCGCTGGAGGCGCGTTTCAAATGAGTGCCGATCCGCGTCACTACGACATCATCGTCTCGCCCGTGATCACGGAAAAGGCGACGAACCTCACCGAGCAGAACAAGGTCGTCTTCCGGGTCGCGCCGAAGGCCACCAAGCCGCAGATCAAGGAAGCGGTCGAGCGTCTGTTCGACGTCAAGGTGGTGGGCGTGAACACGCTCGTCACCAAGGGCAAGAAGAAGATCTTCCGCGGTCTGCGCGGGCAGCGTTCGGACGTGAAGAAAGCGATCGTGACCCTCGCCGAGGGTGAGACGATCGACGTCACGACCGGCCTCTGAGACAGTCGGGTTAAGGATTACCACCGATGGCCTTGAAGACATTCAAACCGGTCACGCCGAGCCTTCGCCAGCTCGTGCTCGTCGACCGCCGTGAGCTCTACAAGGGCAAGCCGGTCAAGAAGCTCACCGAGGGCAAGTCGTCGTCCGGCGGCCGCAACAACCTCGGCCGCATCACGGTCCGCTTCCGTGGCGGTGGGCACAAGCGCACCCTGCGCAACGTCGACTTCAAGCGTCGCGAGCAGATGGGCGTGTCCGCCACCGTCGAGCGGATCGAGTACGATCCCAACCGGACGGCGTTCATCGCGCTGATCACCTATCCGGACGGCGTGCAGAGCTACATCCTGGCTCCGCAGCGCCTGTCGCCCGGCGACAAGGTGATCGCGGCCGAGCAGGTCGACATCAAGCCCGGCAACGCCGGTCCGGTGGGCAACATGCCGGTGGGCACCATCGTCCACAACGTCGAGCTGAAGATCGGCAAGGGCGGTGCCATCGCGCGCTCGGCCGGCAACTACGCCCAGATCGTCGGGCGCGACCAGGGCTACGTCACCCTGCGCCTGAACTCCGGCGAACAGCGCCTGGTCCACGGCCAGTGCTTCGCCAGCGTCGGTGCGGTGTCGAACCCGGACCACATGAACATCTCGCTGGGCAAGGCGGGCCGGAATCGCTGGCTGGGCAAGCGCCCGCACGTCCGCGGTGTCGCCATGAACCCGGTCGATCACCCGCACGGCGGCGGCGAGGGACGGACCTCGGGCGGCCGCAACCCGGTCACGCCCTGGGGCGTGCCCACGAAGGGGAAGAAGACCCGGTCCAACAAGCGGACCGACGTGTTCATCCTGTCCAGCCGTCACAACCGCAAGAAGTAACCATCATGGCACGCTCGCTCTGGAAGGGGCCGTTCATCGACGGCTACCTCCTCAAGAAGGCTGAGACCGCTCGCGGATCCAGCCGCAACGAAGTCATCAAGATCTGGAGCCGCCGCTCCACGATCCTCCCGCAGTTCGTGGGGCTCACCTTCGGTGTGCACAACGGGCAGAAGCACATCCCGGTCTATGTCTCCGAGGAAATGGTCGGCCACAAGTTCGGCGAGTTCTCGCCGACCCGCACCTTCCACGGTCACGCGGCCGACAAGAAGGCGAAGAGGCGCTGAGATGGGCAAGCAAGCCACCCCCCGCGCGCTGCCGGACAACGAGGCGAAGGCCGTCGCGCGCATGCTGCGTGTCAGCCCTCAGAAGCTGAACCTCGTCGCCCAGCTGATCCGCAACAAGAAGGTCGATTCGGCACTCGCCGACCTCGAATTCTCCCGCAAGCGGATCGCCCGCGAAGTCAAGAAGTGCCTCGAGAGCGCCATCGCCAACGCCGAGAACAACCACAATCTGGATGTCGACGACCTAGTCGTCGCCCAGGCGTTCGTCGGCAAGGCCCTCGTGCTCAAGCGCTTCCACGCTCGGGCCCGCGGCCGCGGCGCCCGCATCCTGAAGCCCTTCGCGAACCTCACCATCGTGGTGCGCGAAGTCCCGACCGCCGAAGCGGCGTGAGGAGGACCTGATGGGCCAGAAAATCAATCCGATCGGTCTGCGGCTCGGTATCAACCGGACCTGGGACTCCCGCTGGTTCGCCCAGAAAGGCGAATACGCCAAGCTGATGCACGAGGACGTCGCCATTCGCGCGTCGCTTATGAAGCAGCTCAAGCAGGCGGCGGTCTCCAAGATCGTGATCGAGCGTCCGCACCGGAAGTGCCGCGTCACCATCCACTCCGGTCGTCCGGGCGTGGTGATCGGCAAGAAGGGCGCGGACATCGAGAAGCTGCGCAAGCTCGTCGGCACCATGACCAAGGCCGACGTGACGATCAACATCGTCGAGGTGCGCAAGCCCGAGATCGACGCCACCCTGGTGGCGGACTCGATCGCGCAGCAGCTCGAGCGCCGGGTCGCCTTCCGCCGTGCCATGAAGCGGGCCGTTCAGTCGGCCATGCGTCTGGGCGCCGAGGGCATCCGCATCAACTGCTCGGGCCGCCTCGGCGGCGCCGAGATCGCGCGCCAGGAATGGTACCGCGAGGGTCGCGTGCCGCTGCATACGCTGCGCGCCGACGTCGACTACGGCACCGCGACCGCCTTCACGACCTACGGGACGTGCGGCATCAAGGTGTGGGTGTTCAAGGGAGAGATCCTCGAGCACGACCCGATGGCGCAGGACAAGCGCGCTCAGGAAGAGGGTGGCCGTTCGGGCGGACGCCGTGAGCGCGATGGCGAAGGCGGCCGCGGTCGTCGCGATCACGCCTGATCGCTACCGCCAGCCCAAGGAAGGTGTTGAGAGGCTGCCATGTTGCAACCCAAAAAGACCCGATTTCGCAAGCAGTTCAAAGGCCGCATCCACGGTGCGGCCAAGGGCGGCTTCGATCTCAACTTCGGTAGCTTCGGCCTGAAGGCCATCGAGCCGGAGCGTATCACCGCTCGCCAGATCGAAGCGGCCCGCCGCGCGATCACCCGCGAGATGAAGCGCCAGGGCCGCGTCTGGATCCGGATCTTCCCGGACGTCCCGGTCACGGCAAAGCCCACCGAGGTCCGCATGGGCTCCGGTAAGGGCGCTCCCGAGTTCTGGGCTGCCCGCGTGCATCCCGGCCGGATCATGTTCGAAGTCGACGGCGTG
Source organism: Methylobacterium sp. Leaf399 (assembly GCF_001424525.1). NCBI lineage: Bacteria > Pseudomonadati > Pseudomonadota > Alphaproteobacteria > Hyphomicrobiales > Methylobacteriaceae > Methylobacterium > Methylobacterium sp. Leaf399. Next base: position 133,960 of record NZ_LMQK01000002.1, on the reverse strand, counting down.
GCCGAGGACATCGCGAAGGAGGCCCTGCGCCTCGGCGCGGCGAAGCTCCCGATCCGCACGCGCGTCGTTCAGCGTATCGCTGACTGAGGGAGGAGGGGATCATGAAGTCGTCGCAGAGACAATCGGATCTGGCCGCCCTGTCGCCGGATCAACTGAACGACGAGCTGCTGAACCTGAAGAAGGAGCAGTTCAACCTGCGCTTCCAGGGCGCCACCGGCCAGCTCGAGAACGTCGCGCGGGTCCGTGAGGTTCGTCGCGACATCGCCCGCGTCCGCACGCTGCAGCGTCAGAAGACGCTCGGCCAAGCGCAGGCCTGAGGAGTACACCATGCCGAAGCGCGTATTGCAGGGCGTCGTCGTCAGCGACAAGGGCGAGAAGACCATTGTCGTGAAGGTGGAGCGTCGCTTCACCCATCCGGTGATGAAGAAGACCGTCCGTCGCTCCAAGAACTACCACGCCCACGACGAAGCCAACGTCGCCAAGGTCGGCCAGACCGTGTCGATCGAGGAGTGCCGTCCGTTCTCCAAGACCAAGACCTGGAAGCTCGTGGAGGCCGCACAGGCCGCCGCCGTCGAGGCTCCCGCCTCCTGAGGGCTTGCATCGAACGTCGGTTCCCTGTAGGCGACCGACCTTCGCATATGTTTTCGTGACGACGGATTCGTCCTCACTTGGCTGCGGTGACCGCGCCGGCGCTTCCTAGCGCCGATAGCGCGGTCCGACTAATGGACGGGGGCATCAGATCCCCATCAGGCGTCGTCCGCCGGACAATACCGTCCGTGTGCGGAAACCCGTCTGAAACAAGGAAAGGTCACTCTCGTGATCCAGATGCAGACGAATCTGGACGTCGCCGACAACTCTGGTGCGCGTCGCGTGATGTGCATCAAGGTACTCGGCGGGTCGAAGCGCAAATATGCCGGCGTCGGTGACATCATCGTCGTCTCGGTCAAGGAAGCGATTCCGCGCGGCCGCGTGAAGAAGGGCGACGTCATGAAGGCGGTCGTCGTCCGCACCGCCAAGGAAGTGAAGCGTGCCGACGGTTCGGTGATCCGCTTCGACAAGAACGCTGCCGTTCTGATCAACAATCAGAAGGAGCCGATCGGCACCCGTATCTTCGGACCGGTGCCGCGCGAGCTGCGGGGCCGCAATCACATGAAGATCATCTCGCTCGCTCCGGAGGTGCTGTGATGGCTGCCAAGGTCAAGAAGGGCGACAAGGTCGTCGTCCTCACCGGTCGCGACAAGGGTCGCTCCGGTGAGGTGGTTCAGGTCATGCCGAAGGACGACAAGGCTCTCGTGCGCGGGATCAACCTTGTCAAGAAGCACCAGAAGCAGACCCAGAACCAGGAAGGCGGCATCATCTCCAAGGAGGCCGCCATCCATCTCTCCAACATCGCGATCGCCGACCCCAAGGACGGTCAGCCGACGCGCGTTGGTTTCCGCATTCTCGACGACGGCCGCAAGGTCCGGTTCGCCAAGCGCTCGGGGGATCTGATCGATGGCTGAGGCAAATGTTGACGGCTACGTGCCGCGTCTGCGCAAGCACTACGACGAAGTCGTGCGCCAGAAGCTGATCGAAGAGTTCGGCTACAAGAACCCCATGCAGGTACCGACGATTGAAAAGATCGTCATCAACATGGGTGTCGGCGAGTCGACCGCCGATTCGAAGAAGGCCACCGTTGCCGCCGGGGACCTGGCGCTGATCGCCGGTCAGAAACCGGTCATCACCCGGGCCCGCAAGGCCATCGCGACATTCAAGGTTCGCGAGGGCATGCCGATCGGCTGCAAGGTCACCCTGCGCAAGGCCCGGATGTACGAGTTCATGGATCGTCTCGTGACGATCGCACTTCCCCGCGTCCGCGACTTCCGCGGCCTGAACCCGCGCTCCTTCGACGGTCGCGGCAACTACGCCCTGGGACTCAAGGAGCACCTCGTGTTCCCGGAGATCTCCTACGACAAGGCCGAGGCGACCTGGGGCATGGACATCGTGATCCAGACCACGGCCCAGACCGATGCTGAGGCGCGCGCGCTCCTCACGCAGTTCCGATTCCCGTTCCGGCAGTAAGAACCCCAGCGGTCCTTATACGCGGACACCGGAGACAGACATGGCAAAGAAAAGCTCGATCGAGAAGAACAACCACCGCAAGGTCCTCGTGAAGCTCTACGCGTCGAAGCGTAAGGCCCTTCTGGCCACGGCCAACAACGAGTCCCTGGAGATGGAGGAGCGCTTCGAGGCGCGCCTCAAGCTCGCGGAACTACCCCGCAACTCGTCCGCGACCCGTGTCCGCAATCGTTGCGGCATCACCGGTCGGCCCCGCGCTTTCTATCGCAAGATGGGCGTGTCGCGCATCGCGCTGCGCGAACTCGGCAACCAGGGTCTGATCCCCGGTCTCGTCAAGTCGAGCTGGTAAGGAGCACGTACCATGGTCAACGATCCCGTGGGCGATATGCTCACACGCATCCGCAATGGACAGCAGCGTCGGCGCAACGTCGTGCAGACGCCCGGCTCGCGCCTGCGCGCCAGCGTCCTCGACGTCCTCAAGTCCGAGGGCTACATCCGTGACTACGCCACCACCGATTATGGGAACGGCCGCACGGAATTCGCGATCGAGCTGAAGTATTACGATGGCCAGCCCGTCATCCGCTCGATCCAGCGTGTCTCGAAGCCCGGCCGCCGGGTCTACTCGTCGGTCGGCGAACTGCCCCGCGTCGCCGACGGTCTCGGCGTCACCATCGTGTCCACCCCGCAGGGCGTCATGGCCGACCACGAGGCGCGCGAGCGCAACGTCGGCGGCGAAGTGCTCTGCAAGGTGTTCTGATCTCGGACGAAGGAGGAAAGGCCATGTCTCGCGTAGGCAAGAAGCCCGTCCCCGTCCCGTCCGGTGTGACGGCGACGGTGAACGGTCAGACGGTGACTGTTAAGGGTGCGAAGGGCGAACTCGCGTTCGTCGTTCCCAACCTCGTGAACGTATCGTTCGAGGACGGCGCCGTCTCGGTGCAGCCCAAGGACCAGACCAAGCAGGCTCGCTCGCTGTGGGGCACCTCCCGTGCCCAGGTCGCGAACCTGGTCGAGGGCGTGTCGAAGGGCTTCGAGAAGAAGCTCGAGATCACGGGCGTCGGTTATCGCGCGGCGATGGCCGGCAAGGCGCTCAAGCTCTCGCTCGGCTACAGCCACGACATCGAGTATCAGATCCCGGCCGGCATCACGATCGTGACGCCCAAGCCGACGGAGATCGTGATCTCGGGGATCGACCGGCAAGTGGTCGGTCAGGTTGCCGCCGAGATCCGCGACTATCGCGGCCCCGAGCCCTACAAGGGCAAGGGCGTGAAGTACGCGGGCGAGTTCATCTTCCGCAAGGAAGGCAAGAAGAAGTAAGGGCCGGCGATCATGTCACGCAAAATCGATGCACTCGACCGCCGCAAGGCGCGTGTGCGCCGCGCGCTGCGGGCCGCGGCCAAGGGACGTCCGAGACTCTCGGTGTTCCGCTCCTCGAAGCAGATCTACGTTCAGGTGATCGACGACGCCGAGGGCAGGACCCTCGCCGCCGCTTCGAGCATCGACAAGGATCTGCGGACCGGTCTCAAGACCGGCGCCGATGTCGCGGCGGCTTCGGCCGTCGGCAAGCTCGTCGCCGAGCGTGCCAAGGCGGCCGGCGTCACCCAGGTGATCTTCGATCGCTCGGGCTACCTCTACCACGGCCGCGTCAAGGCGCTCGCCGAGGCGGCCCGCGAGGGCGGCCTGGAGTTCTGATAACGGCGGGAGGGACGGCATTCGCCGTCCCTCATCGAAACGATTCAAGCGAGCGGACCCCGCCGTCCGCGCCAGTGAGATGGGATCAACAACGATATGGCACGTGAACGGGAAGGCGGGGGCCGCGGCCGCCGCGACGAGCGCGAGGAGCGCGACAGCGAGTTCGTGGACAAGCTCGTCCACATCAACCGCGTCGCCAAGGTGGTGAAGGGTGGCCGTCGCTTCGGTTTCGCCGCCCTCGTCGTCGTCGGCGACCAGAAGGGTCGTGTCGGCTTCGGCCACGGCAAGGCACGTGAAGTGCCCGAGGCTATCCGCAAGGCGACGGAAGCCGCCAAGCGTGGTCTCGTCCGCGTGGCGCTCCGCGAAGGCCGGACTCTGCATCACGACGTCCAGGGCCGTCACGGCGCCGGCAAGGTGATTCTGCGCGCCGCACCCCAGGGTACCGGCATCATCGCCGGCGGCCCGATGCGCGCCGTCTTCGAGACGTTGGGCATGCAGGACGTGGTGGCCAAGTCGCTCGGCTCGTCCAACCCCTACAATCTCGTGCGCGCCACCTTCGACGCGCTGAAGAACGAGGACAGTCCGCGCGCCGTCGCGGCTCGCCGTGGCCTCAAGGTCTCGGCCCTGCAGGCCCGTCGTCGCGATGCGGACGCTTCGGACCTGTCCGAAGCGGCCGTGGCTTGAGGAGGGTCCGATGACTGGCAAGACTCTCCGCATCGAACAGATCGGCTCGCCGATCCGTCGTGAGAACGACCAGCGCGCGACGCTGATCGGGCTCAAGCTCAACAAGCTGCACCGGGTTTCCACCTTGGAGGATACCCCCTCCGTGCGGGGCATGATCCGCAAGGTTCAGCACCTCGTGCGCGTCCTCGACGACGCGGCCAGAGGGAGGGCATCATGAAGCTGAACGAAATCCACGACAACGTCGGCGCCACCAAGAACCGGATGCGCGTCGGCCGGGGCATCGGCTCCGGAAAGGGCAAGACCGCGGGTCGCGGCGTCAAGGGTCAGAAGGCCCGTACCGGCGTCTCGATCAAGGGCTTCGAGGGCGGTCAGATGCCGCTTCACCGTCGCCTGCCCAAGCGCGGCTTCAACAACCTGTACTCGACGGACCTCAACGAGGTGAACCTCGGGCGCATCCAGCAGGCCGTCGATGCCGGTCGCCTCGATGCGTCCGCCACCGTGGACATGGACGCCCTCGTGGCGGCCGGTATCTGCGCCCGTGGCCGTGACGGCGTGAAGCTCCTCGGCGTCGGCGAGCTGACGGCGAAGCTCGCCTTCACCGTCACCCGCGCCTCGAAGTCCGCCATCGCTGCGGTCGAGAAGGCCGGCGGTTCGGTGACGGTCCAGTTCGCGGATCGGGTCTCCACCCGCGGCAAGGCTGCCGACGCCACTGTTGCGTAGGACGGTCGCGGACCTTAAGTCGAAGCCTGGAGCGGCGGCCCGTGCGACCTGCGCGTGGCCGCCGTTTCGCTTCGTGGTGGGTGCTTCAGGCACCTGAACGATTGGTTTTCAGGAACCGGTGACATGGCCTCAGCCGCCGAGCAGCTTGCCGCGAACCTCAATTTCGGGGCGATCGCAAAGGCCGACGAACTCAAGAAACGCATCTGGTTCACGCTGGGTGCGCTCGTGGTGTTCCGGCTGGGCACCTACATCCCGATTCCGGGCATCGACCCCGAGCAGTTCGCGCGCAACTTCCAGAGCCAGGCCGGCGGCGTGCTCGGCCTGTTCAACATGTTCTCCGGCGGTGCCGTCGAGCGCATGGCGATCTTCGCGCTCAACATCATGCCCTACATCTCGGCCTCGATCATCATCCAGCTCCTGACGTCGGTGGTCCCGACCTTGGAGACGCTGAAGAAGGAAGGCGAGTCGGGCCGCAAGGTCATCAACCAGTACACCCGCTACCTCACCGTGGTGCTGGCGCTGGTGCAATCCTGGGGCATCGCCTTCGGCCTCCAGGGATCGAGCGCGGCGACCGATCCGGGTCCGTTCTTCATCCTGTCCACCGTGGTGACCCTCACGGGCGGCACGCTGTTCCTGATGTGGATCGGCGAGCAGATCACCTCGCGCGGCATCGGCAACGGCTCCTCGCTCATCATCTTCGCCGGCATCGTCGCCCACCTGCCCACCGCGATCATCGGCGCGCTCGAGCTCAGCCGTACCGGTGCCCTGTCCACGGCCGTGATTCTCGGGGTCGGCGTCGCGGCGGCCGCGCTCGTCTACTTCATCGTGTTCATGGAGCGCGCCCAGCGCCGCCTGCTGATCAACTACCCCAAGCGTCAGGTCGGCAATAAGATGTACGAGGGCCAGACCTCGTTCCTGCCGCTCAAGCTCAACACGGCCGGCGTGATTCCACCGATCTTCGCATCCTCGCTGCTGCTGCTGCCGGCCACCGTCGCGAGTTTCTCGGCCAACCAGAGCGGCACCGGCGTGCTGGCGACGCTCACCACCTACCTCGGCCACGGGCGGCCGCTGTACATGGTGCTCTACGCGGCGCTGATCATCTTCTTCGCCTTCTTCTACACGGCGGTGGTGTTCAATCCCGAGGAGACGGCCGACAATCTGAAGAAGCACGGCGGCTTCATCCCGGGCATCCGGCCGGGAGAGCGGACGGCGAGCTTCATCGACAAGGTCCTCACCCGGATCACGGTGATCGGCGCGCTCTACCTCACCTTCGTGTGTCTCGTGCCCGAGATCCTGGCCTCCTACGCATCGGCCAGCCTCGGCTTCGGCGGTACCTCCCTGCTCATCGTGGTGTCCGTGACGATGGACACCGTGGCGCAGATCCACGGGCACCTGATGGCTCATCAGTACGAGGGGCTGGTGAAGAAGGCGAAGTTGCGCGGCGCCACACGCCGACGCTAACGACCGTCAAAACCGCTGCCATAACCGCTGCGGCGGCGTCCGGGAGGCGTCGCCGAGGACAATCAAGAGGCCCGGCCTGCGGGTTGCTCACGAGGACACGACGCCCATGCGGATCATCCTGCTCGGACCCCCCGGAGCCGGCAAGGGAACCCAGTCGGCCCGCATCGTCGAACGGTTCGGCATTCCGCAGCTCTCCACGGGCGACATGCTCCGCGCGGCCGTCGCCGCGGGGACCCCGGTCGGATTGGAAGCCAAGTCGATCATGGAGAGCGGCGGCCTCGTCACCGATTCCATCGTCGTCGGCATCGTCGCCGATCGCGTCGAGGAGGAGGACGCCCGCGGCGGTTTCATCCTCGACGGCTTTCCGCGCACCGTCGACCAAGCTGCGGCCCTCGACAGGATGCTGTCGGACAAGGGTCTGGCGTTGGATACGGTGGTCGAGTTCGTGGTGGACGAGGATGCCCTCGTCGGCCGGATCGCCAACCGGGCGGCTGAGACCGCGGCCCGCGGCGAGCCGGTCCGCAAGGACGATACGCCCGAAGTCTTCAAGACGCGCCTGGCCGCCTATCGGGCCCAGACCGCGCCGCTGTCGGCCTATTACGGCAGCCTCGGCATGCTGGAGACTATCGACGGCATGAAGCCCGTCGACGACGTCACCACCGACCTGATGGCGATCCTCGACAGTCACGCGAAGGCCGCGTCGGCCTGAGAGCCTCGCGGCAACGGGTTGACACGTCAGCCCTGCCGCGTTAACGGACCGACCTTCGTCCACACGCACCATGGGTCCGGGGTACCTCATCGAGGGGCCGCGGGCCGATTTGTCGTTATGGACGGCGTGCAGGGGCCGGCCTCCACCGGACGCACGTCTTATCATCCGGGCCGGGTTACGCCCGATCGCCCCATGGAGAATGACCTTGGCCCGTATCGCTGGCGTTAACATTCCGACCAACAAGCGCGTCGTCATCGCGCTGCAGTACATTCACGGCATCGGCTCGAAGAAGGCCGAGGAGATCACGACGAAGGTCAACATCCCGGCCGAGCGTCGCGTCAACCAGCTCACCGACGCCGAGATCCTCCAGATCCGCGAGACCATCGACCGCGATTACCTGGTCGAGGGTGACCTGCGCCGTGAAGTCTCGATGAACATCAAGCGCCTGATGGACCTGGGCTGCTACCGCGGCCTTCGCCACCGCCGCAACCTGCCGGTCCGCGGCCAGCGCACGCACACCAATGCGCGCACCCGCAAGGGCAAGTCCAAGCCGATCGCCGGCAAGAAGAAGTAATCTTTCCCATCCGGGAGGCCTCGCGTCGCCGAGGCTTCCCGACATTGCGTCGGGCGTCCCGTTGCGGGGCTCCCGTCAGGCGGAACGGCGATCGGAGCCAGGCCGCCGAACCCGATGAAGAATCCCGAGCGCCTGGAATGACGGGCGCGCTTGAAGGACGAGAGACGAGAGCATGGCCAAGGAAGCAACCCGCGTTCGCCGCCGCGAACGCAAGAACATCGTGTCGGGCGTCGCCCATGTGAACGCTTCGTTCAACAACACGATGGTCACCATCACTGACGCTCAGGGCAACACGATCTCGTGGTCGTCCGCCGGTGCGATGGGTTTCAAGGGCTCGCGCAAGTCGACGCCCTACGCCGCCCAGGTGGCGGCCGAGGATGCGGCCCGCAAGGCCTCCGAACACGGCATGCGCACCCTCGAGGTCGAGGTTTCGGGTCCCGGCTCGGGTCGTGAGTCGGCCCTTCGCGCCCTTCAGGCCGCCGGTTTCACCGTCACCTCGATCCGCGACGTCACCGCGATCCCGCACAACGGCTGCCGCCCGCGCAAGCGTCGTCGCGTCTGAGGACGGTATCCAAAACCGCTCGAAGCCGAAAATCGAAGACGGAGATGCCCGTGGCGGGCGATGCCTCGAAGCCCCTTCCCGGCGTGTTGCGTTGGACGATCGGTGACCTCACGGTCACCGCCCTCAACGACGGATACCTGCAGGGGTCCCTCGATCTCGTCACGGGGATCGCCAAGGAGGATGCCGGCGCGCTGCAAGCGGCCGGCTTTCGCGCGAACGATCCCCGCATCACCCTCAACGCCTTCGTCGTCACCGGTGCCGGTCGTGCCCCGGTGATGATCGACACCGGCATGGGCGGGTTCGGCGGCGACACCCTAGGGCGCGTGCCGGCAGCGCTTGCCGTGGCCGGTGTTCGTGCCGAGGAGGTCGAGTCGATCCTCCTCACTCATCTCCATCCAGACCACGCCGGTGGTTTGATCGATGGCGACGGCGTGGCGCGTTATCCGAACGCCGAACTGGTGCTCCACGAGGCGGAAGCCGGGCATTGGCTCGACGAGGCAGCCCTCACGCGGGCCCCGGAGGACGCCAAGTCGTACTTCGAGGCGGCGCAGAAGGCGACGTCTCCCTATGCGACGCGTCTACGGACGATGACCGGGGGCGAGGTCGCACCCGGCATCACCGCGGTGCCGCTGCCAGGCCACACGCCGGGCCACACCGGCTACCGGATCGTCTCAGGGTCGGCGGCCCTCTTCATGTGGGCCGACATCGTCCACCTTCCGGCGATCCAGTTCATGCGTCCCGAGGCCGGGATGACGTTCGACGTCGATGGCGACCGGGCGCGGGAGACGCGCAGGCGCATCCTCGACGAGGTCGCCTCCGAGCGCAGCCTCATCGCGGGCGCGCATCTGGAGTTCCCCGCGCTGGGCTATGTCGCCCGTGACGGCGGCGGCTACAGCTTCGTGCCGGAGCTATGGGTGGCGGCACACTGACTTATCCCGTCCGCTCTCGGCGGACGGACCAGGATTTCGAGGCCCTCCCGCGCATCGCGACGCGCGTTCGGGCATCACACGTGGTCCCGCGTCATGGGGATCGCGACAGGTAGTGCGAGAGGTAGGACCGTGGTCATTCAGAAGAACTGGCAAGAGCTCATCAAGCCGAACAAGCTCCAGGTCTCGACCGGACACGACCCCAAGCGGGTCGCCACCGTCGTCGCCGAGCCGCTCGAGCGTGGCTTCGGCACGACGCTGGGTAACTCGCTCCGCCGCGTGCTGCTGTCCTCGCTGCAGGGCGCGGCCGTGACCTCGGTCCAGATCGACGGCGTGCTCCACGAATTCTCCTCGATCCCCGGCGTGCGCGAGGACGTCACCGACATCGTCCTCAACATCAAGACCATCGCGATCCGCTCGCAGACCGAGGCGCCCAAGCGCCTGACCCTGCGCAAGACCGGCCCCGGCGTCGTCACCGCCGGCGACATCGGTGCGGTCGGCGACATCCAGATCCTGAACCCCGACCTCGTGATCTGCACCCTCGACGACGGCGCCGAGATCCGCATGGAGTTCACCGTCGCCACCGGCAAGGGCTACGTCCCGGCCGAGCGCAACCGCCCCGAGGATGCGCCGATCGGCCTGATCCCGGTGGACGCCCTGTTCTCTCCCGTGACCAAGGTCAGCTACCGCATCGAGACCACCCGCGAGGGCCAGGATCTCGACAAGGACAAGCTGACGATGACCATCGAGACCAACGGCGCCGTGTCGCCGGAGGATGCGCTCGCCTACGCCGCGCGCATCATCCAGGACCAGCTCCAGGTGTTCGTGAACTTCGAGGAGCCCCGCAAGGAGGAGGCGCAGCCGCTCGCGCCGCAGCTTCCCTTCAACCCGGCCCTGCTCAAGAAGGTCGACGAACTCGAGCTCTCGGTGCGTTCGGCGAACTGCCTGAAGAACGACAACATCGTCTACATCGGCGACCTCATCCAGAAGTCCGAGGGCGAGATGCTGCGCACCCCGAACTTCGGCCGCAAGTCGCTCAACGAGATCAAGGAAGTGCTCGCCGCCATGGGCCTCCACCTCGGCATGGACATCCCCGGCTGGCCGCCGGAGAACATCGAAGACCTCGCCAAGCGCTTCGAAGAGCATTACTAGCGCGAATGGCGAGATGGCGAATGGCGAGTGGGGTAACCGAGCCCGGCTCGACCTTTTCGCCGCCTTCCATTCGCCATTCGCCATTCGCCTTATCAAGAACGACGGCCGTACCGTGGCACGGCGGCCGCTATAATCAGGAGAGCCAATCATGCGTCATGGATTTCGCGGTCGTCGCTTCAACCGCACCACCGAGCACCGCAAGGCGATGTTCGCCAACATGTGCGCCGCGCTGATCAAGCACGAGCAGATCATCACGACGCTGCCGAAGGCCAAGGACCTGCGTCCGGTCATCGAGAAGCTGATCACCCTGGGCAAGACCGACACGCTGCACGCCCGCCGCCTGGCGATGTCGCAGATCCGCGACGCCGACATGGTCCGCAAGCTCTTCGCGGTGGTCGGTCCCCGCTACAACACCCGTCCGGGCGGCTATTGCCGCATCATGAAGGCGGGCTTCCGCTACGGCGACAACGCCCCCCTCGCCGTGATCGAGTTCGTGGATCGCGACGTCGAGGCCCGCGGCAAGGATTCCGGCCAGGCGCCCGTCGACGAAGCCGCCTGATCGGCGTTTTCACGACCGCAACGAAAGAAAAGGGGTGGCCGGTTCGGTCACCCCTTTTTCGTTCGTCCGAGAGGATCCGCGCAAGACACGGTCAGGCCTGGGGCGCCGCGTCGACGAGGCCGGCGACGATGGCCGCGAAGTCGCTGGATTCGAACGGCTTGGCGAGAACGGGCACGCCCTCGGGGATGGTCATCGCCTCGGCATGGCCCGTCAGGATCAGGACGGGAACCGCCAGGCCGCGCCGACGGATGGCGTCGAGGAGTTCGACGCCCGTCATCCCCGGCATGGCGAGATCGGCCACCACGAGATCGAAGGTCTGCGATTCCAGGAGCACGAGCGCCGCCGCGGCGTCCTGCGCCTCGGTCTCGTGGTAGCCGAAGCCGTTCAGGAACGACGCGGTGACGTGGCGGACCTCTGCGTCGTCGTCGACAACGAGGATCCGGGCCGACCGCGGTGCCGCGATCGGCTTCGGGGCGGTCGCAGGGGCTTCCTCGGCCGCCTCCTCGGCCCGCGGCAGGACGAGGGCGACCCGCGTTCCCTGGCCGACGGTGCTCTCGATGCGCAGGTGCCCGCTCGATTGCTGGGCGAGCCCGAACACCATGGCGAGCCCGAGCCCGGTTCCCTGGCCGAGGGATTTGGTCGTGAAGAACGGCTCGCACACCCGTCCCAGCAGTTCCGGCGGTATGCCGGCGCCCGTGTCGCTCACGCTCATGACGACGTAGTCGCCATCGGGCAGGTCGGGGTCGTCGGCGATCCGCTCGCTGCGGGTGGCGATCACGATCCGGCCGCCCTCGGCCATCGCGTCCCGGGCGTTGATGCACAGATTGAGGATGGCGAGTTCGAGCTGGTCGGGGTCGACCAGGGCGAGCGGCCGGCTCGGGTCGAGCTCCTTGCCGACGCTGACGAGGCCGCCGAGGCTGCCGCCGATCAGTTCGCCCATCCCGTCGATCAGGGCGTTGAGATCGACCGCACGCGAGCGCAGCTCGCGGGCGCGGCTGAACCCGAGCAGGCGCTTGGTGAGGGCGGCCCCACGCTGGGCCGCCTGGGTGGCGTTGCCGACGAGGCGCTGGACCCGCGGCTGGTCGACGATCTTGGGCGCCACAAGCTCGAGGCTGCCGAGGATCGCCGTCAGCAGGTTGTTGAAATCGTGGGCGATGCCGCCGGCCAGGGTGCCCAGGGCCTGCATCTTGTCGGATTGGCGCAGGCGCGCCTCGAGCATGCGCTGCTCGGTGACGTCGCGTTCGATCACGGCGAGGTGGGCGATCTGGCCCGTGCCATCGCGGATCGGCACCCGCATCACATGGCTCCAACGCTCGGCGCCGGTGGCGCCCTCGGCGGCCAGGCTCTCCGAGGGTGCCCCGCTCAGCATCGCGGCGGCGTCGGCCGCCGCCCCCTCCGACGACGCGGCGCCGGGATTGATCTCCCCCTCCGTCCGGCCGAGGCAGGCCTCGACCTCCGGCCCGAGGTGGGACGCCTTGCGGGCGTTGAGGCGCACGAAGCGCCCCTCGGTATCCTTGAAGGCGATGGCGTCCTCGGTGTGGTCGAGGAGGCCCATGAGGAGGGCGCGTTCCGTGGCGAGGTCGCGGCCCAGGCGATGGCGCTCGAAGGCGTTGCGCACGGTGTTGCGCAGCAGGCCGGCGTCCCAGGGCTTGGTGACGTAGCCGGTGATGCCGCCGCGGTTGAGGGCGGCGACGACGGCGCTCAGGTCGGCGTATCCCGTGAGCAGGATGGCCTGGGCGTCGTGGAGCGTGCGCGCCTGCGCCAGGAGCTGGTCGCCGGTCATGCCGGGCATCCGCTGGTCGGACAGGATGACCGCGATGTCGGGCTCGGCCATCAGGATCGCGAGGGCCTCCTCCGGGTTCGTGGTGGTGCGGACCCGGTACTCGTCCTCGAACAGGTCTTCGAGGGCGATCAGGATATCCGGCTCGTCGTCGACGGCCAGGATGGTCGCTTTGTCCATGCTCATGCCGTCTGCCGCGGTATGCCGATCACGAAGCAGGCCCCGCCCCCCGGCGCCGTTTCGACGCCGAGCGAGCCGCTATGGGCCTGGACGACGCTGTAGGCAATGGCAAGTCCGAGCCCGGTGCCGGACCCGACGGGTTTGGTCGTATAGAACGGCTCGAAGATCTTTTCGCGCAACGTCTCGGGGATTCCCGTCCCGGTATCGCTAATGCGGATCCAGTCGGTCTCGTCGGTACTGTGGGTGACGATGGAAATGGTGCCTCCGTCGGGCATCGCATCGGCGGCATTGCCGAGAATATTCATGACGACCTGGTTGAGCAGGGCCGGCGTGCAATGGATCTCCGGGCGGCCGGCCAGGTCGTGGGCCACCGTGATGCGGTCGCCGAGCTTGTGCTGGATCAGCGAGAGCACGGTCTCGATCGCCTCGGGGACGTTGACGCGGGTGCGCTCGCCCTCGTCGAGGCGGGAGAACTTGCGCAGGTTCAGGACGAGGTCCTGGATGCGTGTGAGGCCCATGCGCATCGAACCGACCCGGTCGCGGGCCTTGGCGAGGGCCTTGATCGCACCCGCGTCCCCTTCGGGCGCCGGCACTTCGCTGAGCAGACGCTCCACGGTGCCCTGGTGGGCGAGGATGAAGGCCAGGGGATTGTTGATCTCGTGGGCGATGCCGGCCACGAGTTCGCCGAGCGAGGCCATCTTGGCGGCCTGGACGAGCTTGGCCTGGGCGTCGGTGAGCTTGCGGTTGGCGGTAGCGAGGTCGCGGTTGGCCCGTTCGAGGGCACCGGCCAGGGCGGCGCGGGCCTCGGCCGCCTCCGCCTCGGCGCGAGCTCGTTCGAGGGCCTGCTCGCGCAGCCCGAACTCGCCGGCGATGCGCCGGTTGTCCTCCTCGAGGAGCTTGCGCCGGACGAGGCCGCGCACCCGCATCACCAGGATCTCGGCATCGGCCTTCGAGACGACGTCGTCGGCGCCGGCGGCGAAGGCCTGCACCAGGAAATCCTTGGCCGGGGCGCTGCCGGCGATGCCCACGAGCTGGAATGTCGGCGTCCCGGCCTCGCGGGTCTCGCGTTCGGCGGAGCGGTGCCTGTCGATGGCCCGGCACAGGGCGAGGCCGTCGTAGGCGTGGCCCATGAGGTCGACGGTGATGCAGTCGAAGGCGGCCTCCGGGTCCGCCAGGGCCCCCAGTGCGGCCGCCTCGCCCTCCACCGCCCGGACGGCGTGGCCTTCGTGGGCGAGCAGCCCGGCGAGGAAGGTGCGGTAGGTGGCGCTGCCGTCTACCACCAGAACCCGGCCGCGGCGGAAGGCGGAAATGCCCGGGCTCTCGGCCGGTGCCTCGCCGCCCCGCTCGCGCAGGAGGGCGCGGATGCGCAGGATGAGGATGTCCCGGTCGGCGGACTTGGCGACATAGGCGTCCGCGCCGCTGTCGAGGCCCTGGCGCTCGCCGTCGCGGGCACCGGTGAGCATCAGCAGAGGCAGGGTGCGGGTGCGCAGCGACAACCGCATCTGCCGGGTGAACTCGTCGCCGTTCATGCCCGGCAGGTGGTAGTCGGCCACCACGAGGTCGGGCAGGCCGGTGTTGAGGTGGTCGAGGGCCGCCTCGGCGGTGGCGCAGCGCGAAACGGAGAACCCCTGCGACTCGAGGAGCAGGCGCAGTTCGAGCGCCTGCGTCTCCGAATCCTCCACGAGAAGGATGCGCGGAGCCCGCGCGGCCGGGTCCGGAAGCGCCGTCATGCCCCGGGCTCGCTTTGGGCGAGCCGCATGAGATGGGCAGCGATGCGGTCGAGGGGCAGGATGCTGCGGGCGGCAGAGAGCCGGATGGCGGCGGCCGGCATGCCGAACACGACCGCCGTGCTTTCGTCCTCGGCCACCGTGGCGGCCCCGGTGCGATACAGGTCGAGCAGGCCCAGGGCCCCGTCCTCGCCCATGCCGGTGAGCAGGAGTCCGATGCCGCGCGCACCGGCATGGCGCGCCACCGACCGGAACAGCACGGTGGCGGCGGGCCTCTGCCCCCCGACCGGTGGGGCGTCCGAGATCCGCAGGACGAAGCCCGGCCCGAGTTCGAGATGGCGGTCGCCGGGGGCGACGTAGACGTGTCCGGGTTCGGCGCGGGCCCCGTCGCGGGCGAGCGCCACCGGCAGCGCGACGACGCCGTCGAGCCAGGCCGCGAACCCCTCCATGAAGGCGGGACCCATGTGCTGCACCAGCAGGATGGGGAGGGGGAAGTCGAGGGGCAGGGCGCCGATGACCCGCGCCAGCGCCGGCGGCCCGCCGGTGGAGGCCGCGATGGCGGCCACGGTGAAACTCTCCACCAGGCGGCGCGGCTCGACCGGCGCCGAGGGGTCCGCCGACCTGCGCCGCGACCACTCCGCGCCGATCGGCCGGCGCCGGATCACAGGGACCTCGGCCATGATGCGCAGTTGCGTGCAGATCTCGGCGGCCACCGCATCGTAGCCGGCATGCGTCGTCGCCACCGGTTTCTCGACCACGGAGAGCGCGCCGGCGCGAAGGGCGTTCATCGAGATCGAGAGGGAGGAATCCTCCACCGAATCGGCGATCACCACGATGGGCGTCGGCTGTTCGGCCATGATCCGGCGGGTGGTCTCGAGGCCGTCAATGCCGGGCAGACGGATGTCCATCGAGATGACGTCGGGACGCACCGTGGCGATCTCGGCCAGCGCCGCCTCGCCCGAGGCGACCGCCGCCACCACTTCGAGGCGCGGGTCGCGTCCGACGATGTGGGTCAGCAGCTGGCGCACGACGAGGGAATCCTCGACGATCATCACCCGCACCCGCGCCGCTGCGGTCGACAGGCTCACAGCAGTTGCCCGATCGTGTCGAGGAGCCGGCCCTGGTCGAAGCCCTGCTTGGTCAGGTAGGCGTCCGCGCCCAACGCGAGGCCGCGGGCGACGTCGTCGGGGTCACCCCGCGACGTCATGAGAACGATCGGGAGGCGCGCGAAGGCCGGCTCGGCGCGAAGGGCTTCGAGGAGGCCGAAGCCGTCGAGGCGCGGCATCTCGACGTCGGCCACCACGAGGTCCACGGGCTCGATCGCCGCCCGCAGGCGGTCGAGGGCATCCTGTCCGTCGACGCAGACCACCACGCGATACCCCGCCGCTTCCAAGATGCCCTTCTCCAAGGTGCGGGTGGTGATCGAATCATCGACGACGAGGATCGTCGAACGGCGGGCGGAAGCGATTGTTCCGCGCTGCGACAGGGCGGGCGCGGCCGCGGCACGGCTTTCGGCGGCCCGTCCCACCACCTCGTCGGGGTCGAGGACCAGGACGGGCCGGCTGCCGTCGACGATCACCGTTCCCACCACCAGCCGGCGGTCGCCGGTCACCGGCGGCGCCGGCATCACCAGCAGGGTGCGGACGTCGAGGAGTCGGTCGGCCTCCAGCACGCAGCGGCGCTGGCCGTCCCGCAGGAGGACGGCGTTCATCGCACCGGGCTCCGCCGCCTGCCGCGACTGCGGGGCTCCGCCGACGAGGTCGGCGAGGTGGGCGACGGGCACCGTGAGGCCGGCCTCGTCGGCCTGCGGGGCCGCCTCGGCCGCCAGGGTCAGGACGGAGCGCCCCATCACGCTCGAAACGCTGCCGCGTTCGATGCGCAGGAGCCGCTCGATCGACCGGCTCGGCAGGGCGTAGGTGGCCGATCCGGCCTCGACGAGCAGCAGGCTGCGCCGCGCCGCCTGCAACGGCAGGCTCATGACGAGGGCGGTGCCCCAGGGATCGCGCGGCTGCAACCGCACGGTTCCGTCGAGGCGGCGCACCGTGTCGGCGACCACCGAAAGGCCGATGCCGCGTCCCGACAGGGTGTCCACCCCCGTACTCGTGGAGAAACCGGGCTCGAACACCACCGCGAGCAGGGTCTCGGGATCGGACGCGCCCGCCAGGAGGCCGCGCCGCCGGGCCGTCTCGGCGATGGCGCCGAGATCCGGCCCGCGCCCGTCGTCGACGACCGTGACCATGAGGCGCCCGCCCCGGACCGCCACGTCGAGACCGATCGCCATGGCCGGGGGCTTGCCGAGGCGGGCGCGAACCGCGGCCGGCTCCGCGCCGTGGCTCAGGGCGTTGCGCAAAGCGTGCAGCACGGGGTCCTTGAGTGCCTGGAGCATGGCCCGATCCACCGGAAGGTCGAGGCCGGTGGCGCTCACGTCGACATCGGCCCCGGCGTCGCGGGCCATGTCACGCAAGACCCGGGCAAACCCGCCGAACGCCGCCTCCGCCGGCACCAGGGCGAGGCGCTCGGTCTCGTCGCGCACCCGCGAGGCCGCGGCCTCGACCGCCGAGGCCACGACGCTACGCTGCCGGGACAGGCTGGTCGCATCCCTGGCCAGTCCGAGCAGGCCGGCCTCCAGCACGCGCATCTCCGCCAGTGCCGCGTCGAGGGCCTTCGCGTCCACGGCCGCCGGCTGTCGCCCGGCCCCGTCGGCGGCGGACCGGAACCGCTCGGCCCGTCGGCCGAGTTCGAGGGCGCCGGACCGGATCCGCGCCAGGCCCTCGGCCACCGACCCTTCGCCGATCAGGGCGGTGCCGAGTTCGTGGGCGGCACGGGTGAGGGCCTCCACCGCATCGGCGGGCACCCGCAGGACCGTGGGGCCGGATTCCCCGGCGGGCTCGGGCGCGGAAGGCGGCGGGGTTTCGGCCGCCGGCTCCGCGCGGGCCGGTGGCGGGGCCGGGCCGGCCCGATCCGTTTCGCCCGGGCCGGCCAGACAACGGTCGAGGGCCGCCAGCGCATCCTGGGGAGGGGAGGGCGTCAGGCCCCGCTGCAGGTCGGCGACGCAGGCCTCAATCCGGTCGAGGGCGAGGTCCACCGCCGCATGGGCGGCCCGGTCGAGGGCGGCGGAGCCCTCGACGATCCGCTCGAACAGGGTCTCGAGGCGATGGGCCACCGCCTCCACCGCCGGCAGGTCCACCGCGCGCGACGCCCCCTTGAGGCTGTGCGCCCGGCGGAAGATGTCGTTCCAGTCCGGCGCGCGCGCCTCCGCGCCGGCGGCGAGCGCGGCGCGGATCACGTCCACGTGCTCGCGGTACTCGATGGCGAAGGCCTCGAGGAGCTGCTGTCGGATGTCCACGCCCGGCGGCCGGGCTCAGTGCCGGTAACGGTCGGCCAGGGTCATCAGCGCCTGGGCCAACTCGGTGAGGTTGGCCGAGGCCGCCTCCACCTCGCGGGTGCCCGCGGCGGTCTGCTGGCTCGCCTGACGGATGTTCTGGAGGGCGCCCATCACCTGCTCGATGCCGAGTTGCTGCTGGTTAGTCGAGGCGACGATCTGCTGGAAGGTCTGCACGTTCTCCTCGACCCGGGCGGTGATCTCCTCGATGGTGCGCTGGGTGGTGTCGGAGCGGGCCTTGCCGGCCGCCGCCCGCTTGACCGCCTCCTCCGTGAGCATCACCGAGGTGTTGATGCCACGCTGGATCTCGGAGAGGATCGTGCGCACCTGGCCGGTGGCGGCCTTGGCCTGGTCGGCCAGCAGCTTCATCTCCGAGGCGACGATCGCGAAGCTGCGCCCGCTCTCGCCCGCCGCCGCCGCCTCGATGGCGGCGTTGAGGGCCAGGAGATGGGTGCGCTCCGAGATGTCGTTGACCGTGGTGATGATCTCGCTGATGGCCTGCGTCTTCTCGCTGAGCGAGACGATGTTGCCGGCCGCCGCCTCGGCCTGCTCGCGGATCGCGTCCATGGCCTTGACCGTGTCGGCGACCGCCCGCAGGCCGGCGCGCGAGGTCTGGGCGGTGGATTGCGCCGTGGCGATCACCTCGGTGGCGCGCTTGCCGATCTGGGCTCCCGAATGGGTGATCTCGTCCACCGTGGCGGCGGTCTCCTGGACGGCGGCGAACTGCTCCTCGACGCTGGCCGCCTGCTCCTGGGCCGAGGCCCGGATCTGGGCTGCGGCGGCGTTGAGGTCGGCGGTGGCGGCCCGGTTGGTGCGCGCCAGGTCGGCCAGCCCCGACACCATGGCGTTGAAGGTGGTGCTGAGGCGACCGAACTCGTCCCCGCCGGTGCGCGCGAGGGTGCCGGTGAGGTCGCCGCCGCCGACCCGCTCGGCGAACACCATGACCTCCTCGAGGGGCGTCACCACCCCGCGCCGGATCAACGCGGTGACCACGAGGCTGATCACGATGCAGGCGGACAGGAACAGGGCGATCGACAGGCGGCTGAGGTCGTAGATCTCGGTGGACCGGCGCTGGCCGGCGGCGATGCCCTCGTCGAGGAGGTCGCGGGTGCGCTCGACGTCGCGCAGGAGTGCCTCCTGGGAGCGGTCGAGGGCCTCGGTCCGGCCCTCCATGCCGGCGGTGTCCCTGGCGGCGATGGCGGCGAGTTGGCCTTCGCTGGCCGCACGCAGCTGGCGGAAGGCGCCGACGGTCGTCGTGGACGCCTCGGACAGCCGCTTCCAGATCGCGGCGCGCTCGGGCGACGGGGCGGTGGCGGAGTAGTCGCTCGTGGTGCGGACGAGGTCCGCGATGATGGCATCGACCTCGTCGGCGGTGCGGCGCCAGCCGTCGGTGGTCACGGTCTGATCCGCGTCGGACCTGTTGCGCAACAGGCTGGCGATCACGGCGTTGCGGCGCAGGATGCCGAGGTCGCGGGCCTTGTTGGCCAGGTCGTCGAGCTTGCGCGCCACGGACAGGTCGCGGCTGATGATCGTGTTGGTATTGTCGCGCACGGCGCTGATCTGGGTGAGGGCGTAGGCGCCCAGAGCCACCATCACGAGGATGACGACCACGAAGCCGAGGAGGATGCGTCGTCCAATCGAGATCGTCACGCTTGCGTCCCTGCTCCTCTGACCGGATTCGCCGTGGATGCGCCGCCGTCCGACGGACGCGGGCTCACGACAGGTAGCGATGGATCAGCAGCCGCGGGTCGATGACCACGACCGCCCCGGGGTGCGATCCGCCCGCTTGATAGACCGAAACCGCTCCGCTTCCCAGGCTTGCCTCCCGCAGCCCCGCCGGGGCCTCGCCGCCGGCCGGAGCGGCCTCGACGGGAATGGCGATCACGGCCTCGACACGGTCGACCGCCAGGGCGATGGCCGCCCCGGTGCCGCGCAGCAACACGAAATGGCCGGTGGGCACCTCGCCGTCCGTTTCCCACCCAGCGTTGTCCGTCATCCCCGCGTGGCGTCCGAGCCCCTCCGCGGGGCGTCCCAACGCCTCGGCGAGGCCGATCACGCTGACGACGCGGCCCGAGAGCGCCACGAGGCCGAGCACCGCCGCGGGCGCGCCCGGCACGGGCGTGCAGGCCCGCGCCGGCATGACCTGGGCGACTTCGCCGAGCGGCAGGCCGTAGCGGTCCGGCCCGCACAGGCACAGGAGCACCGGGCGGGTCGCGACGCGGGTGCCCGACCGGCCGCGCCTGGCCAGGGTCGCGGAGCGCTCGTCGAGCAGCGCGTCGAGCCGCGCCTGCGTCCTGCCGTCGATCAGGGCCCCAGCCGTCACGTCACGTCCTCTCGAAGGCCGTCGCGGGCCAGGATGGCCGTCGCGACGAGTTGGCCCGCGCGCAGGCCGTCGCCCTCGGGCACCTCGTCCTCCGCCGCGAGGCGCCGGGCGATCCGGACGGCGTTGTCGAGGCTGCGCGCGGCCGCCTCGCGGCGACCCACCCCCGTCAACAGAAGGCCGAGCTGGTAATGGGCCATGACGAAGTCGCCGTCGAGGTAGATCGCACCGCGCAAGGCGCGTTCGGCCTCGACCTCGCGGCCCAGGCTCCAGGCGAGCAGCCCGTCGTAATAGTGGAGGGCGGGCTGCGTCGGCCCCTCGACGAGGGCCGTGCGCACCGCGCGCCAGGCCTCGGCGACCGCGCCGGTGTCGGCCAGGGTCCTGATCCGGTCGAGGGGGTCCGTCCGCGGCGGCGGCGGGGAGGCCGGTTCTGGGTGCGCCCGCACCGGGCTCACCCAGGTGGATTCCACCCGCACCGGTGCCGGGGGAGCGGGGAGGGGACGCCAAGGGGTGGGCGCGATGACGGCGGGCTGCGGCGCCCCCTCCGGCTCGGCCGGCATGGCCCCGCGGGGACGGTAGGCGACGGTGCCGGGCAGGTTGACGGGGTCGAGGATCTCGCAGAACGACGGGTTCGGCTCGGCATGGCCGAGGAGAAGCCAGCCATCGGGCTTCAACCGCCGGCCGAAGGCGTTCACGAGGTCGAACACGACCCGGGCCTCGAAGTAGATGAGGACGTTGCGGCACAGGATCAGGTCGACGTCGGAAAACCGCGGCAGGCCGTCGTCGAGCAATCCGAGGAGGTTCTGGTTCTCGAAGGTCACCATCCGCCGGAAGTGCGGACGCAGGGTGAAGCTGCCGTCCCGGGACGCGCCGGGCGCACCGGGGCCGGTGACGAAGAAGCGTTCCTGGTCCTCGACGGGCAGCGTCCGCAGCGCCCAGCGCCCGTAGGTCCCCGAGCGGGCCACGGCGAGCGCGGCGTCGCTGATGTCGGTTCCGGTGATGGCGATGCGCCAGGTCGGCAGGTCCTGGCCGAGGAGGTCGTGGAGCAGGATCGCGATCGAATGCGGCTCGGCCCCGGTGGAACAGCCCGCACTCCAGATCCGCAGGGTCCGGCTCTGTGCCCTGGCGGCGATCAGGCCGGGCAGGATGGTCCGGCGCAGGGCCGCGAACTGCTCGGCGTAGCGAAAGAAGAACGTCTCGCCGATGGTGATCTCGGATTCGAGGGCGGCCCACTCGGGCGGTCCCGTCTCCGGTCCGGAGAGATGGGCGAGATAGGCCCCGGCGTCGGTCAGCCCGCAGGCCTTGAAACGCCGGTACAGGCGGTCGAACAGCAGCCCGTCCTTGTCGCGGTAGTAGTGGTGGCCGGTGCGCGCGATCACCGCCGCCTTCAGGGCGGGATAGCCCGGATCGGTCTCCGGGCCCGGCCGGGTCGTGCGGGTCGCCATCACGCCGCCGGGAACGCCGCGAGGCGGTCGGCCTCGCGCGCGGCGAGGGCGGSGAGCCGGTCCCGCTCCTCAAGGGTGAGGATGCGCGGCACCGCGAGGATCGGTACGAGGCGGTCCTGCCGCGACAGTTCGGCGACGACGCAGCCGTTCAGCGTGCTCGTCTGCGAGATCGGGTGCACCGCCTCATCCCCCACCCGGACGAGGTCGTCGACCCGGTCGACCAGGAAGGCGGCGGCCCCGTCGGCGGCGAGCACCAGGTGGCGGTAGGGGTTCTCGTCCTCGGGCACCCGCGCTTCTCCCCGCAGGCCGAGCAGGCGCGGCAGGTCGATCACCGGCACCGGAAGGCCGCCGAGATCGAGGAACCCGGCCAGCATCGCGCCCGCCGCCGGCGGGCGGTGCAGGCGCGGCAGGGGCAGGATCTCGCTGACCTCGACCTGCGCCAGGGCGCAGGTGGTGCCGGCCAGGGAGACGACGAGGTAGGCCGAGGTGGGGGACGGTACCAGGACGCGGCTCCGGTCAGGACGAACGAAGCAGCGGCCGGCCGGCCGGCTGCGTCCTCAGATAGGACGGCGGGTGGAGGGAGAGCAAACCCGAAGATGTCTTCCCGCGAGACGATGCCTGCCCGCGAGACGATGCCTGCCCGCGAGACGATGCCTGCCCGCGAGACGATGCCTCGCCACGGGACGGTGCCTCGCCAGGACGAGGAGACCGGAGATCAGCTCTCGGATTCCCCCTGCCACCCGCATTCGGCGAGCATGGGCGCCATGTGCGCCGGGGCCGGGGCGGTGACGAGGATGGGCGGCTTCTTCGGATAGAGCGGCAGGCTCAAGGCCCGCGCATGGAGCTGCAGCCCAGGTCCGCCGAAGCGCGGGGCCGTGCCGTAGATCGGATCGCCGAGGATCGGCCATCCAGAAGCGGCGCAATGCACCCGCAGCTGGTGCGTCCGCCCGGTGACGGGGGTCAGCGCCAGCCAGGTCAGGGCCCGGTCGGGCGAGCGGCCCAGCACCTGCCACCGGGTCAGGGAGGGGTCGCCGGCCGGGTCGACCTTCATCCACCAGCTGCGCGGGTCGTCGGAGCGCCGGGCGAGGGGCAGATCGATGCTGCCGTCCGCCTCGTCCGGGCCGCCTTCCACCAGCGCCCAGTAGGTCTTGCCGACGCTTCCGCTGGCGGCGAACAGCTTGTTCAGGCGGGCGAGCGCCTTGGGATGGCGCCCCAGCGCCAGGCAGCCGGAGGTGTCGCGGTCGAGCCGATGGGCGACCTCGGGACGGCGCGGAAGGCCGAACCGCAGGCCGTCGAGGTGGTCGGTCAGGGTCTCGCCGCCCTTCGGGCCGGGATGGACGGGCAGTCCGGCCGGCTTGTCGATGACGAGAATCAGGCCATCGCGGTAGAGGAGGCGGGCGCCTATGTCTGCTACGAGGGCATCGGCTGGGGGCATGGTCTCGCGCTAACGCCGCCGGGACCAGGGAGCAAGCGGGAATGAGCGACGACAAGAGGCCGGGCTGGCTGCTGCGCCGGATGTTCGGCAAGAAGGAGGAGGCGTGGCCGCCGGAGCCGGTGCCGGTCCAGCCGCCGGATGCCAAGGCGGATGCCAGGCCGGAGCCCACTCCCGCAGCCGAGCCGGTGGCGCCGCCCCTCGATTCCCCTGCCTCGATCTCGGAAGGCCAGCCGGACTTCGCCACGGGCGCGGCGGACGTGGCCCATGTCCCGCTGCCGGCGAGCGAGCCGTCGCAGGCCGATTCCGACAAGAACGCCGTCCCCGACGAGATAGAGGGCGCCGACCTCCAGCCGGTGGAGGAGGCGGTGGAGGAGGCGCCGGCGACGTCCCTCCCGCCGACGCCGGAGCCCGAACCGGACCCCGCGCCCGGGGCGGTTCAGGTGGTCATGCCCGAGGTCGTCCTGCCCGAGGTCGTCCTGCCCGAGCCGGAGAAGCGAGGCTGGTGGAGCC
The DNA here is from genome assembly GCF_001424525.1 of Methylobacterium sp. Leaf399. NCBI lineage: Bacteria > Pseudomonadati > Pseudomonadota > Alphaproteobacteria > Hyphomicrobiales > Methylobacteriaceae > Methylobacterium > Methylobacterium sp. Leaf399. Next base: position 110,087 of record NZ_LMQK01000002.1, on the reverse strand, counting down.
GGCTGACGGGCGGCATGAAGCGGACCTCCTCCGCCCTGTCGGAACGGGTGACCGGCCTCTTCACCAAGCGCAAGCTCGACGCCGACACCCTGGAGGAACTGGAAGACGCCCTGATCCAGGCCGATTTCGGGGTCGAGACCGCCATGCGGATCTCGGAGGCCGTGGGCAAGGGCCGCTACGAGAAGGGGATCTCGCCCGACGAGGTCAGGGCCATCCTGGCGGCGGAGGTCGAGCGGGCGCTGCTCCCCGTCGCGTTGCCGCTGGTGGTCGATGGCGCGAAACGACCGTTCGTGATCCTGATGATCGGGGTCAACGGCGCGGGCAAGACCACCACCATCGGTAAGCTGTCCCTCAAGCTGAAGGCCGAGGGGCGCAGCGTGATGCTGGCGGCCGGTGACACCTTCCGCGCCGCCGCCATCGAGCAGCTCAAGGTCTGGGGCGAGCGCACCGGGGTGCCGGTGGTGGCGGGCGCGCAAGGGGCGGACGCCGCCGGTCTCGCCTTCGAGGCCTTCAAGGCGGCCAAGGCGGCGGGCACCGACGTCCTCCTGATCGACACCGCGGGGCGCCTCCAGAACAAGACCGGGCTGATGGCCGAGCTGGAGAAGATCCTGCGCGTGATCCGCAAGATCGACCCCGACGCTCCCCACGCGGTGCTCCTCGTCCTCGACGCCACCGTGGGCCAGAACGCGATCAGCCAGGTCGAACTGTTCTCGAAGGCCGCCAACGTCACCGGCCTCGTGATGACCAAGCTCGACGGCACGGCGCGCGGCGGCATCCTCGTGGCGCTGGCCGCCAAGTTCGGCCTGCCGGTCCACTTCATCGGGGTCGGCGAAGGGGTGGAGGATCTCGAGCCGTTCGCGGCGCGCGACTTCGCACGGGCGATCGCGGGGCTGGAGGCGGATTAGGCGATCGCGATATCGGTCCTGGCGAAGTCGGCGCCCTTGAAGAGAAGCGGCGCTCCGAGGGCCTGAGCCAGGGCGTAGGAAAAGCAATCGCCGAAGTTCAGGCCGGCCGGGTGCCGGCCTTTGCCGTATCTGGCAAAGGCATCGGCCGCGCGCTGGGCGAGGGCGTGATCGACTGGGATCACGTCGATGGCTTCCCGGAGCAGCCACGAATCGAGAGCCCCTCGGCCCTCCGACCGACGCAGGCTGATCATCGCGCATTCGAGGTAGATCGCAGCCGCCATGACCCGCCTCGGACGGGAGCGGATCGCAACGCTCCACCGATCCGCGTCAGGCTCGCCCAGGAGGATCGCGACATAGACCGACGTGTCGACGACGTGAATGTCACTCAACAGGGAAGCCCCTGCTCGTCGTAGGCGAGGATCGCGTCAATGGGTCTGTCGTCCACCATCGGCAGGGCCGTCCACTGACGATGAAGCAGGCGACCCGACTCGATCGCATCCAGCCGTTCCCGCTCGCGCCGCAGCAGGTCCACGAGCAGGTCGGTGCCGTTCCGCCCGGCGCTGGCCGCGACCTCGGCGAGCAGGGTCTCGAAATCGGGGTCCTCGATCGTGATCGACATCGGCGGGCTCCCGGGGCTGGCCGGTTGAGGCGGGGGCTCAAACCCGTGTACAGCGCGGGCGCCGGAACGACCATGCCGCGCCCGAGCGGCCGAGGACAGACCATGCAGATCGAAGCCGTCCCCCCGAAGCGTCATCTGCCGCCGTTCCTCAAGCTCGTGCTGGAACTCGGGCCGCTCGTGGTGTTCTTCTTCGCCAACGCCTATGCCGAGCGCTTCGGCGTCACGCCCGACCAGAGGCTGTTCGTGGCGACGGGCCTGTTCATCGCCGCGACGGTGATCGCGCTGTCGATCCACTACGCCCTGATGCGGCGCCTGCCGATCATGCCGCTGGTCTCCGGCGTGGTGGTGGTGGTGTTCGGCGGCCTCACCCTGGCCCTGCAGGACAAGACCTTCATCATGATGAAGCCGACCATCGTGAACACGTTGTTCGGGCTCGTCCTGCTCGGGGGGCTGGCCTTCGGCAAATCGCTGTTGTCGGTCGTGCTCGACAGCGTGTTCGCCCTCACCGAGGAGGGCTGGCGCAAGCTCACCTTCCGCTGGGGCCTGTTCTTCCTCGTGCTGGCGGTGCTCAACGAGGTGGTCTGGCGCACGCAGACCGAGGATTTCTGGGTGAGCTTCAAGGTGTTCGGCATCATGCCGCTGACGATCGCCTTCGCCCTGTCGCAGACGCCGCTTCTGATGCGGCACGAGCGCAAGGACGCGCCGGAGGCGTGAGGCTCAGCGCTTGTCGGCCACGGCCCTGATCCGTCCGAGGACGGAGGCGTAGTTCTCCGGCGTCAGGATGCCCACGAGCTTGTCGCGGATGACGCCGTCGGGGCCGATGATGAAGGTCTCGGGCACGCCGTAGACGCCGAAGTCGATGCCGGTGCGGCCGGTCGGGTCCATGCCCACCGCCTGGAACGGGATGCCGTTGCGGCTCAAGAACCGGCGGCCGTTCTCGGGCGAATCCTTGTAGTCGATGCCGACGAGGCGCAGGCCGGGCTCGCGGGCCAGCCGCATCAGCTGGGGATGCTCGATCTGGCAGGGCGCGCACCACGACGCCCACACGTTCAGGACCGTCACCTTGCCCTTGAGCTCGTCGCTCGACAGGCCCGGCACCGGACCGTTCTCGCCGACGAGGCCGGGCATCGCCTCCAGGGTGAAGGCGGGGGCCGGCCGGCCGATCATCGCCGAGGGCACCGCCGCCGGATCGGCCCCCGAACGCAGGCGCAGGAAGAAGATCACGCACAGGAGCGCGAAGGCGACCACCGGCAGGATCGTCAGCAGCGATCGGCGGGGCAGGGCGGCAGGGGTGTCGCGGCTCACGAGGGCTCTCCCGAAGGTCCGTCGGTCCGCTCGCCCTGCATCGCCGCCAGCGTCCGGCGCTGGGCACGCGCGTCGCGCAGGGCGTGCAGGATCAGCCCGCCGATCACCAGGGCGGTGAAGGCATAGGCTCCCAGGATGAAGCCCCCGTGCGGCCCGAGATCCATCGCGGTCACAGACCCGGGATCGCCCGATCGAGGGCGGGGGAGGACGCAGGCGCGGGCCGGCGCGCGCCAGCCTGGTCAAGGGCCTCGGCCTTGCGGATGGTCAGCACCCGCACCCGGCGGCGCAGGATCTCGGTGCGCATGCCCTGGAGGTGCAGGGTGATCCCGAGGAGGGTGAAGGCGAGGATCATGAGGAGCAGCGGGTAGAGCATCGAGCTGTCGATGGTCGAGCCGCCCATGCGCAGGATCGAGGCCGGCTGATGCAGGGTCGACCACCAGTTCACCGAGAACTTGATGATGGGCAGGTTCACCGCGCCCACCAGGGTCAGGATCGCGATGGCGCGGGCGGCCCGGTTTGGATCCTCGATGGTCCGCCACAGGGCGATGATGCCGCAGTAGATCAGGAACAGGATCAGCATTGAGGTCAGTCGCGCGTCCCAGACCCAGTAGGTGCCCCACATCGGCTTGCCCCAGAGGGAGCCGGTGACGAGGCAGACCAGCGTGAAGGCCGCGCCGATGGGGGCGGCGGCGCGCTGGGCCACGTCGGCGAGGGGATGGCGCCAGACCAGGGTGCCGATCGCCGAGAGCGCCATGGACCCGTAGAAGAACACCCCGAGCCAGGCCGCCGGCACGTGGATGTACATGATCCGCACGGTCTCGCCCTGCTGGTAGTCGGCGGGCACCACGAACCAGGTCAGGTACAGCCCGTAGGCCAGGAGCGCCGCCGACAGCCCGGCGAGCCAGGGCATCACGGGGGCGGTCCAGCGCAGGAAATGGCCGGGATGGGCGAGGCGGGTCCACATGTGCCGGCCTTAGCGCAGGGTGCGGTGCAACCGCAATGCGGAGGTTGGGCGCAGCCCGGTCGCCCGCATGGTTCGATGGGGCGGACGCCGGGCGTTCCGGGGCTGGACCGGGATGCCGCCGCGGGTCTGGCGGCGGGTGGCGACGGGCTTTCGCGCCTCGCCTTGACCCTCCCCGGCGGCCGGTCCAGAACCCGGCGCTCGCGCAGCGTCCCGACGAGGGAGGCACGCCTCGACTTTTCCCACACGAACCGCACGGGGACACGCGCGATGGCCGCGTTCAACGACCTGGTGTTCTCCGGCGTGCAGCCGACCGGGAACCTGCACCTCGGCAATTATCTCGGCGCCGTGAAGCGGTTCGTGGAGATGCAGGCGCGGGACGCGCAGTGCCTCTATTGCGTGGTCGACATGCACGCGATCACGCTGTGGCAGGATCCGGCCGAGCTGAAGACCCAGATCCGCGAGGTCACGGCCGCGTTCCTGGCCGCCGGCATCGACCCGAAACGCTCGATCGTGTTCAACCAGAGCCAGGTGCCGGCGCACGCCGAACTCGCCTGGATCTTCAACTGCGTCGCGCGGCTCGGCTGGCTCAACCGCATGACCCAGTTCAAGGACAAGGCCGGCAAGGACCGCGAGAACGCGTCCATCGGCCTCTACGCCTATCCGGTGCTGATGGCCGCCGACATCCTGGCCTACCGCGCCACCCACGTACCGGTCGGCGAGGACCAGAAGCAGCACCTCGAACTCACCCGCGACATCGCCCAGAAGTTCAACAACGACTTTTCGGGCTCGATCGCCGCGCACGGCCACGGCGACGCCTTCTTCCCCGTCACGGAACCGCTGATCGGCGGTCCGGCCGCCCGCGTGATGTCCTTGCGCGACGGCACCAAGAAGATGTCGAAGTCCGACCCCTCGGACAATTCGCGCATCAACCTCACCGACGACGCCGACGCCATCGCCAACAAGGTCCGCAAGGCCAAGACCGACCCCGAGCCGCTGCCCTCCGAGGTCGCGGGGCTCGCCGGGCGGCCCGAGGCCGACAACCTCGTGGGCATCTTTGCCGCCCTCAAGGACACCACCCGCGAGGCGGTGCTCGCCGACTACGGCGGCGGGCAGTTCTCCGCGTTCAAGGGCGCGCTGGTGGAGCTCGCCGTCGAGACCCTGGCGCCGCTCGGCGCCGAGATGAAGCGGCTCGTGGCCGAGCCCGAGCACATCGACGCCGTGCTCTTCGACGGCGCCGAGCGCGCCGACGCCATCGCCGCCCCGACCCTCGACGCCGTCAAGGACATCGTCGGCTTCGTGCGGCGTCCGCGCCTGCGCAGCGTCTGAACCATGGCGATCCGGGCTCTGGTCTTCGACGTCTTCGGGACGCTGGTCGACTGGCGCTCCGGTGTCGCCCGCGAGGCCGCGCGCCTCCTCGGTCCCGCTTGCGATGCCGGCGCCTTCGCCGATGCCTGGCGCGCCCGCTACCAGCCGTCCCTGGAGCCGGTGCGCGCCGGCCTGCGCCCCTTCGTCGACCTCGATACGATCCATGCGGAATCGCTCGGCGACGTGCTGGCGCAGTTCGGCATGGCGGATGCCTCGGATGCGGTGCGGGTGGAACTGGTCCAGGCCTGGCACCGGCTCGACGCCTGGCCCGAGGTGCCGGACGCCCTGCGACGCCTGCGCCAGAACCACCTGCTCGCGCCCAACTCGAACGCGCACGTCCGGCTGATCGTCGATCTCGCCCGCCGCAACGGGCTGATTTTCGACGCGATCCTCGGCGCCGGGTATTCCCGCGATTACAAGCCGAAGCCCGCCCTCTACCGCGACGCGGTGGCGGCCTTCGGCTTCGCCCCGGAAGAGACCCTGATGGTCGCCGCCCATTCGGGCGACCTCGCGGCGGCGACGCGCCACGGCCTCTCCACCGCGCACATCGCCCGGCCGCGAGAGCACGGGCCGGGTGGCGGGGAGACCGCGCCGGGTGTCCCGGTCACCATCGCAGCGCGGGATCTGGCGGATCTCGCCGACCGGCTCGGCTGCTGATCGCAGGAGCGAAGCGGGGACGCGGCGGCTCGCCGAGGATCTCGGTCGCGGGCCGGGCCATTCCAATTCCCTGTGATCGAGGGACGACGCCTGCCTGCCGTCTTGCAGGCGTTCGTCGTCGCCCGGCGGCCTCCGTCGCGGACCTCGTCAGCTCTCGCCGCGCGCGACCCGCGCCTCGTACTCCGGAAGGTCGAGCCGGCCCTCGCGCGCCACTCGGGCCCTGTCCTCGTCCGGGATCACGTCCGCGACCATGTCGAGGCGCTTCCACAGGGCGAGCGGGGTTTCCTTCTCGGGGGTCGGTACGTAGCGGTTCTGCTCGAGCTTCCTGTACTTGTGGATGTAGCGCGGGCAGTTCACCCAGGCCTTCGTGACCGCGATCTTCACGAGGTACTTGGCCTCGGTGTACTCGGCCATCAGCGGATCGTCGCGCAGCATCCGAGCGTGGCCCTGGACGCGGACCCGGTGCGGCGTCTCGAAGTCGATGAACAGCAGGCCGACCTTGGACTGCCCCTCGATGTTGCCCATCGAGTACCACATGCCGTTGCCGTCGAAGCCCGGGAACACGAGGGTTTTGTCGTCGAGCACCTTCACGAAGCCGGGGCTGCCGCCCTTGTAGGAGACGGTCGGCATGCCGTCGGGATCGACGGTGGACAGGAAGAACATGTCGCGACTGCCGATGAAGGCCGCCTCGTCCGGCGAGATGTGGTCGTGGACCCAGCCGGTATCGAGGCGCTCGGCGAGCTTGACGGTGTTGTATTCTTCCTGGAGCGCGCGATGTTCGTCGAAATAGAGCGATGCCATGCCGGATGTGTCCTCCCGTGTCTCGGCCGCACTCGGACGGGCAGCCGTTGGGTGGAATGATCGCGGGATTTTCCGCTCGGCACAACCTTGCGAGTGCCTCCTCCCGTTCCACCCACGACACGCGCACGCATGAAAAAGCCGGCGTCGCTCGCACGACGCCGGCGTCAGCCCTAACGCGCAGCCGAGCAAAGCACGGCTGCGAAATCCCAAACGATCAGTTCTTGGACTTGTCGACGAGCGCCTTCTCGGAGATCCACGGCATCATGCCCCGCAGCTTGGCGCCGACCTCCTCGATGGGATGGCGGGCGAGCTTGGCGCGGGTGGCCTTGAACGAGGTCTGGCCGACCTTGTTCTCGAGCATCCAGTCGCGGGTGAACTTGCCGGACTGGATGTCGTCGAGCACACGCTTCATCTCGGCCTTAGTCTCGGCGGTGACGATGCGCGGGCCGGTGACGTACTCGCCGTACTCGGCGGTGTTCGAGATCGAGTAGTTCATGTTGGCGATGCCGCCCTCGTAGATGAGGTCGACGATGAGCTTCACCTCGTGCAGGCACTCGAAATACGCCATCTCGGGGGCGTAGCCGCCCTCGACCAGGGTCTCGAAGCCGGCCTTGATCAGCTCGACGAGGCCGCCGCAGAGCACGGCCTGCTCGCCGAAGAGATCCGTCTCGCACTCTTCCTTGAAGGTGGTCTCGATGATGCCGGCACGTCCCCCGCCGTTGGCCGAGGCGTAGGAGAGGCCGAGATCGTGGGCGTTGCCCGACGCGTCCTGCGCGATGGCGATGAGGGTCGGCACGCCGCCGCCCTTGAGGTACTCGCCGCGCACCGTGTGGCCGGGGCCCTTGGGGGCGACCATCAACACGTCGAGGTCGGGGCGCGGCTCGATCAGGTTGAAGTGGACGTTGAGGCCGTGGGCGAACAGGAGGGCGGCGCCCTGCTTCATGTTCGGCGCCAGCGACTCCTTGTAGATGTCGCCCTGCAGTTCGTCGGGGGTGAGCATCATGACGACGTCGGCCTGTTTAGCGGCGTCGGCCACGTTCATGACCGTGAAGCCCTCGTGCTCCGCCTTCTTGGCGGTGGCCGAGCCCTCGCGGAGCGCGATGACGATGCCCTGCACGCCGGAATCGCGCAGGTTCAGCGCGTGGGCGTGGCCCTGGCTGCCGTAGCCGACGATGACGACCTTCTTGCCCTTGATCAGGTTGAGGTCGGCGTCGCGATCGTAATAGACCCGCATGGCGGTCCCTTCTCTTCTTAAGACGTGAGTGCGCCCCGGCGCCCTCATCTGAAACGACATCCGCGCGGCCGTGCGATGCCGGCTTTTAACGAGGCGATCCCCGCGACGAAAGGGGAATTGTTCCGTCGCCGATCACGCCGGCAGGTCGAGGCCCTCGCGGGCGAACACCGCCTGGACGGCAGGACGCCCGGCCATGGCGCGGGCATGCGCGGTCCAATGCGGGAACCGCGTCGCCATGTCGAAGCCCAGCGCCGGTCCGCGTCCCCACATCCAGAACAGCAGCAGATAGGGATCGACGACGCTGAAGCGGTCGGCCACCGCCCAGCCGCCGTTGGAGAGCCTGACCTCGGTCATCGTGAAGAGGTCGCCGCAGGTGTCTGCGCCCTTGGCGCGGATGCCGGCGAACGCCTCCTCGTCGGCGGTGTAGCGCTCGGGCCGGCGCACGTGGGCATAGGCGATGTGATGGTTCGTGGAGAGCCACCCGAGCCATTCGTCGGCCACCGCCTGATCGCGGGCAGACTCCGGCCACAGTGCCGGGTGACAGCGCCCGACATGGCGCAGGATGGCGCTGTTCTCGGTGAGGACCCAGTCCGCCTCGACCAGGGCCGGCACGCGACCGCGCTCGTTGACGGCGAGGTATTCGGGCGCACGCTGGTCGCCGGCCATCAGGTTGAGGCGGGCGGTCTCGAAGGGAGCGCCCGCCTCCTCGAGGGCGATGTGGGAGGCGAGCGAACAGGCGCCGGGGGCGTAGTAGAGGATGGCTGGCATCGGTCAGGTCACTTGACAGTCAGGAATCGAAACGGAGGCCGAGAACTTTAGCGATCGTATCGCGAACCTCCGTCAGGAGGTCGAACGGTACCGCCCCAATCGAACGAAAACCACGAGACGCCCGATCCACGCTGCGAATGTGATCGCAGAGCACAGCGCCTTTCACCGGCAGCCCGCTCGGAAGGATCACCTTTGTGGGCCAGGGCGCGATATTTCCCGTGATTGGACAGACGATGGCGATCGCATTCCGCTTATGGAAACCCTGCCCGGTGAGGACGAGGGCCGGCCGGACGCCGGCTTGTTCCCTACCCAGCGTAGGCCGAAAATCCACCCAGACGAGGTCACCGGCGTGGGGAAGCTGGAGATCATCGACTCCATTCATCGTCGATAATCTCCGCGCCGACGTCTTGCCCCCAATCGACGACTTCGGGACGGTTCGCGGGACCAAGCCGGTCCATCTCGGCCAGCATTTCCTCCAGCGTCAATGAGGGGGCGCGAGGACTGATTTCGACGGTTTGCCCGTCACTCAGGCCGTTTTCCCGACCTAGTTTTGCGGAAAAACGAATCACGAATTCCTCACCCGATTGCGTTAGCTTGGCTTTCATCGCTCACGGTCTCCGCGGAACCCCGTCGATATAGCACCGCGCGAAAAAACCTCACATCGCCTCCGCCCCACGCCCCATCGCCGCGATGCCGGTGCGCGAGATCTCGACGAGACCGATCACGGTCATCAGTCCGATGAAGCGGTCGATCTCCTCCGTCGTGCCGGTGACCTCGAACACGAAGGAGTTGAGGGTGGCGTCCAGCGTCTTGGCGCCGAAGGCGGCGGCCAGGGTCAGGGATTCTGTGCGGTGCTCGCCGGTGCCCGCCACCTTCACGAGGCAGAGCTCGCGCTCCAGTGCACGTCCCTGGAGCGTCAGGTCGACGACGCGGTGGACCGGCACCAGCCGGTCGAGCTGCGCCTTGATCTGCTGGATCACCGCGTCGGTTCCGGTGGTCACGATGGTGATGCGCGAGATGTGGCGCGCCACCTCGGTCTCGGACACCGTCAGGCTCTCGATGTTGTAGCCCCTCCCCGAGAACATGCCGGAGATCCGGGCGAGGACGCCCGGCTCGTTGTCGACGATGACGGCGAGGGTGTGCCGGTTGACGGCCTCGAGCCGGCCGGCGTCGGGATAGTGCGTGTTCATGGCGTTCATGACGTCTCTCCTCCGGGCCGGCTTCAGACCAGCATCTTGCCTTCCTCGGAGATCACGTCGCCGAGGTCCATTCCGGTCTCGCCGAGGTAGTCGGAGAGCAGCATCTCGTTGTGGGCCTTGCCCGACGGGATCATCGGGAAGCAGTTCTCTTTCTTGTCGACGACGCAGTCGAAGATGACCGGGCCGTCGTGGTCGAGCATCTCCTTGATCGCCGCATCGAGGTCACCCGGCTTCTCGCAGCGGATGCCCTTGGCGCCGTAGGCCTCGGCGAGCTTGACGAAGTCGGGCAGGCTCTCGGAATAGCTCTGCGAGTAGCGCGAGCCGTGCAAGAGCTCCTGCCACTGGCGCACCATGCCCATGTACTCGTTGTTCAGAATGAAGATCTTGACCGGCAGGCGGTACTGCACGGCCGTGGACATCTCCTGCATGTTCATCAGGATCGAGGCTTCGCCGGCAATGTCGATGACGAGCCCGTCCGGATGGGCGAGCTGCGTGCCGATGGCGGCGGGCAGGCCGTAGCCCATGGTGCCGAGCCCGCCGGAGGTCATCCAGCGGTTCGGCTCGTCGAACTTGTAGTACTGGGCCGCCCACATCTGGTGCTGGCCGACCTCGGTGGTGATGTACGTCTCACGGTCCTTGGTGGCCTCGTAGAGGCGCTGGACCGCATATTGCGGCTTGATGATCGTGCCCGAGGGCCAGTAGTTCAGGCACTCGCGCGCCTTCCAGGTGCGGATCTTGGCCATCCAGGCGTCGAACCGGTCCTGGTCCGGCGCCGTGTCGAGGGCCTTCCAGGCCGCGACCATGTCCTCGAGCACCGAGCCGCAATCGCCGACGATGCCGACGTCGACCTTGACGACCTTGTTGATCGACGAGGCGTCGACGTCGATGTGGATCTTCTTGGAGAACGGCGCGAAGGCGTCGAGACGGCCGGTGATGCGGTCGTCGAAGCGCGCGCCGACGCAGATCATCACGTCGCATTCGTGCATCGCGAGGTTGGCCTCGTAGGTCCCGTGCATGCCGAGCATGCCCAGGAACTTCTCGTCCGACGCCGGGAAGGCGCCGAGCCCCATCAGGGTCGAGGTCACCGGGAACCCGGTCATCGCGACGAGCTCGCGCAGGAGCCGCGAGGCGTGCGGACCGGAATTGATGACGCCGCCGCCGGTGTAGAAGATCGGGCGGCGGGCGGTCGCCATCAGCTCGACGGCCGCCTGGATGGCCGCAGCGTCGCCCTTGAAGGCCGGGCGGTAGGTCTTGTGGCCGTTGCGGCTCGGACGCTCGTAGATCCCGCTCGCGAACTGGATGTCCTTGGGCAGGTCGACGACGACGGGGCCGGGGCGTCCGTTCGAGGCGACGTAGAAGGCCTCGTGCAGGATGCGCGGCAGGTCGTCGATCGATTTGACGAGGTAGTTGTGCTTCGTGCAGTGGCGGGTGATGCCGACCGTGTCGCACTCCTGGAAGGCGTCGGTGCCGATGAGATGGGTCGGAACCTGGCCGGTGATGCAGACGAGGGGGATCGAATCCATCATCGCGTCGGTGAGCCCGGTGACGATGTTGGTGGCGCCGGGCCCGGAGGTGACGAGGACGCAGCCGACCTTGCCCGAGGCGCGGGCATAGCCCTCGGCCGCATGGACCGCGCCCTGCTCGTGGCGCACGAGGACGTGCTTGAGTTCTTCCTGGTGGAAGAGCGCATCGTAGATCGGCAGCACCGCACCGCCCGGATACCCGAACAGCGTATCGACACCCTGATCCCGGAACGCCCGGATGACCATTTCGGCCCCGGTCATGACCTCGCCGCTCATCGTCTCAACTCCCTCGAAGCCTTGGTCGAATCCCCGTGTCGCGTCCCGTCGCAGGCAACAAAAAAGGGCCCCGAAGGACCCTGCATGCGCCACCATCCGGATCGCGGTCCCTGCTGTCAGGACCGCCCCGTCGGTGGCGCTTTCGTTACGATGAGGATGGAACGCATCGACGTGAAGTCTTCTGTTCGGTCGTCCGCCGTCACGACGAATCGACAATCGTGACGCCGTCATTACCGGACCGGCGCAACCCGGTCAACGTGGCGCGAACGACCGGATCACGACGATCGCCCCTCAGGCCAGGGCCGCGCCCTGTGCGATCAGCATCCGTCCGTCGTGGCCCGCGATCGCGACCTCGCACAGGTGCCCGGCAGGTGTCCGTGCCTGCAGCCGGACCGGGGTGAAACCCTCCGTCCGGCCGATGCCGCCGCGCTCGGCCAGCACGCGGTGGCGGCGCCCGACCTCGCCGGACAGATGGCGGACCAGGGCAGCGGCTCCCGCCTCGCGCAGGCGTGCGGCGCGCTCGCGCACCTCCCCATCGGGCACCGGCGGCATGCGCGCGGCCGGGGTGCCGGGGCGGGGCGAATAGGGAAAGACGTGGAGGTGGGTGAGGCCGCAGTCCGCCACGAGGTCGAGGGAGCGCGCGAACTGCGCCTCGGTCTCGGTGGGAAAACCGGCGATGAGGTCGGCCCCGAACACCACCTGCGGGCGCAGCGCCCTCACGTCCTCGCAGAACCGGATGGCGTCGGCGCGGCTGTGGCGCCGCTTCATCCGCTTCAGGACGAGGTCGTCGCCCGCCTGCAGCGAGAGGTGGAAGTGCGGCATCAGCCGCGGCTCGTCGGCGATGGCCGCCATCAGGTCGTCGTCCGCCTCGATGGAATCGATCGAGGACAGACGCAGGCGGTCGAGGTCCGGCACGCCTGCCAGGATACGGCGCACGAGACGGCCGAGCGTCACCGGTTCGTCGTGGTCACGGCCGTAGGCGGTCAGATCGACGCCGGTGAGCACGACCTCGCGCCCGCCGTGCGCGACGATGGTGCGGACCTGATCGACCACCTCGGCAAGTGACAGCGACCGCGAGACGCCGCGACCGAACGGGATGATGCAGAAGGTGCAGCGATGGTCGCAGCCGTTCTGCACCGGCACGAACGCGCGGGTGTGGCCCGGCAGGTGGGTGATCCGCGTGGCGGCGGCGGCGCGCACGGCCATGATGTCGTCGACGGCGACGCGGCGGTTCCCGTCCGTCCAGGCCTCGGGCCGCAGCTTGGCGTCGTTGCCGACGAGGCGGGCGACCTCCGGCATCGTGGCATAGGCCTGCGTCTCCACCTGGGCGCCGCAGCCGGTGACCACGATCTCGGCCTGCGGCCGCTCCCGCGCGAGGCGGCGGATCGCCTTGCGCGCCTGCCGGCCGGCCTCGGCCGTCACCGCGCAGGTGTTGACCACGACGCGGTCGCGGCCGGGGACGTCGGCATGGGCGCGGATCGCTTCGGATTCCACCGTGTTGAGGCGGCAGCCGAAGGTCAGGGTCTCGATCGCCATTCAGCCGGCCCCGAAACGTGCGGGCTCCACGCCCTCGAGCGCGAAAATCCCGGGGGGAAACGCATCCTCCCATTCCAGCGCCACCGGCCCCGTCATCAGCACGTGGTCGTCGGCGCGCCATTCGATGACGAGGTCGCCGCCGGGCAGGCTGACGGTGGCCTGGCGCCCGATCATGCGCAGGCGCGAGGCCGCCACCACGGCGGCGCAGGCGGCGGTGCCGCAGGCCAGGGTCAGGCCGGCCCCGCGCTCCCACACCCGCAGGCGGATCGACTCCGGCCCGGTCACCTCGGCCAGCGAGATGTTGGCGCGCTCGGGGAAGATCGGGTGGTTCTCCAGCATCGGGCCGATCCGGCCGAGATCGTAGCCGGCCGGATCGCGATGGACGAAGAACACCGCGTGCGGGTTGCCCATGTTCACCGCCCCCGGCGAATGCAGCACGGGGTCGTCGATCGGGCCGATCTGCAGCTCGATCCGCCGGGTGTCGGGGAAGGGTTCGGCCAGCGGGATCTCGTCCCACCGCAACCTGGGGCGGCCCATGTCGACGGTGAAGGAGCGGTCGGCCATGCGGTTGACGGACACGAGGCCGGCGATCGTCTCCAGGGTCAGCCGGCCGCTTTCGGCGGGCCGGGCCATGGCCGGATCGTCGAGCATGGCGAAGGCCACGCAGCGGGTGCCGTTGCCGCAGGCGCCCGATTCCGAGCCGTCGGTGTTGTAGATCCGCAAGAACGCGTCCGTTCCCGGCGAAACGGCATCGTGGATCACCATGAGCTGGTCGAAGCCCGAGCGGGGATGGCGGGCGATGGCCTGCGCCTCCGCCGCGGTGACCCGGTGGCCCGAGCCGCGCAGGTCGAGGACGACGATCCGGTTGCCGGCGCCGTGCATCTTCAGGAAGCGTCGGTGGGCGAGGGGACTCATCGGGCGGCGGGGCCTTCTCAAACGCGAACCGGAGCCAAGGGCTGGGGCCTGCCTATAGGGCAAAGCCGGTGCGCACGCACGCGGGCCGCCCCTGCGTGCGTTGCAGAAGCGCCGCGCTCGCCCGGCATCTGGTGCCGGCGCGGCGGTGACGTCTCGCGGGTCTCACCGTTCGCCGGTACGATGGGGCGGGGCAACCAGCGCGCGACCGTTCTGGAAAGCCCCGTGATGCCGCCGGAGCGCCACCCCGTGACCCGACTTCGCCCCTCGCGCCGTTCGCGCCTGCCGTCTGCGGTGGCCGCCTCCCGATCGCTCGCGGCGGGCATCCTGCTGTGGGGAGCCGCGGCGACGGCACAGGAGACGGCGCCCCCCGCCGTCACCAACCCGCTGCCCACCACCACGGCGCCCGATCCGGCCAGATCCGCGCCCGTACCGGCGCCCGCCCCGGCACAATCGGTGGCGCCGGGACTGCCGACCGTACCGGGCTTGCAGACGACGCCCGCCGGCCCGGCGCGCCCACCCCTGGTGGAGACGCCCGGCGAGGCCAACGACGTCGACGACGTGACCCTGCCGGCCAAGCCCGCCGCGATCCTGGCCGGAACCGCCAAGTGGGAGGAGGCGGTGCCCACCCTCCAGGCGGCATTCAAGCGGATCGAGGCGGACCTCGCCAAGGCCGGTCTTCCCCCGGCCGGGCGGCCGATCGCGGTCTTCGCCAAGACCGACGACGACGGCTTCCAGTTCGAGGCGATGATCCCGGTGACGGCGATCCCCGATCCGGCTCCGGCCATCGGCGACGGCATCCGCTTCGGCTCGACGCCGTCGGGCCGGGCGCTGCGCTTCAACCACAAGGGCTCCTACGAGGAGATCGACGGCACCTACGAGACGCTCACCGCCTATCTCGATGCCAAGGACGTGGTGGTGCAGGACCGGTTCATCGAGGAATATGTCACCGACCTCACCGACAAGGCCGACGACAAGCTCGAGGTGAACATCTACGCCCTCCCGCGGTGAAGCGATCGGAACCCGGGCGAATCCCATGGATTCGCCCCTCATGGCCACCGCATCAGCCCCCGACCTCTTCGTTTCCCGCACCGGCGAGCGCCGCCCCGACGAGGCGACGCTGCGCGACAGGGCGCTGGAGATCCACCACCGTCTCTGCCCCGTCTACGGCTGTCCGATCCCGTATTTCCACAGCCTCGATCCGGTCAGCGAACTGGTGTCCTCGCTGCTCTCGCACCGGACGCGAAACGCGGAATCGGGCCGGGCCTTCAAGGCCCTGCGGGCACGCTACCCGGATTGGGCGGCCCTGATCGCGGCGCCCGTGGCCGAGGTCGAGGCGACCATCGCCGGGGTGACCTGGCCGGAACTCAAGGCGCCGCGCATCCAGGCGATTCTCCGCAGCGTCCGCGAGCGCAGCGGCGGCCTCGACCTCGGTTTCCTGGCAGGTCTCTCGGTGGCCGAGGCGCGGGCGTGGCTGGAGGCGATCCCGGGCGTCGGCCCCAAGACCAGTGCCGCCGTCCTTTCCTTCAGCCTCCTGCGGATGCCGGCCCTGCCGGTGGACAGCCACCACCACCGGGTCGCCCAGCGCACGGGGCTGATCGGAGCGAAGGTCGACGTCGGCCCCTCGCACCCGGTCCTGCGGGCGCAACTGCCGGACGACTGGAGCGCGCAGGCCCTCTACGACAACCACGAGATCCTGATGCTGCACGGCCAGCAGGTCTGCCACCACCGCGCCCCCGCCTGCGGCACTTGCGTGCTCCTCGACCTCTGCCCGACGGGGCAGATGCGGGAGGCGGAGAGGCCGCGCACGGCGAGGTCGTGAGGCGCGGCTTCACTCCGACCAGCGCAGGGCCGCCGCCGCCGCCAGGGTGCCGATCACCGCGGCGATGAGGCTCAGGGCGGCCAGGATGATCAACGGCGTCGCGAACGGCACGGTCCCGCCCGAGGCGGCCTGGCTCGCCGAGACGCCGAAGATCAGGGTCGGGATCATCAAGGGCAGCACCACTACGGCGAGGATCAACCCGCCGCGCCGGATGGAGGCGGTGAGCGCGGCGCCCACCGCCCCGACGAAGGTGAGGGCCGGGGTGCCGATCAGCAGGGTCAGCGCGGTGGCGCCCATGGCGGTGCCGTCGAGGGCCACGAGCAGGCCGAACAGCGGCGAGGCCAGCGCCAGCGGCAGGCCGGTGGTGAGCCAATGCGCCAGCACCTTGGCGAGAACCACGAGTTCGAGGGGCACCGGCGCCCCCGTCATCAGGTCGAGGGAGCCGTCCTCCTCGTCGGCCTGGAACAGGCGGTCGAGGCCGATGAGCGTCGCCAGCACCGCAGCCAGCCACAGGATCGACGGACCGATCCGGCTGAGCAGGTTCAGGTCCGGCCCCAGCGCGAAGGGCACGACCGCCACGATCATCAGGAAGAACACCAGCGACAGCGCACCCGAGCCGCCGACGCGGGCGGCGAGGGCGAGGTCGCGGCGGACGAGAGCGGCGAGCGCGCGGATCACCACCACACCTCCGTCGCCGGGGCGGCCCGGGGAGCCGGCGCGGCGCCACCGATGGTCAGCTCGCGGGCGTTCTCGAGGCCCAGCGACTGGTGGGTGGCGGCGACGACGAGGCCGCCCTCGCCGAGGTGGCGCGCCATGAGGCGCGCCAGCACGGCCTGGGAGGCGGTATCGAGGGCGGCGGTCGGCTCGTCGAGGAGCCAGAGCGGGCGCCGGCACACGAGCAGGCGGGCCAGCGCCACCCGACGCCGCTGCCCGGCCGAGAGATAGGCCACCGGCAGGTCGAGGGCATGCACGAGGCCGAGTTCCTCCAACGCCTCGCGCGGCTCGGCGGTGGGCGCGCCGAGGAGATCGCGGGCGAAGGCGAGGTTCTCCCGCGCGGTGAGCGGGCTCTTCAGCCCGTCGCGATGGCCGACCACGTGCAGGCACTCGGCCAGGGTCGCCTCGCCGACGTCCTCCACCCGGATCGTGCCGGCATCGGGCTTCAGCCGCCCGGCGAGGAGGGCGAGCAGGGTGGATTTCCCGGCCCCGTTCCGCCCGGTCACCATCAGCGCCTCGCCGGGGCCGAGAGTGAAGGACAGGTCCGAGAAGATGCGGCGGCCGGAGCGGCGGACGGCGAGGTCGGAGGCGGTCAGCCGCACGGGGCGTCTCGCCGACGACGGCCGACCGTCGCGGGAAAGCCTGCGCGGGATGATGCGTGTTCCATGGCGACTACCGATAGACCTCGCGACGATTGCCGATCCTGACCACGAGGATACGGACTGCGCCGTCTTCGATGGCGGCGATCACCCGATGGTCGTCGACCCGATATGTCCAGAATAGACCGAACGTCGACCCCTCCAGGGCTTGACCGATGGCGCGGGTTTTCGGGGAGGGCGACACGATCGTTCAGGAACGTCAGGATCCACTTGGCCGCCATAGGATCGAGCTTGGCGAGATCCCGCTCGGCAGACCGCTCGAAGTCAATGCTCCACGCCATACCGGACCAATAGGTCGACGAGCGGAACCGTGTCGCTGTCGCCACGCCGCAGAGCCTCGAGGCGCTGCTCGGCGATCGCGAGGTCGTCCAGGTCGTCGAGATGCCCGACGATGGCGTCGCGGGCATGGTCGATGACGCTCCGCCCGGTCCGCTGGGCGAGAGCATCGAGACGCTCCACGAGTTCGGGGGGCAGGCGAAGGGCGGTCACGGCGGTCTCCACGGCGTCAGCCTGCATATCGCGGGCGGCCGCACCCGTCCACGCGACACACGTCCGGCCCTGTCACCGGCTTCGGTAGCGGCCCGTTTCGAACTGTTCTATACCGATTCCAGGCTGCGCCGCGCGAACCTCTGGCGTCCAAATCGCCCCTCGCGCATCATCCTGTCCGGGCACCCCCGGAGCGGCGCGCGCTTTTTTGAAAGGCGCTCCAGCCGAACACGACATCCGTGGCGCGGGTCATGCCTGCGCGTGTTCGACAACCGCTCGTGAGGAAGACAAACGCCGTGGCATCGATCGACAGCTTCCGTTCCCGCCAGACCCTCACGGTCGGCGACAAGTCCTACACCTACTACTCGATTCCCCATGCCGAGAAGGCGGGGCTGGCCGACGCCACCGCGTTGCCGTTCTCGATGAAGGTGATCCTCGAGAACCTGCTGCGGTTCGAGGACGGCCGCTCGGTCAAGAAGGACGACATCTCCGCCACCGTCGCGTGGCTGGGCAACCTCGGCAAGGTCGAGACCGAGATCGCCTTCCGCCCCTCACGCGTGTTGATGCAGGACTTCACGGGTGTGCCCGCCGTGGTCGATCTGGCGGCGATGCGTGACGCGATGGTGGCGCTCGGCGGCGACCCCCAGAAGATCAACCCGCTGGTGCCGGTCGACCTCGTGATCGACCATTCGGTGATCGTCGACGAGTTCGGCACCCCCAAGGCGCTCGCCGACAACGTGGCGCTGGAGTACGAGCGCAACGGCGAACGCTACACCTTCCTCAAGTGGGGCCAGTCGGCGTTCGACAACTTCTCCGTCGTGCCGCCGGGCACCGGCATCTGCCACCAGGTGAACCTCGAGTACCTGTCGCAGACGGTCTGGACGAAGCAGGATCCCGATTCGTCGGACGGCACCGAGATCGCCTATCCCGACAGCCTGGTCGGCACCGATTCGCACACCACCATGGTCAACGGCCTCGCGGTGCTGGGCTGGGGCGTCGGCGGCATCGAGGCGGAGGCCGCCATGCTCGGCCAGCCCCTCTCCATGCTGATCCCCGAGGTCGTCGGCTTCAAGCTCTCGGGCAAGCTGCCCGAGGGCACCACCGCCACCGACCTCGTGCTGACCGTCACGCAGATGCTCAGGAAGAAGGGCGTGGTGGGCAAATTCGTGGAGTTCTACGGCCCCGGCCTCGACGACATGGCGGTCGCCGACCGCGCCACCATCTCCAACATGGCGCCCGAGTACGGCGCCACCTGCGGCTTCTTCCCTATCGACCGCAAGACCATCGACTTCCTGACGGTCACGAGCCGCACCGACGCGCGCATCGCCCTCGTGGAGGCCTACGCCAAGGCGCAGGGCATGTGGCGGGACGCCGAGACCCCCGACCCGGTCTTCACCGATACGCTGGCCCTCGACATGGGCGACGTGCGCCCCTCGCTCGCCGGCCCCAAGCGGCCGCAGGACAAGGTGCTGCTGGACGGCGCCAAGCCGGGCTTCGCCCAGTCCATGGAGACCGAGTTCAAGCGCGCCGCCGACATCGCCAGGCGCTACCCGGTGGACGGCGCCAACTACGACATCGGGCACGGCGACGTGGTGATCGCGGCGATCACATCCTGCACCAACACCTCGAACCCCAGCGTGATGATCGGCGCCGGGCTGCTGGCCCGCAACGCGGTGGCCAAGGGCCTGACCTCGAAACCCTGGGTGAAGACCTCGCTGGCGCCCGGCTCCCAGGTGGTGGCCGAGTACCTCGAGAAGGCGGGCCTGCAGAAGCCCCTGGACGCGCTCGGCTTCAACCTCGTCGGCTTCGGCTGCACCACCTGCATCGGCAATTCCGGCCCGCTGCCGCCGGCCATCTCCAAGGCGATCAACGACAACGACGTGGTGGCGGCGGCCGTGCTCTCGGGCAACCGCAACTTCGAGGGCCGCGTGAACCCCGACGTGCGGGCGAACTACCTCGCCTCGCCGCCCCTGGTGGTGGCCTACGCGCTCGCAGGCTCGATGCAGATCGACATCACCACCGAGCCGCTGGGAACCGGCTCCGACGGCAAGCCGGTCTATCTGGCCGACATCTGGCCGTCGACCGCCGAGGTCCAGTCCTTCATCGAGGCCAACATCACCTCGGCCCTGTTCAAGTCGCGGTACGCCGACGTGTTCGGTGGCGACCATTACTGGAAGGCCGTGGAGGTCACGGAGGCCGAGACCTTCGCCTGGGATTCGACCTCCACCTACGTGCAGAACCCACCCTATTTCGAGGGCATGCAGAAGGAGCCCGCCCCGGTCACCGACATCGTCGATGCTCGCATCCTCGGCCTGTTCCTCGATTCGATCACCACCGACCACATCTCCCCGGCCGGCAACATCCGGGCGAACTCGCCCGCCGGCGCCTACCTGCAGGAGCATCAGGTCCGCGTGCAGGACTTCAACCAGTACGGCACGCGGCGCGGCAACCACGAGGTGATGATGCGCGGCACCTTCGCCAACATCCGCATCAAGAACCAGATGGTCCGCGACGAGACCGGCAGCGTGGTCGAGGGCGGCTGGACCCTGTTCCAGCCCTCGGGCGAGCGGATGTTCATCTACGATGCCGCCCAAAGGTATCAGGCCGAGGGTACGCCGCTCGTGGTCTTCGCCGGCAAGGAATACGGCACCGGCTCGTCGCGCGACTGGGCGGCCAAGGGCACCAAGCTCCTCGGCGTGCGCGCCGTCGTCGCCGAGAGCTTCGAGCGCATCCACCGCTCGAACCTCGTGGGCATGGGCATCGTGCCGCTGGTGTTCCAGGGCGAGACCTCCTGGGCCTCGCTCGGCCTCAAGGGCGACGAGACGGTGAGCCTGCTCGGCCTCTCGGGCGACCTCAAGCCCCGCCAGACCATGGTGGCGCAGATCACCTCGGCCGACGGCACGGTTCAGGACGTGCCGCTCACCTGCCGGATCGATACCCTCGACGAGCTCGAGTATTATCGGAACGGCGGGATTTTGCCTTACGTGCTGCGCTCGCTGGCGGCGTAGACCCGCAACCCATCCGGCCAACGAAGGCCCCGCCCGAAAGGGCGGGGCCTTTTTTGTTTCGAGCACCCTACAAAACAGCGTTCAAGTTAATATATTGGTCAAATACCAACCTGAGGTTTGGTTGCCTGAAAGGCTCCTTCCGACGGCGGGGTCTATGACCACGGAGGAATCGATGAGCGCTGTGACCTACCCCTGCTACAAGCTGAAGAAGGATGGCCGAGGCGAGTGGTACTGGGTCTACTACGCCAGGAACGGCGAGGAGATCTCGAAGAGCAGCGAGAGCTACGTCGCCAAGTCCGATTGCGAGAACGGCATCAAGCTCAACAAGGCGTCCGCCAACGATCCGGTATTCCAGGTCTAGGCGCGATACCGAATAAGATCGATCCCTGCGGATCGAATGATCGCGACAGGCTCCCTCTCCTTCCAAGAGAGGGAGCCTGCGTTTCACCGTACCCCTCTACGATACGTCATCCCATTCGCGGTTGATCACTTCGTGATGCGGACATGGGCTTCGCTCAGGCGCCGCGCGGGCTCGGCGATACGGTTCCCGCTCGATCCAAGCGGAAACCGCATCACACGGACCAAACCGATCGGGCGAAAACCGTGGGTTGACCGCACCTTGACGATGAGTGGAACGGTTGAGACGCGGGAGTTCGCCTCAAGAAGCCGTCGCTTCGCCCCCGGTGAATTCCCGCCACAGCAGCATCAGCGCCGCCATCACCGCCGGTCCGAGGAACAGGCCGAGCAGCCCGAAGGTCTCGACGCCGCCGAGGATGCCGAGAAGCACCCACAGGAAGGGCAGGCGGGTGGTGCCGCCGATCAGCGCCGGCCGCACGAAGTGGTCGGCCACGAAGGTCACCACGAAACCGGCCACGACGACGATCGCCGCCGGCACCATCGCCGCCTTCGCCAGCAGGAGCAGGGCCGCGATGCCGAACACCAGCGGGGCGCCGAAGGGGATCATCGCGGCCACCGCCGTGAGGGCGCCCAGCAGCACCGGATGCGGCACGCCGGCGAAGTAATAGACGATCCCGAGGAGGAAGCCCTCGCCGAGCCCCACCAGCACGAGCCCGTCGACCGTTCCGTGGATGGAAGCGACCATCTGGCGGGCCACACGCTCGCCGCGCGGCCCGAACAGCTTTGCGCTGGCCGCGAGGGCCTGGCCCGTGACCGCCCGCCCGTCGCGGAACAGGAAGAAGAGCGTCACGAGGGTGAAGCCGAACAGTACCGTCCGGCGGACGATCTCGGAGCCGAGGCTCTTGGTCAGCCCGATCGCCGTGGAATTGTCGAGGCGGTGCAGCAGCTCCGAACCCGCGGACGGGTGGCTGAGGGTCCCGTTCCACCACGCCGTGGCCTGCGCCGCGCCCAAGGGCAGGTGCGACAGCAGTTCGGGGGCGGGGATGCCGGTCTGCTCCGCGGCTCTGGCCCAGGCTAGCGCATCGTGCGCCTCGCGGGCGGCCTGCACGCCGAGCACCACGAGGGGCGCCAGGAACACCAGGGCGACGAGCGCCGTGAACAGGCTCGGCAGCGCGATGTTGTGTCCACGCGGCGGGAAGCGCGCCTCGGCCCGGGCGTAGAGCGGCCACAGAGCGATCGCCAGGATGGCCGCCCAGACCAGGGCCGGCAGGAACGGGTGGAGGATCCAGAGGCCCAATGCGGCCAGGGCCAGCACCATGACGGTGCGGGCCAGGGCCTGGGACCGCTCGCGGAGGGAAACGGGTCCGGTCTCGGCGGCGGCCCGAACGGATGGTGGCATGGGTCAGGCCCTCGTCGGCGGCGTGTCGTTTCGAGGATCGCGGCGTGCGTCGCGCAGGGCCGTCCCGACGGCATTCCGCGGCAGCGCTTGCAGGCTGCGCAACGATGCAACCGGCAGCGGCCTCCATAGGCCGTGCGCCCGCCCGTGGCGAGGCCAAGGTTGCCCCTCTACCCCCCCTCGTGTATGGCACCGCGATCGTGCAAAGGCCTTGCCGAGCGAGGCGCCGCGCATCGCAGGACCGCACGACCGGGGGCACCGGGCGTCATGTGTCGTGCCCCGATCGCCGGACGTCGCTCCCCACGCGTGGCGGGGAATGCCGGGCGCGCGAGAAATCAGCGAGAACCCATGTCCGTTCCCTCCTCGACGTCCGTTCCCTCCTCGACCGCCACCTTCGACCGTGTCGCCGACATCATCGCCGAGACCGCCGACATCCCGCGCGACACCATCACGCCGGAGAGCCATGCGATCGACGACCTCGGCATCGATTCGCTGGCCTTCCTCGACATCGCCTTCGCGGTGGACAAGGCGTTCGGGATCAAGCTGCCCCTCGAGCGCTGGACCCAGGAGGTCAACGAGGGCAAGGTCCCGGCCGAGGAATACTTCGTCCTCGAGAACCTGTGCGCGCGCATCGATGCGCTGGTCGCCGAGAAGGCCGCCAAGGCCTGAGGGTCGCGAAGGTTTGAAGGTCCCCGCCTGCCGATCGTAGAGCCGGATTCATGCGCCTCGAGTATTTCGAGATGATCGACAGGGTCGTGAGCCTGGACCGCGAGGCCGGCCGGATCACGGCGCTGGCCGAGGTCCCGCGCGAGAGCCCGGTGTTCGAGGGGCATTTCCCCGGGCATCCGCTGGTGCCGGGCGTGCTCCTGACGGAGACCATGGCCCAGGCCTCCGGCTACCTCCTGCTGGCGCGGCTGAACTTCACGCTGATGCCGTTCCTGATGTCGGTGGAGAAGGCGCGGTTTCGCGGCTTCGTCGGCCCGGAGACGACGCTCACCGTTGAGGCGAGCCTCGAGCACGACGGGTCCGGCTATGCCGTGACCAAGGCGACGATCCGCAACGGCGCCAAGCTCTTGGCCGACGCCGAGTTGCGCTTCCGCACCATGCCATTCCCGGAGGCGCTGGCCGCGCCGATGCGCGAGCGCGCCGAGGCGATCGGCCTCGTGGCCTTCGAGCCGTTCGCATGAGCGGACCGGCGCGACGCGAGGTCGTCGTCACCGGCATCGGCCTCGTGTCCTGCGCCGGGGAGGGCATCGACGCGCATCTGGCCGCCCTCGGCACCGGCCGTCCGGCACGCACCGACACCGCCACCTTCGCGCCCTACACCGTCCATCCGGTGGCGCCCCTGGCACTCGACGGGCAGATCCCCAAGAAGTCCGACCAGCGCCAGATGGAGCCGTGGCAGCGGCTCGGCGTCTATGCCGCCGGCCTCGCCCTCGATTCGGCGGGGGTGAAGGACGATTCGACCTTCAAGGGCGCCCTGCATCTCGTGGTCGCCTGCGGCGGCGGCGAGCGCGACACCGCCGTCGACGGGGCGATCCTCACCGGCCTGCGCGACGCGCCCGATCCGGGCGCCTATCTCAACGAGCGCCTGCTGAACGACCTGCGCCCGACCCTGTTCCTGGCCCAGCTCTCGAACCTGCTCGCCGGCAATATCGCCATCGTCCACGGCGTCACCGGCGCCTCGCGCACCTTCATGGGCGAGGAACCCTGCGGCGTCGACGCGCTGCGTATCGCGGCCGCCCGCATCGCTTCGGGGCAGGTCGAGGCCATGCTGGTGGGCGGCTCCTACAGCGCCGAACGGCCGGACGTGATGGTGGTCCACGAGCTCGGCGGCTACCTGCGCCGGGCCGACCACAGCCCCGTGTTCTCCCGATCCGGCGACGGGGAGGGCGGCTTCATCCTGGGCAGCGCGGCGGCCTTCCTCGTCCTGGAGGCGGAAGAGGCGGCGGCGGCGCGCGGCGCGACCGCGCTGGCGCGCCTCTCCTCGGTGGCCAGCGACCGCCCGCGCCGGGTGCCCGGCAGCGTGGGTGCGAGCCTGTCGGCGCTGTGGCGGGACGCGGGCGTGACGCGCCCCGATGCGGTGATCTCGGGCGCCACCGGCGTGGCAACCATCACGGCCGAGGAGGGCGCGGCCCTGTCGGACCTGGCACCGGGGGCCCCTGTCACGGCGCTCGGCGACGTCAGCGGCCATTCGCTCGAAGTCACGGGGCCCTTCGGCACAGCCCTGGCCACGGCCCTGGTGGCACGGGGGCAGGCGCGGGAGGTGGCGGTGACGGTGGTGGGCCACCGGCGCGGCGAGGGCGTGATCCGGGTCAGCGCGGCGTGAACGATACGGCGGTGTGTTCTCTTCCTCGTGGCGGCCGAGTGAGACATCCACGATCGAGGACGACCACGGGAGGCGCAAGCGGGGAGCGGCGACGTGCCTCCCTTCAGACGATAGGTCTCGAGATGCGTGAATCCGACAGCTCTTGTACGGCGCGATGACTCATCCTTCTTCCCGTCTCTCTTCCCGCGATGCGAAGGGCCGGCCGCTGGTGGCGGTCACCGGGCTCGGCCTCGTCACCTCGGTCGGCCAGGGGCAGGCCGACACCTGGGCGGCGCTCACCGCCGGGCGCTCGGGCATCCGCACCATCGGCCGTTTCGCCACCGACGGCCTGCGCACCCGCATCGCCGGGACCGTGGATTGCCTCGACACCGATCCGTTGGTGGCGCCGGCGCTGTCGCAGCGCTTCGCCGAGGTGGCCGCCGAGGAAGCGGTGTCCCAGTCCGGGATCGGTGCCAAGGGCGATTTTCCCGGGGCCCTGTTCATCGCGGTGCCCCCCGTCGAGATGGAATGGCCGCAGCGCCACGCCCTCGCCGTGGCCTCCGGTCAGGCCGGCCCCATCACCTACACCGACCTGCAGCGGGCCGCCGCGAGCCGCCGCTTCGACGAGTGGCACGACCTCTTCATCTTCGGCACGGTGGCCGACCGGATCGCCGACCGCTTCGGCACCAGGGGCTCGCCGATCTCGCTCTCCACCGCCTGTTCGTCCGGCGCCACCGCGATCCAGCTCGGCGTCGAGGCGATCCGCCGCGGCGAGACGGCCGCCGCGCTCTGCATCGGCACCGATGGATCGGTGAACCCGGAATCGCTGATCCGGTTCTCGCTGCTCTCCGCGCTGTCGACGCAGAACGACACGCCCTCGGCCGCCTCGAAGCCGTTCTCGAAGAACCGCGACGGCTTCGTGATGGGGGAGGGCGCAGCGGCGCTGGTGCTGGAGGACGCCGAAGCCGCCCGGGCACGCGGCGCAAAAATCCTCGGCTACGTGCTCGGCTGCGGCGAGAAGGGCGACGGCTTCCACCGCACCCGGTCGAGCCCGGACGGCGCCCCGATCATCGCCGCGATCCGCGCCGCCCTCGACGACGCCGGCACGATGCCCGACGCCATCGACACCATCAACGCACACGGCACCTCGACGCCGGAGAACGACAAGATGGAGGCCATGGGCTGCATGGCGGTGTTCGGCGAGCGCATGCGCGACCTGCCGATCTCCTCCAACAAGTCGATGATCGGCCACACCCTCACCGCGGCCGGCGCCATCGAGGCGGTGGTCTCGCTGCTCACGATCCAGCACGGCCGCATCCCGCCGACCATCAACTACGCGCTGCCCGACCCCGCCATCCCCCTCGACGTGGTGGCGACCACGCGGGACATGGCGGTCTCGCGGGTGCTGTCGAACTCCTTCGGCTTCGGCGGCCAGAACACCTGTCTCGTGCTCGCGGGCGAGCCGGCATGAGCGAGGCGCAGCGCATCCTCGTCACCGGCGGCGGCTCGGGCCTCGGCGCCGCCATCGTGCGCCGCCTGACGGCCGCGGGCCACGACGTCGACTTCACCTATCGCTCGTCGGTCGATGCGGCCGCCGCCCTGGTGGAGGCGATGCGCATCGCCCATCCGGACCGGCAGGTGCGGGCCCATGCCCTCGATCTGGCCGATACCGCCGCCCTCGACGCCTTCTGCGAGGCGATGGAGGGTGAGGGTTTCCACGGCCTCGTCCACAACGCCGGCCAATCCTACGACGTGCTCGCCGCGATGATGGCGCAGGACAGGGCCGAGGCCGCCATGCAGGTGAACTTCTGGTCCCTGACCCGGCTGGCCAAGGCGCTGGTGCGCGGCATGATCCGGGCGCGCTCGGGGCGCATCGTCGCCATCGGCTCGGTGGCCGCACTCAGGGCCAACCCGGGCAACGCCGCCTATGCCGCCACCAAGGGCGCGCTCGTCGCCTATTGCCGGACGCTGGCGATCGAGACCGCCAAGCGCGGGGTCACCGTCAACGTGATCGCGCCGGGCTTCATCGACACCGGCATGATGGCGCCCTACGCCGCCCACCGCGACGGGATGGAACGTCAGATTCCGGCCGGGCGCTTCGCGCGACCCGAGGAGGTCGCGGCGCTGGCGGCCTTCCTGATGGGGCAAGAGGCCTCCTATATCACCGGGGCGGTGCTGCCGGTGGACGGCGGCCTCACCGCGATGATGGGCGTCCACCGGACCTGAGGCCGAGCATGGACCGTCGCGTCGTGATCCTCGTGGCCGCCCTGTCGTGGGCGAGCCCGACCCTCGCCCAGGATGCGTTCCGCGTCGACGGCCTGGCTCCGGGCGACACCCTCAGCATCCGCGAAACGCCGGACGCCGAAGCGCCGGCCCTCGGCCGGGCGCCCCTGGGCGCGCGTCTGCGCGGGTTCGGTTGCACGGCGGACACGCCGAGCGGGCTGACCTGGTGCCGGGTCAAGGCCGGCCCGATCCTCGGTTGGGCACGGCGGCGGTACCTGGCGCCGGAGTAGGGCGGGTTGATGCGGCGGGAGCGGCTGCGTACTGACATCGCTCGACGTGCCTTCCTCCCCCCTTATGCGGGGGCGGGGCCTACCGTGCGAACACACAACGACGGATCGTCATGCAAGCCCTTCAACTCTTCGGCGACCGCGACCTGCGCGTGAGCGACGTCGAGCCACCGGCCGCGCCCGGCCCCGGCGAGGTCCGCATCCGGGTGCGGGCGGTGGGGCTCAACTTCATCGACGTCTGGGGCTTTCGCGGCATGGCCTTCGCCAAGCGCAAGCTGCCGCTCACCGTCGGAGCCGAGGCCTCCGGCGAGATCGTCACGATCGGCGAAAGCGTGACGGACTTCGCGCCCGGCGACCGCGTCGTGATGTACGGCGCGCGGACGTGCGGACGCTGCAAGGCCTGCTCCCAGGGTCGCGACAACCTCTGCGAGGACGTCTCCGGCGTGATGGGCTTCCACCTCGACGGCTTTGCCCGCGAGTGGGTGACGATGCCCGAGCGCCTCGTCGTCAAGGTGCCGCACGGGGTGAGCTTCACCGATGCGGCCTGTGCGCCCATCGCCTTCGGCACCGTGCAGCACATGCTGTTCGACAACGCCAAGCTGGAGCCCGGCGAGAGCATCCTGGTCCATGCCGGGGGATCGGGCATCGGCACCGCCGCCATCAAGATGGCCAAGGCCATCGGCTGCACGGTCTTCACCACCGTGGGCGACGACGCCAAAGGCGAGAAGGCGGCGGCGCTGGGCGCCGACCACGTCATCAACTACCGCACCGAGCGGTTCGAGGGCGAGGTTCGCCGGCTGACCAAGCGCAAGGGCGTCGACGTGGTGTTCGAGCATGTCGGGCCCGAGACCTGGAACGGATCGCTGCTCTGCCTCAAGCGCGGCGGGCGCCTCGTCACCTGCGGCTCGACCTCCGGTGTCTCCACCACCATGAACCTGATGCAGCTGTTCCAGCAGCAGTACCGCATCACCGGTTCGTTCGGCTGCTCGATGGCCAACATCCGCGATGCGCTCGCCAAGATGGCCGAGGGCCTGACGCCCGTGGTGGACACGGTGCTGCCGCTCAGCCAGTTCGGGACGGGCCTGGAACGGCTGGAATCGCGAAAGGTGTTCGGCAAGATCCTGGTGACGCTGTAGCCCTGCCCGGGGTGGGCGAGACGGCCGATTGCCTTTAAGCGGGCCCGGACCGGCTGCCGCCCGCAACACGAGTTCGCCTTGCTCCGCCTCGCCCTGCTCCTGAACCGCCACCTGCCGCGCCTCGCCGGGCTGGCGATGATCCCCCTCGTGCGGGGGCTGTTCCTGCTGGCGCGCGCACTCGGGACGGAACGCGCGAGCCGGATCGGAGGCGCGCTCACCCGCACCGTCGGCCCGTGGCTGCCCTCGCATCGCATCGCCCTCGACAACCTGCGCGCGGCCTTCCCCGACCGCGACGAGGCCGCCATCCGCGCCATCGCCCGCGACGCCTGGGACAACCTCGGGCGCACGGCCGCCGAATACGCCCATCTGCACACGCTGTTCGACGTCGACCCGGCCGATCCGGCGAGCCAGCGCATGGAGGTCGAAGGCGAGACGCATTTCGACGCCCTGCGCGAGGACGGCAAGCCCGGCCTGATCTTCTCCGCCCATCTCGCCAACTGGGAACTGCCGGCGATCTGCGCGGCGAAATACGGCCTCGACGCCACCGCGATCTTCCGGCCGCCCAACGACGCCGCCAGCGCCCGGCTGGTGCAGGAGATCCGCCGCGAGACCATGGGCGGGCTCGCCGCCTCGGGGCAGGGATCGGTGTTCGCGATGCGGGGCGTGGTCGAGCGCGGAGGCCACCTCGGCCAGCTCATCGACCAGCATTTCACCCGCGGCGTGGTCGTCGAGTTCTTCGGCCGGCCGGTGCTGGCCAACCCGCTCCTGGCCAAGCTCGCCCGGCATTACGAATGCCCGGTCCACGGGGTGCGCGTCGTCCGGCGACCGGGCGTGCGCTTCAAGCTCGAACTGACGCCGCCCCTCGACCTGCCCCGCGACGCCACCGGCGCCATCGACGTCCAGGGCGCCACCCAGGCGATGACCCGGGTGGTCGAGGAGTGGGTGCGCGAGAACCCCGGCCAATGGCTGTGGATGCATCGGCGCTGGCGGCCGAACATGCTGCCCAAGCCGAAGGCCTGATCGCGGCGGACGCCGACGCCGGTTTCCATGCGGGCGGGGCCCGGAGACGAGGCCGCCCCAGACCCGGCGCCGTCGCGGCCGGCGGGCAGCGACAAAAAACGACGCATCCGACGCGAAAGCGGGGGGACGATTCCGGCTCGGGCTGTGCTAGACAGCGCGCATGCGATGCAACCTCCCGGTCACCTCCCGCCGACGCATCCTCTGCGTCTTTCCCGCCTACACACCGTCCTTCGGGACTTTCGCCCACGCCTATCCCCTCATGGGTGGCGTGAAGGCGTTCATGCCGCCCCAGGGGCTCCTGCTGATCGCGGCCTACATGCCCGAGGCGTGGGAGTGCCGGTTCGTCGACGAGAACATCAAGCGGGCCGGGCCGGACGATTTCGCCTGGGCCGACGCGGTGTTCGTGTCGGGCATGCACATCCAGGCGCCGCAGATCCGCGACATCTACGCCCGCGCCCATGCGGCCGGCCGGGTGACGGTGCTCGGCGGCCCCTCGGTGTCCGGCGCGCCGGAGGAGTACCCCGAGTTCGACTACCTGCACGTGGGCGAGATCGGTGACGCCACCGACCAACTCGTGGAGATCCTCGACGCGGACGTCTCGATCCCGGCCGCACAGGTGCGGCTGGAGACCAAGGAGCGCCTGCCGCTCTCCGACTTTCCCTCGCCCGCCTACGAGGCCGCCCCGCTCAAGCGCTACCTGATCGGCTCGCTGCAGTTCTCGTCGGGCTGCCCCTATCGCTGCGAGTTCTGCGACATCCCGCAGCTCTACGGACGCCAGCCGCGCCTGAAGACGCCCGAGCAGATGTGCGCCGAGCTCGACGCGATCATCTCCCAGCCCGGCCATCCCGCGGTGGTGTATTTCGTCGACGACAACTTCATCGGCAACCGCAAGGCGACCAAGGACATGCTGCCCCACCTGGTGGCGTGGCAGAAGAAGAACCACTTCCCGCTCCAGTTCGCCTGCGAGGCGACGCTGAACATGGCCAAGCAGCCCGACATCCTGGAATTGATGCGGCAGGCCAACTTCATGACCGTCTTCGTCGGCATCGAGACGCCGGAAGAGGAGGCGCTGGCGGGCATCGACAAGAAGCACAACGCCGCCGTGCCGATGTACGAGGCGATCGAGACCCTCAACAGCTTCGGCCTCGAGGTGACCTCCGGCATCATCCTCGGCCTCGACACCGACAGCGACGGCTCGGAGCAGAAGCTGATCGACTTCATCGACAAGTCGGCGGTGCCGGTGCTGACGATGAACCTGCTCCAGGCCCTGCCCAAGACCCCGCTGTGGGACCGGCTGACCCGCGAGGGTCGCCTCGTCCACGATGCGTCGCTCGAGTCCAACGTCCTGTTCAAGCGGCCGCACGACGACGTGGTGGCGAGCTGGCGCCGGGCCATCGCCCACGCCTACGAGCCCGCCCATCTGTTCGAGCGGTTCCGTCACCAGGTCGAGGTGACCTATCCGAACCGGATCAAGACACCGACCAAGGGCAAGCTCACCCGCACGAACCTGCGGCGCGGGCTCATCCTCGGCTTCAATATCGCGGTGCGGGTCGGGCTGCTGTCGGACTACCGTCGGGTGTTCTGGCGGGCGGCCGGCCACGCCCTGAAGCGCGGCCAGATCGAGGCGGTGTTCAACATGGGCTTCGTCGCCCACCACCTGATCCGGTTCACGCGCGAGGCGCTGCGGGGCGAGCACAACGCATCGTTCTACGCGGCCAAGGCCGACCAGCCGCGCACCGAGCGCGAGCCGTGGTGGCGCGCCGCCCGCCGCTTCCTCCCGACCTGAACGGCGCATGCGGAAGACGCAGAGGCGTCAAGGCAAATCGTAGCCTGCGACGCAATTATCGCATCGCAGCCCTTGGCACGCGACATGCGAGGCCTTATAGACGCCTCTCAACGTTTTCAGACACCAACCGGGAACCGACCGTCAGGTCGCCTTCCCGGAGAGACATCGTCCGGGCGACCGGGCAATGATGGCCGGAGGGTTTCGAGGGGCGCCAAGCGCTTCGGAACTTCCTCCGGCTATGTCCTGTCCGAGACTGCAGGCGCCGGGTCACCGGCTTAATCCGCCAAGCCTGCACAGACGGGGAAGACCGACTTCAACACCCTCGCTTCGCTGCATCGCGCAGCGTCGTGGGGCATCGGTTTGAACCATCTCGCCCGTGTCGTCCACCGTTTACGGGGGCGTCAGGGGACAGGGCCGTGAAGCGTCGTCCAGGACGTTCCGGCTTCTTTTTGAGCCGAGTTCCGTCCCGGGCGGCATGTGCAACCGGCGGACCCTCCTCGAGGGGGTTCCGCCAACCGGAGAGAGCCCCAGTGGACAGGACAGCCAAAGCTGATCTCGTCTCGACGCTCAACGGCGTGTTCGCGAACACGTCCGTCGTCGTCGTGGCCCACTACAAAGGCCTCACGGTCGCCGAGATGCAGAAGCTGCGCACGCAGATGAAGCTCGCCGGTGCCACCGTGAAGGTCACCAAGAACCGCATCGCCAACATCGCTCTCGATGGCACGGACGTCGCCTCCATCAAGCCCCTCCTGAAGGGCCCGACCCTGCTCGCCTATTCGAGCGATCCGGTCGCGGCCGCCAAGGTGGCGGTGGATTTCGCCAAGGGTAACGACAAGCTCGTGATCCTCGGCGGCGCCATGGGAACGACCGCCCTGAACCCGGATGGTGTGAAGGCGCTCGCCTCGCTCCCGTCCCTCGACGAACTGCGCGCCAAGATCGTGGGCCTCGTCCAGGCTCCCGCGACCAAGATCGCACAGGTCGTCAATGCGCCGGCGGCCAAGCTCGCCCGCGTGTTCGGGGCCTATGCCACCAAGGACGAAGCGGCCTGAGCCGCGCGGTCCTTCATCGTCAAACCGATCCGTTCAAACCGATCTTTACCAAGGAACCGAACCATGGCTGATCTCGCCAAGCTCGTCGACGACCTGTCGTCGCTCACCGTCCTCGAGGCCGCCGACCTCGCCAAGATGCTCGAAGAGAAGTGGGGCGTCTCGGCCGCTGCCGCCGTCGCCGTCGCCGCCGGCCCGGCTGCCGGCCCGGCTGCCGCCGTCGAGGAGCAGACCGAGTTCACGGTCATGCTCGCCGCCGCCGGCGACAAGAAGATCGAGGTCATCAAGGAGGTCCGCGCGATCACCGGCCTCGGCCTGAAGGAAGCCAAGGATCTGGTCGAGGCGGCTCCCAAGGCCGTCAAGGAGTCCGTGACCAAGGACGAGGCCGAGAAGATCAAGGCGCAGCTCGAGAAGGCCGGCGCCAAGGTCGAGCTCAAGTAACACTCCGTGTCGGGCCGCATCGGGCCCGATACCTCCGGCCGGTCCCTCGAGGGCCGGCCGGACACCGAGGCCCGCGGGTTCACACCCGCGGGCTAAGGCCGCTTCCGGCGGCCGGCGAACCTGAGGCCAGGTTCGGCGAGATCAATTCGGGTGGGTCGTCGTCCGGCGGGACGGGTCCATCGCCTGGTTGCGGGAGGCACATGGCTTTCCCCGGGCACCCGGCACGCTGAGATGGTGGAGCGAGGTCACACATGGCCAATACGCTGGTCGGTCGCAAGCGCATTCGGAAGTTCTTCGGAAAGATCAAGGAAGTGGCCGAGATGCCGAACCTCATCGAGGTTCAGAAGGCATCCTACGACCAGTTCCTGATGATGGACGAGCCGGAGGGCGGCCGCGGCGACGAGGGCCTGCAGACCGTCTTCAAGTCGGTCTTCCCGATCTCGGACTTCTCGGCCACGGCCCTGCTCGAATTCGTCAAGTACACCTTCGAACAGCCGAAATACGACGTCGACGAGTGCCGTCAGCGCGGCATCACCTTCGCGGCCCCGCTCAAGGTCACGTTGCGCCTCATCGTGTTCGATGTGGATCCCGACACCGGCGCCAAGTCCGTCAAGGACATCAAGGAGCAGGACGTCTACATGGGCGACATGCCCCTGATGACGGAGAACGGCACCTTCATCGTCAACGGCACCGAGCGCGTCATCGTCTCGCAGATGCACCGGTCGCCCGGCGTGTTCTTCGATCACGACAAGGGCAAGACCCACTCGTCGGGCAAGCTGCTGTTCGCGGCGCGCATCATCCCCTATCGCGGCTCCTGGCTCGACGTCGAGTTCGACGCCAAGGACATCGTCCACGTGCGCATCGACCGGAAGCGCAAGCTGCCGGTGACCTCGCTGCTGTTCGCGCTCGGCCTCGACGGCGAAGAGATCCTGTCGACCTTCTACAACCGCGTGATCTACGATCGCGACGGCGCCGACTGGCGCGTGCCCTACGACGCCGAGCGCCTGAAGGGCTTCAAGGCCTCGGTCGACCTCGTCGACGCCGAGTCCGGCGAAGTCGTGCTCGAAGCCGGCAAGAAGCTGAACGCCCGCAACGCCCGGCAGATCGCCGAGCGCGGCGTCAACTTCCTCAAGGCCACCGACGAGGACCTGATCGGCCAATACATCGCCGAGGATCTCGTCAACCCCAAGACCGGCGAGATCTGGGCCGAGGCCGGCGACGAGATTTCCGACAAGCTCCTCAAGAGCCTGGAAGAGGTCGGCATCACCGAACTGCCGCTGCTCGACATCGACCACGTCAACGTCGGTCCCTACATCCGCAACACGCTGGCCGTGGACAAGAACTCGTCCCGCGAGGGCGCGCTGTTCGACATCTACCGGGTCATGCGCCCGGGCGAGCCGCCGACGCTGGATACGGCCGAGGCGATGTTCCACTCGCTGTTCTTCGATTCCGAGCGCTACGACCTCTCCGCGGTCGGCCGCGTGAAGATGAACATGCGCCTCGACCTCGACGCCGAGGACACCGTGCGCACGCTGCGCCGCGAGGACATGCTCGCCGTCGTCAAGGCGCTGGTGGACCTGCGCGACGGCAAGGGCGAGATCGACGACATCGACCACCTCGGCAACCGCCGCGTGCGCTCCGTCGGCGAGCTCATGGAAAACCAGTACCGCCTCGGCCTGCTGCGCATGGAGCGCGCCATCAAGGAGCGGATGTCCTCGGTCGATATCGACACGGTGATGCCGCAGGACCTCATCAACGCCAAGCCCGCGGCGGCCGCGGTGCGCGAGTTCTTCGGCTCGTCGCAGCTGTCGCAGTTCATGGACCAGACCAATCCGCTCTCGGAAGTGACGCACAAGCGTCGCCTCTCGGCGCTCGGCCCCGGCGGTCTCACCCGTGAGCGTGCCGGCTTCGAGGTGCGCGACGTGCACCCGACCCACTACGGCCGCATCTGCCCGATCGAGACGCCGGAAGGCCCCAACATCGGCCTGATCAACTCGCTCGCCACCTTCGCGCGGGTGAACAAGTACGGCTTCATCGAGACGCCGTTCCGCCGGGTCAAGGACGGGGTCGTCACCACCGAGGTGTCCTACCTCTCGGCCATGGAGGAGGCGAAGTACTTCGTCGCCCAGGCCAACGCCCAGATGGATGAGAACTTCAAGCTCATCGAAGAGCTCGTGGTCTGCCGCCGGGCCGGCGACGTCATCGTCGTCGCCCCCGACCGCGTCGACCTGATGGACGTGTCCCCCAAGCAGCTCGTCTCGGTGGCGGCGGCGCTGATCCCGTTCCTCGAGAACGACGACGCCAACCGCGCGCTGATGGGCTCGAACATGCAGCGCCAGGCGGTGCCGCTGGTCCGCGCCGACGCGCCTTTCGTCGGCACCGGCATGGAAGCCGTCGTCGCCCGCGACTCGGGTGCGGCCATCGCGGCGCGGCGCTCGGGCATCATCGACCAGGTCGATGCCACCCGTATCGTCATCCGCGCCACGGAAGAGGCCGACGCCACCAAGCCCGGCGTCGACATCTATCGCCTGCAGAAGTTCCAGCGCTCCAACCAGTCGACCTGCATCACGCAGAAGCCGCTGGTGCGCGTCGGCGAGACCGTCAAGAAGGGCGAGATCATCGCCGACGGTCCCTCGACGGAGTTCGGTGAACTCGCGCTCGGCCGCAACGTGCTCGTCGCGTTCATGCCGTGGAACGGCTACAACTTCGAGGACTCGATCCTGCTCTCCGAGCGGATCGTGAAGGATGACGTGTTCACCTCGATCCACATCGAGGAATTCGAGGTGATGGCTCGGGACACCAAGCTCGGTCCGGAAGAGATCACCCGCGACATCCCGAACGTCTCGGAAGAGGCGCTCAAGAACCTCGACGAGGCCGGCATCGTCTACATCGGCGCCGAGGTCCACGCGGGCGACATCCTGTGCGGCAAGATCACCCCGAAGGGCGAAAGCCCGATGACGCCGGAGGAGAAGCTCCTTCGCGCCATCTTCGGCGAGAAGGCGTCGGACGTGCGCGACACCTCGCTGCGGGTTCCCCCGGGCGTGACCGGCACCATCGTCGAGGTGCGGGTGTTCAACCGGCACGGCGTCGACAAGGACGAGCGCGCCCAGGCGATCGAGCGCGAGGAGATCGAGCGCCTGGCCAAGGATCGCGACGACGAGCAGGCGATCCTCGACCGCAACACCTACGCGCGCCTCGCCGGCGTGCTGATCGGCCAGGCGCCGATCGCCGGTCCGAAGGGGTTCAAGAAGGAGACCACGCTGTCGCGGGAGATCCTCAACGAGTATCCCCGCTCGCAGTGGTGGCAGTTCGCCGTGGTCGACGACCGTCTCATGACCGAGATGGAAGCGATGCAGAAGCAGTACGACGAGTCGAAGAAGCGCCTCGAGCAGCGCTTCCTCGACAAGGTCGAGAAGCTGCAGCGCGGCGACGAGCTGCCCCCCGGCGTCATGAAGATGGTCAAGGTCTTCGTGGCGGTGAAGCGCAAGATCCAGCCGGGCGACAAGATGGCCGGCCGTCACGGCAACAAGGGTGTCGTGTCGCGGATCGTGCCGATCGAGGACATGCCGTTCCTCGAGGACGGGACCCATGCCGACATCGTGCTGAACCCGCTGGGCGTGCCCTCGCGCATGAACGTCGGCCAGATCCTCGAGACCCACCTCGGCTGGGCCGCCGCCGGCCTCGGCCGCAAGGTCGGGCTCGCGGTGGACGCCTACCTGCGCTCCAAC
Organism: Methylobacterium sp. Leaf399; assembly: GCF_001424525.1. Taxonomy (NCBI): domain Bacteria; kingdom Pseudomonadati; phylum Pseudomonadota; class Alphaproteobacteria; order Hyphomicrobiales; family Methylobacteriaceae; genus Methylobacterium; species Methylobacterium sp. Leaf399. The sequence continues at coordinate 73,606 of NZ_LMQK01000002.1, read as the reverse complement.
GACATCGCGCCCCTCAAGGCGGAGATGCAGGCGATCTACTCGCCGTCGGAGCTGGAGGGCTTGTCGGACGAGGACATGGCGGAGGCCGCCAACAACGTGCGCCGCGGCGTGCCGATGGCCACCCCGGTGTTCAACGGTGCCAAGGAAGCCGACATTGAGACGATGCTGGAGATGGCCGGTCTCGACCGGTCGGCCCAGTCGACCCTCTACGACGGCCGCACCGGCGAGCCCTTCGACCGCAAGGTGACGATGGGCTACATCTACATGCTGAAGCTGCACCACCTCGTGGACGACAAGATCCACGCCCGGTCGATCGGGCCGTACTCCCTCGTCACCCAGCAGCCGCTGGGCGGAAAGGCGCAGTTCGGTGGCCAGCGCTTCGGCGAGATGGAGGTCTGGGCGCTGGAGGCCTACGGTGCCGCCTACACGCTGCAGGAGATGCTGACGGTGAAGTCGGACGACGTCGCCGGCCGCACCAAGGTCTATGAGGCGATCGTGCGCGGCGACGACACCTTCGAGGCGGGCATTCCCGAGTCGTTCAACGTGCTCGTCAAGGAGATGCGCTCGCTCGGCCTCAACGTGGAGCTCACCTCCACCAAGAAGAGCGCCAACGACCAGCTCGAGCCGCCCGCCGAGGCGGCCGAGTAGTACGACACCAGACGCTCCCGCGCCGGCCAGACGGGTCGGCGCGGTGCGAGCGGGGAGGGGAAGCGCCTCTCGGATGGACGACGGCCAGCGGCGACTGAGGCAGTCGCGGCGCCGACCTTGAGTTTTCAGCACGCGGTAGCCCCTCGGCGGAGGGCGCGCCCCGTCAGCAGGAGTTGATCCATGAACCAAGAGGTCATGAATCTTTTCAACCAGCAGTCTCAGCCTCAGAGCTTCGACCAGATCAAGATCTCGATCTCGTCGCCTGAGAAGATTCTGTCGTGGTCCTTCGGCGAGATCAAGAAGCCCGAGACGATCAACTACCGCACGTTCAAGCCCGAGCGTGACGGTCTGTTCTGCGCGCGCATCTTTGGACCGATCAAGGATTACGAGTGCTTGTGCGGCAAGTACAAGCGCATGAAGTACAAGGGCGTCATCTGCGAGAAGTGCGGCGTCGAGGTCACCCTCGCGCGCGTGCGGCGCGACCGCATGGGCCACATCGAGCTCGCCGCCCCCGTCGCCCACATCTGGTTCCTGAAGTCGCTGCCCTCGCGCATCGGCCTGCTGCTCGACATGGCGCTCAAGGATCTCGAGCGCATCCTCTACTTCGAGTCCTACGTCACCATCGAGCCCGGCCTCACCCCCCTGAAGGAGCGTCAGCTCCTGTCCGAGGAGGAGTACCTGCGCGCCCAGGAGGAGTACGGCGAGGATTCGTTCACGGCGATGATCGGCGCGGAAGCCATCCGCCGCATCCTGCAGGAACTCGACCTCGACGGCATCGCCAACAGCCTGCGCGAGGAGATCGCGACGACGACGTCGGAGCTCAAGCCCAAGAAGCTCCTCAAGCGCCTGAAGATCATCGAGGCCTTCCAGATGTCGGGCAACAAGCCCGAGTGGATGATCCTCACCGTGGTGCCGGTGATCCCGCCGGACCTGCGCCCGCTCGTCCCGCTCGACGGCGGCCGCTTCGCCACGTCCGATCTCAACGATCTCTACCGCCGCGTCATCAACCGCAACAACCGCCTCAAGCGGCTGATCGAGCTGCGCGCGCCCGACATCATCATCCGCAACGAGAAGCGCATGCTTCAGGAGGCGGTCGACGCGCTGTTCGACAACGGCCGCCGCGGCCGCGTCATCACGGGTGCCAACAAGCGTCCGCTGAAGTCGCTCGCCGACATGCTGAAGGGCAAGCAGGGCCGGTTCCGCCAGAACCTGCTCGGCAAGCGCGTCGACTACTCCGGCCGGTCGGTCATCGTGGTGGGCCCGGAGCTGAAACTGCACCAGTGCGGCCTGCCCAAGAAGATGGCGCTGGAGCTGTTCAAGCCGTTCATCTACGCGCGCCTCGACGCCAAGGGTTTCTCGGCCACCGTCAAGCAGGCCAAAAAGCTCGTCGAGAAGGAGAAGCCGGAAGTCTGGGATATCCTCGACGAGGTCATCCGCGAGCACCCGGTGATGCTCAACCGTGCGCCGACGCTCCACCGCCTCGGCATCCAGGCGTTCGAGCCCAAGCTCATCGAGGGCAAGGCGATCCAGCTGCACCCGCTGGTCTGCGCCGCCTTCAACGCCGACTTCGACGGTGATCAGATGGCCGTGCACGTTCCCCTGAGCCTCGAGGCTCAGCTGGAAGCGCGCGTGCTGATGATGTCGACCAACAACATCCTGCACCCGGCCAACGGCCAGCCGATCATCGTGCCCTCGCAGGACATCGTGCTCGGCCTCTACTACCTGTCGATCGTCGGCGAGGGGTTGGTCGGCGCGTTCAACGCCGACAACCCGAAGAACCCGATGCAGGGCGTCTACGGCAACGTCGGCGAGCTGGAGCACGCGCTGGCTGCGGGCGCCGTCAAGCTGCACTCCAAGATCAAGTGGCGCTGGAAGGGCATCGGCCCCGACGGCGAGCCGCTGACCAAGACCTACGATACCACTCCGGGCCGCGTGATCCTCTCGGGTGCCCTGCCGCTGCACAAGAACGTGCCCTTCGACGTCGTCAACAAGCTGATGACCAAGAAGGAGATCTCGGCGATGATCGACACCGTCTACCGCCACTGCGGTCAGAAGGAGTCGGTGATCTTCTGCGATCGCATCATGGCGCTGGGCTTCAACCACGCGTTCAAGGCCGGCATCTCGTTCGGCAAGGACGACATGGTGGTGCCCGACAATAAGTGGCCCATCGTCGACGACACCCGCGCGCTCGTGAAGGACTACGAGCAGCAGTACAACGACGGCCTGATCACCCAGGGCGAAAAGTACAACAAGGTCGTCGACGCCTGGGCGAAGTGCTCGGACAAGCTCGCCGCCGAGATGATGCTGCGCATCTCGACCGTGCAGAAGGACGAGAACGGCGCCGACAAGCAGATCAACTCGATCTACATGATGAGCCATTCCGGTGCCCGCGGTTCGCCGGCGCAGATGAAGCAGCTCGCCGCCATGCGTGGCCTCATGGCCAAGCCCTCGGGCGAGATCATCGAGACGCCGATCATCTCGAACTTCAAGGAAGGCCTCGACGTGCTCGAGTACTTCAACTCCACCCACGGTGCCCGTAAGGGCCTCGCGGACACGGCGTTGAAGACCGCCAACTCCGGCTACCTCACCCGCCGTCTCGTCGACGTGGCGCAGGACGCGGTCATTCGCGAGGTCGATTGCGGCACCTCCAACGGCATCAAGATGCGCGCCATCGTCGATGCCGGCCAGGTCGTGGCCCCGCTTTCGATCCGTATCCTCGGTCGTGCCACGGCCGAGGACCTGGTCGCCCAGGACGGCACCGTCATCGTCAAGACCAACGAGACGATCGAGGAGAAGCATCTGCCGGCGATCCAGGCCGCCGGCATCCAGGAGGTGAAGATCCGCTCGGTGCTGGTCTGCGCCACCAAGAGCGGCGTCTGCGCCACCTGCTACGGGCGCGATCTCGCCCGCGGCACGCCCGTCAACATGGGCGAGGCGGTCGGCGTCATCGCGGCGCAGTCCATCGGCGAGCCGGGCACCCAGCTCACGATGCGCACCTTCCACATCGGCGGCGCGGCGCAGATCGCGGATTCGTCCTTCATCGAGTCGAGCTTCGAAGGCACGATCAAGATCCGCAACCGGGCGCTCGCCCGCAACACCGACGGCGACCTCATCGCCACCGGCCGTAACGTCGCCGTCGTCATCGTCGGTACGGATGGTTCGGAGCGGGCGGTCCACCGCCTGCAGTACGGCGCGCGCCTGCGCGTCGACGAGGGCGATCAGGTCAAGCGCGGCCAGCGTATCGCCGAATGGGACCCCTACACCCGTCCGATCATCACCGAGACCGACGGCGTGGTGGCCTACGAGGACCTGATCGACGGCCAGTCGATCACCGAGACCACCGACGAATCGACCGGCATCGCCAAGCGCGTCGTCATCGATTGGCGCGGCACCGCCCGCACCGCCGACCTCAAGCCGGCGATGCTGGTGCTCGACAAGGACGGCAAGCCGATGAAGCTGCCGCGCGGCTCGGACGCGCGGTACTTCCTGCCGGTGGACGCCATCATCGGTTACGATCCGGGAGCCTCGGTGAAGGCCGGCGACATCCTCGCCCGCGTCTCCACCGACTCGGCCAAGACCCGCGACATCACCGGCGGTCTGCCGCGGGTGGCGGAGCTGTTCGAGGCACGCCGGCCGAAGGACGCGGCGATCATCGCGGAGAAATCCGGGACGATCCAGTTCGGGCGCGACTACAAGAACAAGCGTCGCCTGACGCTGACCCCGCACGACGGTTCGGATGCGGTCGAGTACCTGATCCCCAAGGGCAAGCACATCCACCTGCAGGACGGGGACGTGGTGGAACTCGGCGACTACATCGTCGACGGCAACCCGGCGCCGCACGACATCCTGGCGATCAAGGGCGTGGAGGAGCTCGCGGCCTACCTCGTCAACGAGATCCAGGAGGTCTACCGGCTCCAGGGCGTGTCCATCAACGACAAGCACATCGAGGTGATCGTCCGGCAGATGCTGCAGAAGGTGGAGATCACCGACGGCGGCGATTCCGAGATCCTGACGGGCGACCAGATCGACCGGACGGAACTGGCCGACATCAACGAGAAGCTTCTCGCCGAGGGCAAGAAGCCGGTGGTGGGCGTGCCGGTGCTGCTCGGCATCACCAAGGCGAGCCTTCAGACGAAGTCGTTCATCTCGGCGGCCTCGTTCCAGGAGACCACCCGCGTCCTCACCGAGGCGGCGGTCAACGGCAAGATCGACTACCTCGAAGGCCTCAAAGAAAACGTCATCGTCGGGTCGCTGATCCCCGCCGGAACCGGATCCATGGCGGCCGACATCCGGGCCGTCGCCCGTCGCCGCGACACCCTGATCCTGCAGCAGAAGGCCTCGGAGAGCGGCGCCCGCACGCTCGACGAGCTGCCTTCGGCGGCCGAATAGAACCGACCGCAGAACCATCGAAACGCAGAAGGGGTCGCCGAAAGGCGGCCCCTTTTTCGTGGACCCGTGCGCTTTTGTGCGTCGGCTCGCTGGTCACCAATCCGGAGTGGAGCGTCTCGCGACGGATCGAGGGACCGGGTCGAACCACCGCCGGGTCGCGGGCGCCGTGCTCATCGCGCAGGGCAGGGGAGAACGCGCGCTGAAATCCGGGGCCGCGATCGGCCTATCGGACGCCTTGCCGAGCTCGGGGCGTCGATCGCGCAAACCCCGGTCGGCACGGCCACGCTCGCGTTGTCCTCGCCCGGGTCCATGCGCTATGACGGGACCGGTGTGACAGGGCCGCTTGCCGAAACTGGTAGACGGAAGGCACTTAAAATGCCTCGGGCCATGCCCGTGTGGGTTCGACTCCCACAGCGGCCACCACGACCCTTCACCGCCGCCTCAGCGGGCGATGATCTCCTTCACCGTCTCCACCAGCTGCTTCAGGCTGAAGGGTTTGGGCAGGAAGTTGAAGGTCTCGCCCTCGGGCAGGTTCTTGCGGAAGGCGTCCTCGGCATAGCCCGAGACGAAGATCACCTTGAGGTCGGGCCGATGCTTGCGCAGCTGGCGCAGCAGGGTCGGACCGTCCATCTCGGGCATCACCACGTCCGAGACCACGAGGTCGATCTCCTGGGTCTCGTCGGCGATGATGCGCAGGGCGTCGAGGCCGGAGGCGGCCTCGAGCACGGTGTAGCCGCGGGCCGAGAGCGCGCGCATGTTCACCGCGCGCACGGGGTCCTCGTCCTCCACCAGCAGGATGGTGCCCTGACCGGTGTGGTCGGTCGACGGTTTTCGCGCGGGCGCCCCCTGGCCGTCCGTGCCGGTCCTGCCCTTGGCCGCCGCGGAGGAATCGCCGGTCGACGGCGCAGGCAGGTCGAGGGAGCGGGTCAGGGGCGGGGCGATCTCGACGACCGGCTCGGCCGCCGGCTCGTGGCGCGGGAAGTAGATCCGGAAGGCGGTGCCTTCGCCGACCTTCGACTGCACGTCGATGGTGCCGCCGCTCTGCTTGACGATGCCGAACACCGTCGAGAGGCCCAGGCCGGTGCCCTTGCCGATCTCCTTGGTCGTGAAGAACGGCTCGAAGATCTTGTCCATCACGTCCGGGGGGATGCCCTCGCCGGTGTCGAGCACCTCGATCAGGACGTGGTCGCCCGACGGGGCGCCGGTGCGGCCCTCGCCGGCCTCCGCGTCGCTGTGGACGACGTTGGCGGTGCGGATCCGCAGGCGCCCGCCCTCGGGCATCGCGTCGCGCGCGTTCACGGCGAGATTCACGATGACCTGCTCGAACTGGTTGACGTCGGCCTTGATCGGCCAGACGTCGCGCCCGTGCTTGAGGTCGAGGTCGACCCGCTCGCCGAGCAGGCGCTTGAGGAGGAGCGTCAGGTCGGAGAGGGCCTCGCCGACGTTCATCACCTCGGGCCGCAGGGTCTGCCGACGCGAAAACGCCAGGAGCTGCCGCACGAGGCTCGCCGCCCGGTTGGCGTTCTGCTTGATCTGCATGATGTCCTGGAAGGCCGGATCGGTCGGCCTGTGGCTCGCGAGCAGCAGGTCGGAATAGCCGATGATGGCCTGGAGGACGTTGTTGAAGTCGTGCGCGATGCCGCCGGCGAGCTGGCCGACGGTGTCCATCTTCTGGGTCTGGGCGACCTGCTGTTCGAGCTGGCGCTGGGCGGTGGTGTCGAGGGCGTAGAGGATCACGCGCTCGCGCTCGGATTGCGCGGCGGCGCGTTCCTCCGCCGGGTCGCGCTCGCGGCCCGGATCGGCGGCGGTCGCGGCCTCGCCGCCGGCCGGGCTCAGCCAGACCCGGGCCGAGCGGTTGCCGGTGCCGGCGACGGTGACCTCGATCGGCACCACCTCGGCCAGACCGCTCACCGCCTTGGCCAGCGCCCCTTCGAGCATCGGCCGGTCGCGCTCGGCCAGGGATTCCCAGATCGTCGGGTCGCTCGACTCGGCGAGATCGTCTGGCGCCTGGCGCGGCATGCCCCCGAACAGGCGGGCGAAGGAGGCGTTGGCCCGGGCGATGCGGCCGGTGCCGTCGAGGGTGGCGATGGCGATGGGGCTGCTGTTGAGGAAGCGGGCGAGCCTTACCTCGGCCGCCCGCTGCGGCTCGTCGCTCTCCGCCCCCGCCGAGCGGTTGAGGACGAAGGTGCGGGACGGGCCGGGCTTGGCGTCCTGGCCGAAGGCCACGCGGTGGTAGAGCCGGGCAGGCAGGGGATGCCCGTTGCGCCGGCGCAGGTCCATGTCGAAGCGGTCGGTGCGGACCTCGCCGGGAAGGCCGGCGGCCGCCACCAGGATGTCGGCCCCCGGCGCGATCTCGGACAGGCGCAGCCCGCCGGAGCCGACCGTGGCGAGGTCGTACCCGAGCCAGGAGGCCAGGGTGGCGTTCATGTAGACGATGGAGCCGGCCGGATCGATCGACAGGAAGCCCGCGGGCGCGTGGTCGAGGTAGTCGATGGCGTGCTGGAGTTCCTGGAAGACGTTCTCCTGGCGCTCGCGCTCATGGGTGATGTCGCTCACCATCCAGAGCGCGGCGGGGCGGCGCGGCCGTTCCAGGGGCCTCACGCCGATGCGGAACCACGCGAAGCTGCGGCCGGTGGCGGTCTCCGGCGGCGGCGACAGGCGGATCTCCTCCACGTGGCTGCGCCCGTCGCGGGCGCCCTGCGCGAGGCGATAGATCGCCTCGGAAACCTCCGGCGAGCCGACGAAGACCCGCTCCACCGGGCGCAGGTTGCTGAAGGTGTCGCCGCCCGCGATCCGCAGGTAGGTCTCGTTGGCGTAGATGATCCGGCCGCCGTCCTCCACGACGATGACGCCCTCGGGCGCGGCGTCGACGATGCCCTTGGTGATGTCGTCGCGCCCGGGCTGGCCGCTGAACTGGATCGCGCCGATGGCCAGGGCGAACAGGAAGAACACCCCCGCCATGGCCAGCAGCGCCAGGAGGCCGAGGATCAGCGGCTGGGCCTGGTCGTTGGCCACGAAGGACAAACCGACGGAGGCGCCCACCAGCACGCCGGCCAGGACCAGGAGCAGGCCGACCCGGCCCGGCCGTTCCGAGCGGTCGATGGAACTCGACGGCGGCGGCGTTGGCCCACTCAACTCAGACATCCGGTGTCAACCCAATCGACCGCAGGCATCGGTTAGCGCCCCGGCCGCGGCGACGGCAAGGGGTATCCGCGCCAAGGTGCGGAAAAGTCTCGCGAAAGAAAGTGCATAATCGCGCACCGCGGGCGGGCCTGCCCCGCGGCGCGGCAACCCTCATGCGGCCCGGCGCCTGAGGCGCATGACGAAGCCGATCACCTCGGCCACCGCGCGGTAGTGCTCGGCCGGGATCTCGTCGTCGATCTCGACGGTGGCGTGCAGCGCGCGGGCGAGCGGCGGGTTCTCCAGCACCGGCACGCCGTTCTCGGCGGCGATGGCGCGGATGCGCAGCGCCAGGCTGTCGACGCCCTTGGCGACGCAGATGGGCGCGGCCATGCCGGCCTCGTAACGCAGGGCCACGGCGTAGTGGGTCGGGTTGGTGACGACCACGGTGGCCTGCGGCACCGCTGCCATCATGCGCTTCTTCACCCGCTGGGCTCGGATCTGGCGCATGCGGCCCTTCACCTCGGGGCTGCCTTCGCTCTCCTTGTGCTCCTGCTTGATCTCCTCCTTCGACATCATCAGGCGCTTGCGCCAGCGATGGCGCTGGTAGAGCGCGTCGGCCAGGGTGATGGCGACGTAGATCGACAGCACCCCGGCGAGGAGCTTGAGGGTCATCGACAGGATCGCCTGGAGCGTCGCGGTGGGATCGAGCCTGACGAAGAGCTCGAACCGGTCGCGCTCGCCCCACAGGATCAGCCCGGCGACGATGCCCACCGTCGAGAGCTTGGCGAGCCCCTTGAGGAACTGCACCATGGCCTCCATCCCGAAGATGCGCTTGGCACCCGACATCGGCGAGATCCGCTCGAACTTCAGGCCGACCGCCTCGGTGCTGAACACCGGCGGATGCTGGGCGAACCCCGCCGCCAGCCCGGCCACCACGATCACCGCCACCGGGACCGCCAGGGCCTGGGCGCAGATGAGCAGCCCGCGGATACCCATCGCCTCGTAGGCGTGCGCGTCCGAGGGCACGGCGTGGGCGTTCATGAGGAAGCCGCGCATCGACACCAGCATCGCATGCGCGATCGGGCCGGCGGCCAGCAGCATGACGAGGGTGAAGGCGGACAGGATGAAGAACGTGCCGATCTCGGGGCTGTTGGGCACGTTGCCCTGTTCGATCGCCTTCTCGATGCGTCGCGGGGTCGGCTCTTCGGTCTTGTCTTCCTGTTCTGCGCCCTCGGCCACGGCTCAGGCTCCCTGCCCAGGTCGGGTCAGATCTCCGGCGGGCATCAGCGCCCGGTGAGGTCGCCGAGGTAGCGGCCGATGTCGTCGAGGAAGACGCCCATCATCACGCCGAGGCTGCCGAACAGCACCAGCATCCCGATCAGCACCGAGGCCGGCACCGCCACGAAGAACACCTGCATCTGCGGCATCAACCGCGACAGGATGCCGAGGCCGAAGTTGAACAGGATGCCGAAGGCGATGAAGGGCGCCGCGATCTGCACCGCGAGGCTGAAGCCGCGGGCCACCGCCTTCAGGGCGAGCTGGGCGGCCTCGCCCATTCCCGGCACGCCCACGGGGGGTAGCAGCGTGTAGCTGCGCGCTACCGCGTCGAGGGCGACGTGATGCAGGTCGGTCGCCAGGATCAGGGTGATGCCGAGCAGCTGCAGGAAGTTGCCGAGCGCGGCCTGCTGCCCGCCCTGCGTCGGGTCCACCGTCATCGCGTAGGACAACCCGAGCTGCTGCGACACGATCAGGCCCGCCGTCTGCAGGGCGGCCAGCACCATCCGCACCGTCAGCCCGAGCATCAGCCCGATCAGCAGCTCGCCGATGAGCAGGGTAATCAGCCCGGTACCGGCCAGCGCCCCGCCCTCCGTGGGCAGGAGCGGGCGCGCCATGGGAAACAGGATCAGGCTCACGAGGAGCGCGAAGGCCAGGCGCAGGCGCGGCGAGACCATGTTCTCGCCCAGGCCCGGCATCAGCATCATCAGCGTACCCACCCGTGCGAACACGAGCAGATAGGCCGCCGCGATGCCGGGCAGGAGGAGATTCATGCCCTTCCCATAGCACGGCCGATGCCGCGCTCACTGGCCCGAGACGATGCGGGCGGCGATGCGGGTCATGTAGCCGGCGAGCGCATCGCCCATGAACGGCAGCATCAGGAGGAGGGCGGCGAAGACCGCGACGATCTTGGGCACGTAGATGAGGGTCTGTTCCTGGATCTGGGTGAGGGCCTGCAGCAGCGAGACAACGAGGCCGACCACGAGGGCGACGATCATCAGCGGCCCCGCCACCTTGAGGAAGACGAAGATCCCGTCGCGCGCGACGTCGAGGATGGCGAGGCCGGTCATGGTGGGGGCAACTCGGTTGTCATGTGCGAAAAGAGGAGCGGTGAGCGCGCACTCCCTCCCCACGAGGGGGCGGAGGGTCCCGCGCCAGATCTAGATCTGCATCCGCATGATCTCCTCGTAGGCCGAGATCACCCGATCGCGCACGGCGACCAGGGTCTGGATCGCGGTCTCGCTCTCGGCCACCGCCGTGACGACGTCGACGACGTTGGCCTTGCCGCCGGCCACCGAGAGGGCCTGCGCGTCGGCCTTGGCGCCGGCGTCGCCGACCTTGTCCAGGGCCGAGGCGAGCAGCGAGGAGAACCCGCCCTCGGCGCCCGTGGCCGGAGCGATCTTGGGCGCGCCGCCCTTGGGCCCGCCGATGTTCTGGATGGCGGCATAGGCGCCGGCCGCAAAGGCGTTGGTGGCCATGGGGAGGGACTTTCGGAAAGCGAAGCCGGCCGGATCAGGCCTTGAGGATCTCGAGGGTCTTGGAAATCATCCGCCGGGTGGCGGTGATCATGTTGAGGTTGGCCTCGTAGGAGCGCTGGGCCTCGCGCATGTCCATGTTCTCGATCAGGCTGTTGACGTTGGGCATCCTGATCTCGCCGCGCTCGTTGGCGGCCGGGTTGCCCGGGTCGTACTTCGTCTTGAACGGGGCGATGTCGCGCTGCACCCGCCCCGCCTCGATGACGCTGGCGCCGGTCTCGCGGTCGACGTGCTGGCGGAAGGTCGGGATCTTGCGGCGGTAGGGCTCCGCGCCCGGTGCGGGGGCGCCGGAATCGGCGTTGGCGATGTTCTCGGAGATCACCCGCATCCGGCTCGACTGGGCCTTAAGGCCGGCCGCCGCCACGGTCAGGGATTTGAGGAAGTCCACGGCGATGTCTCCGTCGCGTCGGGCGAAAAGGGTCGCGATCAGCGCTTGCCGCGGGATCAGCGCTTGCCGATGGCGATCTTCAGGGTCTCCATGCTCTTCTGGTAGAGCGTGGCGGCGAGCTGGTAGTCGGCTTGGTTGTCGCCGGCCTTCATCATTTCTTCCTCCAGGTTGACGCCGTTGCCGCTGGGGCGAATCTCGAAGCCCTTGAAGCGGCGCGGGTCGGCACCGGGCCCCTCGGGACCGCCGATGGCGATATGGGCGGGGCTGGTCTGGGCGAGCCCGGCACTGCCCGTGAGCGCCCCGACCGGCTGGGCGAGGCCGGCACCGGGCCGGCCGAGATCGGGAGCGGCGAGGTCGCGCGGCCGGAAGCCCGGCATGTCGGCGTTGGCGACGTTCTCGGCGAGCAGCTTCTGGCGGGTCTGGTGCCACTGCATCCGCGTGCGCAGCATGCCGAAGATGGGCAGGTCGGTGACGGACACGGCGCTGACAGGCCCCCCGCGCACCCGCTCCGGGTTCGACGCGCTGGGCAAAATCTGCCGCCTCCATGGTTAACGGGCGGTTAAGTCTCCGTCAGTCAGGGCAGATTGAGGCGGACGGAAGTTCGCTGTTAACGAAGTCTTAACGATGTTGCCCGGCGCGCCGGTCACCGTGATACTACGGTCTCGGTACTGCGTCGGGCTCGCGTGGCCCCCCAGCGAAAGTTATCCGCGTTGTCAGCGTTCTTCGGTTCGGAGGGGTCGTCCCCCTTCCAGTTCGCCATCATCTTCGTCGTGATCTTCGCGGTCCTGGCCGGGCTGGCTCTGACGATCCGCCGTTTCACGGGCCGCAACCAGGCGCAGCTCGCCAAATCGGGGTCGCGTCCGCGCCAGCCGCGGCTAGGCATCGTCGACGTCTACGAACTCGACCGGCAGCGCCAGCTCATCCTGCTGCGGCGCGACGGCGTCGAGCACCTGCTCCTCGTGGGCGGGCCCAACGACGTGGTGGTGGAACGCAACATCAGCCGCAGCGCCGGCGTGCGCCTACCGGCCGAGGAGGACGCCCGCACCGAGGAGCCGCCGCCGCCGGCGCCCGTCTTCCCCCCGCGCGACCCCGCCCCCCTGCCGGAGGCGGCGCCGGTGCTGCAGGCGGCGCCGGCCCCGCAGGAGGCCGCCCCCGACCTCGTCGCGGACCGGAGGAGCCCGAGCGAGCCGCCCTTCGCGATGCCGCTCGTGGTGCCGCCGCCGGCCGCCTTTCCGGCGCCGCCCCCGCCCATCCCCGCACCGGTCCGCCCGATGCGATCCGAGGAGCCGGCCCGCCGGGTGCAGCCGGACGTGCAGCCGGCGCGGGTGATGCGGCGGACCCCGCCGCCGCTGGTGAACCCGAAGCCGGACGTCGCCTCCGAGCGCACCCGCCCGCCCGAGGCACCGATGCCCGCCGCGGCGCCGGCCGAGAAGGCGGCGGCGCAGGAGCCGGATTTCGAGGCCGCCTTCGCCGCGGCCCTGTCCGCACCGGTCGCGGCGGCGCCGCCGCCGGCCGTCACCACGGTACCCGAGGCACCGGCTGCGCCGGTGGTCACCGTCCCGGCGACCGAGCCGACGCCCCCGGCCGAAACGGCGGACACCAGGATCCTCGCCGACATGGCCCGGCAGCTGGAGGATGCGTTGCGCCGCCCGTCGTCGGCCGTCACGCCAACGCCCGCCGCGAGCGTTCAGCCTCCCGCCCCGCAGCCGGACCCGTCGCCGGCACCGGAGCCGGCCCCCGAACCCGACGTGGCGGCCGTGGCCGTCCCGGACGTGGCACCGCCCACCCCGGCGCCGGAAGCGGAACCGGCCGACATCGTCGCCCCCGAGCCGCCCGCACCGCCGGAACCCGATCCGGTGGCGGCTGCCATGGCGAGCGCTGCCGAAACATCCGCCGAGACGACGCCCGTCGAGACGCCTCTCGTCGAAACGGCGCCCGCTGACGGCGACGGCCTGTTCGAGGAACCCACGCCTGCTCCCGAGCCCACGCCGGAGCCGGAGCCGGAGCCGGCTCCCGCGCCGCCACCGCCGCCTCCGCCCGCGCCGGCCAAGCCCGCGTCGGCGGGTACCAACCCCTTCTCGGTGGAGGAGATCGAGGCGGAGTTCGCGCGCCTCCTGGGGCGCCCGCTCGATCGCAAGGGCTGACGTGCGGCAAGTGCCGCGTGGAGGATGTCGCGGCCTCTCGTCGCTTGCGTCGTGGCCTCGTCCGACGCAGGTTGCCGGCGTCATGATCCCGCAACGCGCCGATCCGGCGACGACATCCCGCCCCTGGCGGCCCTGGACAATGCGCCTGTCCCTGGCGGCCGCGCTCCTGGGTGCCGGCACCTTCGGGGCCGCCGGGCAGAGCGTGTCGGTGGATCTGGGCACCGGCGGCGTCACCGAGCGGGCGCTCCAGCTCGTCGCCCTCATCACCGTCCTGGCGCTGGCGCCCTCGGTGCTGGTGATGGCGACCTCGTTCACGCGGATCGTGGTGGTGCTCTCGATCCTGCGCTCGGCGCTCGGCACACAGACGGCGCCGCCCAACACCGTGATCGTCAGCCTCGCCCTGTTCCTCACCGCCTTCGTCATGGCGCCGGTGGGCCGCGAGGCCTACCGCAACGGCATCGAGCCGCTGCTCGCCAACCAGATCACGCAGGCCCAAGCCTTCGAGCGGGCCTCGGCGCCGTTCAAGACCTTCATGCTGAAGAACGTCCGCGAGAAGGACCTCAAGCTGTTCCTGGATCTTGGCAAGATCCCGACCCCGGCCGGGCCGGAGCAGGTGGGGCTGGAGGTGCTCACCCCCGCCTTCATGATCTCGGAACTGCGCCGCGCCTTCGAGATCGGCTTCCTCCTGTTCATCCCGTTCCTCGTCATCGACCTCGTGGTGGCCTCGATCCTGATGGCGGTGGGCATGATGATGGTGCCGCCCGCCACCGTGGCGCTGCCGTTCAAGCTGATCTTCTTCGTGCTCGTCGACGGCTGGACCCTGGTGGCCGGATCGCTGGTGCAGAGCTACGGCACCTGAGCGCGGGTGCACGGCCGGAACGGCAGGGAACAGGCGCAGCAGCCCTTGTGCGGTGAGAACAAAACAGGTACAAAATCGGCAGCAGCGGCGCCTTGAGCCCCGCGCCCGCCCCCTGCATAAGGATGCCGACGAATGGCCCAGCCCGCGCTGAAGATGGTGGAACCCACGATGGTGGACAAAGACAAGGCCAAGGCGATCGATGCCGCCTTGTCCCAGATCGAGCGGGCCTTCGGCAAAGGCTCGATCATGCGGCTGGGCAAGAACGACAAGATCGCCGAGGTGGAGGTGGTCTCGACGGGCTCCCTCGGCCTGGACATCGCCCTCGGGGTCGGCGGCCTGCCGCGCGGCCGCGTCATCGAGATCTACGGGCCGGAGTCCTCGGGCAAGACCACGCTGGCGCTCCACACCATCGCCGAGGCCCAGAAGAAGGGCGGCGTCTGCGCCTTCGTCGACGCCGAGCACGCCCTCGACCCGATCTACGCCCGCAAGCTCGGCGTGCAGCTCGACGACCTCCTGATCTCGCAGCCCGATACCGGAGAGCAGGCCCTGGAGATCACCGACACCCTGGTGCGCTCGGGCGCCATCGACGTGCTGGTGGTGGATTCGGTGGCGGCCCTGACGCCGCGCGCCGAGATCGAGGGCGAGATGGGCGACAGCCAGCCCGGCCTTCAGGCCCGGCTGATGAGCCAGGCCCTGCGCAAGCTCACCGGCTCGATCTCGCGCTCCAAGTGCATGGTCATCTTCATCAACCAGATCCGGATGAAGATCGGCGTCATGTACGGCTCGCCGGAGACCACGACAGGCGGCAACGCCCTCAAGTTCTACGCCTCGGTGCGCCTCGACATCCGCCGCATCTCGACCCTCAAGGATCGCGACGAAGCCATCGGCAACCAGGTCCGCGTCAAGGTCGTCAAGAACAAGGTCGCGCCGCCCTTCAAGCAGGTCGAGTTCGACATCATGTTCGGCGAGGGCGTCTCGAAGGTCGGCGAGCTGATCGATCTCGGCGTCAAGGCCGGCATCGTCGAGAAGTCGGGCGCCTGGTTCTCCTACAACAGCCAGCGCCTCGGCCAGGGCCGCGAGAACTCGAAGGGGTTCTTGCGCGACAACCCGGACATCGCCGCCAAGATCGAGGCGTCGATCCGCCAGAACTCCGGCATTCTCGCCGACAAGATCCTCGACACCGCCAAGCCCACCGACGACGACCTTGACGAGGGCGAGGCCTGATCGCAGCGGCTCGTTCGCCGCAGCAGACGACGCCCGCCGCGATCCCTCGCGGCGGGCGTCGTCGTGAGGGGAGCCGCCGTCAGCCGCTGTAGGGCAGGATCTTGATGAACAGGCCCCACAGCACCATCAGGATGCCGGCGATCGAGACCAGCCAGACGAGGCTGCGGACCTTCGGGATGCCGACGCCGTAGATCGGCAGGTAGGCGAGGCGGGACCAGAAGTAGAGGTGCGCGCCGATCACCACCGCGGTGTTGTGGCGTCCCGTGGCGACGGAGGCCAGGACCAGGGCGGCGAAGATCGGGAAGGTCTCGAAGAAGTTCTTGGACGCTTTCTCCAGTCGCGCCGCCGCCCCGGTCACCTGCGGCGTCGCGCCCTCGCGGTTGCCCGAGGCCCAGGCGAAGCCCCCGCGCTG
Source organism: Methylobacterium sp. Leaf399 (assembly GCF_001424525.1). Lineage (NCBI taxonomy): Bacteria > Pseudomonadati > Pseudomonadota > Alphaproteobacteria > Hyphomicrobiales > Methylobacteriaceae > Methylobacterium > Methylobacterium sp. Leaf399. The sequence goes on along the minus strand of NZ_LMQK01000002.1, from coordinate 57,609 downwards.
CTGCACCCCGCTCATCGATGCGGCGATGACGTGGACGAGGCCGAGCAGGCAGGACCAGGCGAGGAGGCGGATTTCGACGGGCATGGGATCGGGTCCTTTTCGGCATCGCGCCGGATCTGTCCCGCCTACGTAACCCGCCGGGATCGCGATGCGAAACCGCCTCCGGCGCACGGACCGTCACCAAGGCGTGACTCGGCCGCGCTTGATCCCTATGAGGGCGCGAGTGCCACCCGCGCCGGGCCCCGCCGATCCGGCGGCCTACGGTCGGCCCCCGATGCAAGAGTCAATTGCGATGAGCGGCGTCAACGAGATCCGGTCGACCTTCCTCGATTACTTCGCCAAGGCCGGCCACGAGCCGGTGGCGTCCTCGTCGCTGGTGCCGCGCAACGACCCGACGCTGATGTTCACCAATGCCGGCATGGTGCAGTTCAAGAACGTCTTCACCGGCGTCGAGAAGCGCCCCTACAGCCGCGCCACCACCGCGCAGAAGTGTGTCCGGGCCGGCGGCAAGCACAACGACCTCGACAACGTCGGCTATACCGCGCGGCACCACACCTTCTTCGAGATGCTCGGCAACTTCTCCTTCGGCGATTATTTCAAGCCGGATGCGATCGAGTTCGCCTGGACCCTGATCACCAAGGAATTCGGCCTGACCAAGGACCGGCTCCTGGTCACCGTCTACGCCGACGACGACGAGGCGGCCGACCTGTGGAGGAAGATCGCAGGCTTCTCCGATGAAAAAATCATCCGGATCGGCACCTCCGACAACTTCTGGCAGATGGGCGACACCGGCCCGTGCGGGCCATGCTCGGAAATCTTCATCGACCAGGGTCCGGGCCTCCAGGGCGGGCCGCCCGGCAGCCCGGACGAGGACGGCGACCGCTTCCTCGAGTTCTGGAACCTCGTGTTCATGCAGTACGAGCAGGTCGAGCCGGGCAAGCGCCTCGCCCTGCCGCGCCCGTCCATCGATACCGGCATGGGCCTCGAGCGCATGGCCGCGATCCTCCAGGGCGTCACCAGCAACTACGACACCGATCTGTTCCGGGCCCTGATCGACGCGGTCAGCCATGCGGTCGGGCGGCCGCCGGAGCCCGGCACACGGGCCTCCTACCGGGTCGTCGCCGACCATCTGCGCGCCTCCGCCTTCCTCGTCGCCGATGGGGTGCTGCCGGGCAACGAGGGCCGCGGCTACGTCCTGCGCCGGATCATGCGCCGGGCGATGCGCCACCTCGAACTGCTGGGGTCGCGCGAGCCGGTGATGTTCCGCCTCGTGCCCACCCTGGTGCGCGAGATGGGCCAGGCCTACCCCGAACTCGCCCGCGCGGAGGACCTCGTCGCCGAGACCCTGCGCCTGGAGGAGACCCGGTTCCGCCGCACCCTGGAGCGCGGACTCGCCATCCTCGACACCGAGACCCGCGAGCTCTCGGCCGGCCAGAACCTGTCGGGCGAGACCGCCTTCACCCTCTACGACACCTACGGCTTTCCCCTCGACCTGACCCAGGACGCCCTCAAGGCCCGCGGCATCGGCGTCGACACCGACGCCTTCGGCGCCGCCATGGAGCGCCAGCGCAAGGCGGCCCGCGCCGCCTGGACCGGCTCGGGCGAGGCCGCCACCGAGACGGTCTGGTTCGGCGTGAAGGAGCGCGTCGGCGCCAGCGAGTTCCTCGGCTACGAGACCGAGACCGCCGAGGGCATCGTCACGGCGCTCCTGCGCGAGGGCGCGGAGGTCGAGGCGCTGGCGGCGGGCGAGACCGGCCTCGTCCTCCTCAACCAGACCCCGTTCTACGCCGAATCCGGCGGCCAGGTCGGCGACACCGGGCGCCTGTCGGGCGCGGGCCTCGAGGCCCGCGTCACCGCCACCGAGAAGAAGCTCGGCGACCTCTTCGTGCACCACGTCACCGTGGACGAGGGCCGGCTCGCCCTCGGCCAGCCGGTTGAACTCGCCGTCGACCGCGCCCGGCGCGCGGCGATCCGCGCCAACCATTCGGCGACCCACCTGCTGCACGAGGCCCTGCGCCAGGTGCTCGGCGACCATGTCGCGCAGAAGGGCTCCCTGGTCTCGCCGGACCGCCTGCGCTTCGACTTCAGCCATCCCAAACCGATGGACGAGGCCGAGCTGCGCGCCGTCGAGGAGATCGCCAACGCGGTCCTGCTGCAGAACACCCCCGTGGTCACCAAGCTGATGGCGCAGGAGGAGGCGGTGCAATCGGGCGCCCGCGCCCTGTTCGGCGAGAAGTATGGCGACGAGGTCCGCGTGGTCTCCATGGGCCGACCGGTCGCCGACGATGGCGCCCCCAAGGAGGGCGGCCGCTTGCCGGCCTTCTCGATCGAACTGTGCGGCGGCACCCATGCGGCGCGCACCGGCGACATCGGCCTGATCTCGGTGGTGGGCGAGAGCGCGGTGGCCTCCGGGGTGCGCCGGATCGAGGCGATGACCGCCCATGGCGCCCGCCGCCATCGCGGCCAGGAAAGCCGCACGCTCGGCCAGATCGCCGGGCTCCTCAAGGCGCCGGTGGCGGAGGTGCCCGATCGCCTCGCCGGGCTGATCGAGGAGCGCCGCCGCCTGGAACGCGACCTCACGGACGCGCGCAAGAAACTGGCGATGGGCGCAGGCTCGGGCGGCGCCACCAGCGAGATCCGCGAGGTCGGCGGCGTCAAGCTGCTGGCGCGGGTGGTGGAGGGCGTCGAGCTACGCGACCTCAAGAGCCTGGCCGACGAGGGCAAGACCCGGCTTGGCTCTGGCGTCGTCGCGCTGGTGGGCGTCTCGGCAGACGGCAAGGCCGGCCTCGTCGTCGGGGTCACCGCCGACCTCACCGGCACCCACGACGCCGTCGCCCTGGTGCGCGCCGGCGCCGAACACCTCGGCGGCAAGGGCGGCGGCGGGCGCCGCGACATGGCCCAGGCCGGCGGCCCCGACGGCGCCGGCGCCGAGGCGGCGCTGGCGGCGATCGTCGCGGCGCTGGAGGCGGCGGGCTGAAGCCGGCCGCCGCCCTTACGGCTCGATGTCGGAAAAGTTCAGTTCACCCGCTTCCAGGTCTGGCGCTTGCAGAACACGCTCATGACGCAGCCGGCCACTTCCAGCGTATCGGGGCCCTTGATCTTGAGGCTGCCCGAGTAGGTCTTGCCGTCCTTGGGGTTGTAGAGGGTTCCGTCATAGCCGTCGGCGGTGGCCGAACGCACGTTCATGATCTGGACGCCGACGAGGCTGCGGTTCTTCAACGACGCGTCCGGATTGTTGGAATCGACGCCCGTGCCGGAGGTGCTGGCGATGGTGCCGCAGAAGCCGCCGCCGCAGCGGCCGATGCGGATCTTCGAGTCGCCGCCCTCGGTCAGCCACATCCCGGTGGCGTCCGCCGCCTTCTGCGCCACGGCGAGACCCGGCACGGACAGGCCCGCCAGCAGCGTGGCCGCGAGGACGACATGCGCGCGTCGTATGGATACCAAGGTCCCGCTCCTGTCGCCGGCGCCGCTTCGGCGCGTCGGGCGAGGGCATAGCGTGGGGCCGGCGGATCGGGCAAGCGGGCTTGACGCGGGGGCCCGATCGTCCCGAGAACCGCCGCGACCGCCGGGCGCCCCGGAGCAGGAGAGACGAACGATGCGCGTGATCGAAACCGACATCCCCGCGGTCAAGCGCGTGGTCCCCGTCCGCCACGGCGACGCGCGCGGCTGGTTCAGCGAGACCTTCCGGGCGGACGTCCTGGCGGACGCCGGCATCGCGAACGTGTTCGTGCAGGACAACCAGTCGTTCTCGGCGCCGCAGGGCACGATCCGCGGCCTGCACTTCCAGATCGCGCCGGCGGCGCAGGCCAAGCTGATCCGGGTCCTTTCCGGCAGCATCCTCGATGTCGCGGTGGACCTGCGCCGGGCCTCGCCCACCTTCGGGCGCCACGTGGCGGTGCGTCTCGACGCGGAGAACGGCGAGCAGCTGTTCGTGCCGGCGGGCTTCGCGCACGGGTTCTGCACCCTGGAGCCGGGGACGATGGTCGCCTACAAGGTCGACGCCTACTACAGCCGCGCCCACGACCGCGCCCTGGCGTGGAACGACCCCGAGGTCGGCATCGCCTGGCCCGTCGCGGAAGCGGAGGCACAACTCTCGGACAAGGACCGGGTCGCCCCGCGCCTGAGTGACCTGCCGGACCTGTTCTGAGCGCCTCAGGAGGCGAGGGGGAGCCCTTCCGCCACGGGTAGCGGCGCGGGGAAGCGGGCCTCCAGGCCCGTGACCGTCACCGCGAGGAGGCCCGCCACCGCGTCGATCGCCTCCGGTGAGGGACAGATCGCCCGGCCCCGCGCCTCCTCCTCGATGGACGCCAGCGCGCGCGCCAGGGCCCGGCCGCCGACGTTGAGGCTCATCGACTTGAGGCTGTGGGCCGCGCGGGCGGCGGCCTCGCCGTCCGCGGCGGCCGTGGCCTCGCGCAACTGGGCGATGGCGGCGGGGGCATGCTCGGTGAAGATCGCCACGACGCGCCGGGCGAAGGCGCCGTCCGACACCCGGCCCATCTCCTCGAGGTTGGCGATGGTGTCCTCGTCGAGGACGGCATCGGGCTCCTGAACCGCCGGCACGGGCTCGACGTCGCCGCCGTCGGCCACCGCGGCGCCGGGCGTGAGCAGGCGGGACAGGACCTCGGACAGGGCCTGGAGGGTGAAGGGCTTGGTCAGCGTGGCATCCATGCCGGCCTCGCGCCAGACGTTGGCGGCCGAGCCGACCACGTGGGCGGTGGCCGCCACGATGGGCATGTGGGACACACCGTGCTCGGATTCCCACCGGCGGATCGCGCGGCTGGCGTCATAGCCGTCGAGCACCGGCATGCTGCCGTCCATCAGGACGAGATCGTAGGTTCCGGCCTGGCAGGCGGCGACCGCTTCGCGTCCGTCGTTCACGGTCTCGATCAGGGTGATGCCGAACCGGGCCAGCGCCTCGATGGCGACCTCGCGGTTGACCGCGCTGTCGTCGGCCACCAGCACCCTGGCGTGGGGGAAGCGCGGCCAGGTGCCGTCGCTGCGCGTGGGCCGCCGCTCGGACCGGTCGAAGGCCGCATCGGTCGCCAGCACCGCGAGCACGACCGCGAGATCGTCCTGAACGAGGGGCCAGCGCAGCACCGCATCGGCGAGGCCCGCATTCGTGAGGGTCGTGGCCGAGACCTCGTCGAGACCCGCGACCGCCACGATCCGGCCCGGACCGGGTCTCGTACCGCTGGCGAGGAGCGCGCCGGCATCGACGAACCGATCGGCCTCCCCGGCGGCTTCGGCGGAAGCCAGCGCGAAGCCGGCCTGCGCGAGGCGCTCGCACAGGACCTCGCGGGTGGCGCCGGGCGCCAGCGTCACCGCGACCGCACCGCGTGCACCGGGGGCGAGCGGGGGGGCGGCTTCCGTCCCGGCGGCGGCCGGGAGGGGGATCTGCGCCCAGAAGGTCGAGCCGGTGCCGACCTCGCTGTCGACGCCGATGGTGCCGCCCATCGCCGCCACCAGGCGCTGGGCGATGGAGAGGCCGAGGCCGGTGCCGCCGTAGCGGCGGGTGGTGGACTGGTCGGCCTGCGAGAAGGCGGAGAAGATCGAATCGCGGGCCTCGGCCGCGATCCCGATGCCGGTGTCGCGCACGCTCAGGCGCAGGCCGCCGGGGGAGGGGGCGATCCGCACCAGCACCGAGCCCCGCTCGGTGAACTTGAGGGCGTTGTTGACGAAGTTGCCGAGGATCTGCCCGAGGCGGACCGGATCGCCGGTGATGTGGGCGGGGAGGTCCGGGGAGACGTAGGCGGCGAGATCGAGCCCCTTCTCCCGCGCCTTTTCCGAGAACAGCGACACCACCGTGTCGGCCACCTCGGCCGGCGACACGGGGATCGCTTCGAGGTCGATGCGGCCGGCCTCGACCTTCGCGAAATCGAGGATGTCGTTGATGATCGACAGCAGGGTCTGGCCCGAGCGTGCGATCACCTCGGCATGGCGGCGCTGGCGCTGGGGCAGGTCGGCGCCGGCGAGCAGTTCGGCCAGCACCAGCATGCCGTTGAGCGGCGTGCGGATCTCGTGGCTCATGGTGGCGAGGAAGGCGGACTTCGCGCCGTTGGCGGCCTCGGCCGCGTCCTTGGCCTCCAGGAGGTCGGCGGTGCGGTCGGCCACGTCGCGCTCCAGGCTGGCGCGATGGCGGGCGAGGCGCGCATCGCGCTCGCGCACCGTGTCGAGCAGGCTGTTGAAGGTGGCGGCCAGCACGCCGACCTCGTCGTCGCGCGCGATCCGGGCGACCCGGCTGTAGTCCTGGTCGGTGCGGACCCGCTCCATGGTGCCGGCCAGGGCCGCGATGGGCTGGGTGATCGAGCGCTGCATCGCCCAGGAGACCACCAGCCCCAGCGCCAGCGCCACCGCCGAGCCGTAGGCGGAGGCCTCGACGATGGCCAGCAGGCGCGCGAACAGGTCGGAGGTATCGGCCACGAGCACCAGCGTGCCGACGACGCTGCCCTGGTGCACGATCGGCACGCGGACCTGCGCGGTGCGGGTGGTGAGGAGGTCGAGGGCGGAGACGGTGTGGTCGAGGTCGAGGTCGCTGGCCAGGCGGATGGTCAGGCCCTGGTCGGCCAGGGTGCTGCCGTCGGGCCGTTCGATGGCGGTGTAGACGAGCTCCGGCCGGCGGGCGATGGCGCGCAGGGTCTCGTTGGCGCTTCGGGTGTCGTTCTCGAAGGTCGCCCGCGCGGTGGCCGAGGCGAACACCTCGCCGGTGACGGCCAGAGCGTCGCGCTTGGCGGCGGCGTAGCGGTCCACCTCCTGCCACAGGCTGGAGGCGGTGCCGACCACCAGCGCCAGGGCGACCGATGCGAACACGGCCAGCGCCATCCGCCCGGCCAGGGAATGGGTGAGGCGACGGAGGGGCTTTCGCATCAGGGCGGTCTCGGCCCCGGCCTGGGGTGGCCGGAAGAGTAGGGCCGGGACCGTTGTCGCCGTCTTAAGAAGCCCTCACCGGCGGCCTCCGGGCCGGAAGGGATCAGTGCGACAGCACGGTATCGGCCGAGCTCGGGCCGACGCCCTCGGGGACGGGGATGTCGGTGGTGCCGTAGCGGGCATTGAGGACGAGGTCGGGCCCGTCGTAGAGGTTGATCATCCGGGCGATGATCACCGTGTAGGCCGACTGGTCGGCGATGGGCTTCTTCGAGTCGATGATGAGGCGGCCGGCGGGCAGGTAGATGGTGCCCAGCAGGTTGCGGGCCTCGTTGCTGATGATCCGGTACTCGCGCAGGCCAACGACGGCGCCGAGCAGGGACGGCGCGGGGCCCTTGCCGCTGAGGGGCGGCGGCAGCGGCACGAGGTTGATGAGGGCGCGGTCCTCGAAGAACAGCAGTCCCGCCATGATGCCGTCCTTGGGCGCGGTCAGGCTGATGACGCTGTCTTCGTCGAACAGCAGGCCGGCGCGCAGGCCGGTGAAGTAGAAGCCGGTGTTGGTACCGGTGAACGACGACTTCTTGTCCACCACGAGGGGCCCACCGGACATGATGTAGATGCCGGGCTTGAGCGTGACCTTGGCGCCCTTGGTGATGTGCAGGCCGCCGCAATAGGTGCCCGGCTCAAGGGTCGCCGTGGTGCTGACCACCTGGGTGCCGTAGAGCGGGCTGTCGATCCCGTCGAACAGCATCTTGGGGTTGTACCACAGTGGCAGGATCTTGCAGAGGCCGAGCGGCGGGCCGGCGCGGTCGGCGAGCGGGTCCTTGAGCACCGGGCAGTCGGTGGCCGGCGGCGGCATGAAGCTCGCCTTGTTGCCGGTGTAGCCGCCGGCCGAGCAGGTCGAGAGGGCGCGGGCGACCGCGTTGCTCTCGCCCTCGATGCCGGAGGCGTGGCGCGAGTTCGAGTAGAGCGAGCAGTCGCCCGCCGTGATCCGCGCCGAGGATTCGAGGTGGAAGGCGCCGCGCGCGGCGGGATCGAGGGCGAGCAGGCACAGGCGCGTCGTCCCCGACAGCTTGGCCGTCGATTGCACCTTGATCGTCATCTCCGACATCGCGAGCAGCTTGCCCATGGCCAGGGGCACGGTCTCGGTGAGCGTGACCTGCACGCTCGAATGGTTCCCGAGCACCTGCGCCGCGGCCTGGAGCGTGGCGCCGGCGGTGGCCTGCACCGCCGCCTGGGTCTGGGCGGTGGCGATCGCCACCTGCACGGAAGAGGCGTCGTCGGCATTGGCGAGCTTGAACTGGTTGACCCCGGCGATGCTGCCGCTGTCGGCGGCCCGCTGGAGTTCGCCGCGCCGCTTGACGATGGACCCGTATTCGAGGGCCGCCGCGCTCACGGCCAGCAGGATCGGCAGCGAAAGCGCGAAGATCAGCATCACGCCGCCGTCGCGATTACCGGCCGCGTCCCTCAACCAACGGATCATTCCACGCACTCCTTATGGAGACGAGGTAGCGCCGAAACGTTCTGCGATTCCGTGAAGACAAAGGTCGATTTTTCGAGGATTTCCCGAAAGACGAACAAATCGTTAGCGTAACCGGATATTTGCCATGGCTTGGCGATGTCACCGGAGCGATGTCGTCAGCGCGGCAACATCGCCTCCGGCACCGCGACCGGAGGAAAACGGCGACCGAGACGACGGAGCGTTCGCGTCTGACCATTTCCGGTTGATCACGTCGTGATGCGGACATGGGCTTCGCTCAGGCGCCACCCGGGCTCGGTGATGCGGTTCCCGCTCGATTCAAGCGGGAACCGTCTCAGGCCGCATCCGGGGGACGGGCCAGCGCCATGCGCGCCCGGCTTTCCTCGGCCCGTTCGGCCGGATCGAGGGAGCCGTCGGTCGCATCGATCGTCGCCAGCAGGGCCGCCACGCAGCGCGGGTCGAAGTGCCGGCCGGCCTGCTCCGACAGGAAGGCGAGGGCCTCCTCGCGCGGCCAGGCCGCCTTGTAGGGCCGCGCCGAGGTGAGGGCGTCGAACACGTCGGCGACGGCGACGATCCGGCCGCTGAGGGGGATGGCCTCGCCGCGCAGGCCCCAGGGGTAGCCGGTGCCGTCCCAGCGCTCGTGGTGGGTGCCGGCGATCTCGGCGGCGATCTGGACCATGCGCGAGGAACTGCCCTCGAGGATGCGCCGGCCGCGGTCGGCGTGAAGCTCCATCTCCGCCCTCTCCACCGGCGTGAGCGGCCCCGGCTTGAGCAGGATCGCGTCGGGGACGCTGATCTTGCCGACGTCGTGCATGGTGGAGGCGAGGCTGAGCTGACGGGCCTGCGCCTCGTCGAAGCCGAGCCCCCGGGCGATGAGGGCGACGTAGCTCGCCACCCGCGCGACGTGGTTGCCGGTTTCGGTGTCGCGGTGCTCGGCGGCCTTCATGAGCATCGTCACGATCTCGCGCTCGCGCGCCTCGATGGTGGCGGTGGCGGCGCGGACCTCGCGGTCGAGCCAGGCGGCCCGGTCGACCTGTTCCAGTCGCGCCCGGTTCAGTTCGAGCAGGTTGGCGACGCGGGCGCGGACCTCGAAGGCCTCGAAGGGCTTGGCCAGGAAGTCGGTGGCCCCGGCCTCCAGCGCCTCGCGGCGCAGGGCGCGCTGGTCCATGCTCGTCACCATGACGATGGGCACATGCGCGAACCCCGGCACCTGCCGCACGGCCTTGATGAAGCCGACGCCGTTCATCCCCGGCATGTCGTAGTCGGTGATCGCGATGCCGATCTCGGCCCCGTGCGCCTCGACGAAGGCCAGGGCCGCGAACGGGTCCGTGAAATCCTTCGGGACGCAATCGGGTATCGACCGGATGGCCTCGGCCATCAGGACGTTGTTCAGGACGGCGTCGTCGAGGATGAGCGCGATCATCGGCACAGGGGCTCCCTGACGTCGGGCGTCGGCCCCGGTGGGCGTCCCGGCCAGGGGACACCCGAGGCGGGCGGGTCCTCCGTCGTGCCACGGAAAGGTTGATGGCCGGTTGATGACCGGCCGCGAATACCCGCGCGGAGGGAAGCCGACGTCCCGTGCCCTCAGGAGGCCGGGCAGGGGCCGCCGCCGGGCAGGACCACTTCGGGGGCCTGGCTGTGGTAGCGCAGGCCCACGCGGACCGGCCAGTAGATCTGCCGCGAGAAGACGATGTTGCTCAGGACCTGCCCGAACAGGGCGGTGAAGGTCGAGCCGGCGATGGGCCGATAGGGCATGCGGGTCTCGACCAGGAGCATGCGCGCGCCGCCGACCCGCTGGTCCGCGGGCAGGGCGACCGCCGGCGTGTCTCCCACCGGCCGGGCCGTCGCATTGGCGCCGGCGACGCTCGAACACACCCGCATGACCCCCGATGGGACGGTGCCGAGGACGCCCACCGCGCTGACGACGATGGTGATGCCGGAATCGTCCAGGGGCTGCACGACCACCTTCGAGGCCGCGAACATGCCGTCGATCTCCGCCCGGCTGGCCACGGCGACGCTCCCGGCGAAGTCGCCCACGGTCTGGGTGAAGAGGTCGAGCTTGCGCAAGGTACCCATCATGTTCGAGACCTCGATCGTCCCGATGTAGGTCATGAGCAGGACCGGCAGGATCAGCGCGAATTCGAGGATGGCGAGGCCGTCCTCGTCGCCTGCGAAACGCCGCCGCAGGCCCCGGCCGGGACCGGTGCGACGCCGGAGCCATCCCGCCAGGGCGGCGCGCAGGATCGCGCGGCTCAGCATCCGGTGAGCCCGGTGGACCGGCGCCCGAGGGTGACGACCATGGTCGACTGGATCAGCCGGCTGCCGTCCGAGAAGGTGGCGAGGCCCGCAATGGCGTTGTGGACGCTCTGCTGGGCGAGGGCGGCGCGCACCACCACGATCCGGCTGTCCTCGGTGCAGCCGTGGGCGGTGCCGAACCCGGTCCGCCAGGTCTTGGTGGCCGGATCGACGGGACTGGGTGCGGTGACGGCCGAGAAGTCCGCGTAATAGCTGAGATCGACCTTGAGGCGGTCGCAGTTGATGAGCCCGCTCGCGCGCTCGCAGATGCCGGTGCGAACCGTGTCCACCATCGAGGCGGCACTGGCGCCGGTGTCGGTATAGAACGTCCTAGCCGTCGCCTGGACGCCGTTGTCGAGCACCGCCCCGGTCCAATAAACGAGGCCGACTTCGAGGACGAGGAGCAGGAGCGTCAGCAGCGGGAAGACGACGAAGGCGAATTCGATAGCGGTGGCGCCGCCCGCGTCGCCGGCGAACCGCGACACGACCCGGCCGTGCTCGCCCCGCGACGGCCCCTCGAGCGGCGTGGTCGCCGTGAGCGTTACGACCTCGCTCACCTCCGTCGATTCCTCCCGGCAACACCGCCTTGGCGATAGGCTACGACAGGGAATCTTCGCATTGTCTTACGAAGAGGCCGGACGTGGCCGAAACGACGCCGGCCGATGGCCGGAATCTCCACAGCGGCGCCCCGGCTTCGTCGTCGGAGACGTGTTGGGTGGGTGCGCAAGGGTTCGTACCGTGGGCCCCCCGACGGGGCTCGGGAGGCATCGGGTTGGTTTGGCGGGCACGTTCGCGACTCTTCCCCGGTGATGGAGAAGCGGTCCGAAGGGATCGCTTCGCGCCTGCCGAAGGAGCCGCGGGGCAAGGAGCGCGTCGACGATCGGCGCAGGTTCGGCGGGATCGTCCGCGTCTCGACGTCGGGCGGGCGTTGGGCCGATGCCCGGCGTGAGACCGCACGCATGCCCGGCGGCGGGCAAACAGGGATGCAGCTTTTTGCTTGGAGCTTTTTGCTTGGACAGGGCGGACGCGGGATCCGCGACAGTCGGTGGCCGGTCGCGGATCCCGAGCCCAAATAGATAAAATTCTCCATCAAGGTCGATCGTGCATCCGTAAACCCAAAATAGGGGGACATATTATCTTCGATGATTTATTAGGTCCCTATTAAGTCTGACTAAGACGGAAATTGTATTATCTGATTGAGGCTATATCGCCGCAGAGAATCTATGATAGACCTACAAAACCGCAAATAATACAAATCATTCCAAGGTTTTCCTATGTCTTCAATGGGTATCGCGGCTCCGCCGTCCGGAAATGCTGTCGTCAACGGCTTGCTGATGGGGCAAGCCTGGTCTGGGTCCGAGGTCACGATCGGTTTCAAGTTCGGCGACATCAACGCGAACGGGATCGACGATTTCGACGAGGGTGACTGGAAACCCTTCCACCGTGAGATGGTGGCCAACGTCGAAACCTTCACCGCCCTCACGTTCCGCGAGACGGACGAGCCGGCCAACATCATGTTCAGGCTGGACCTGGGCGGCGGCGGCGAGTCCGGCACGCCATCCGCGGGCACGACCTCCGTCGAAACCGCCGTGGGGATCAACGTGGACGTGGCCGGGTCAGCGCAAGCCGTTCGGCTCGGAACATTTTCCCTGACCTGGTTCCATGAGTTCGGCCACGCCCTCGGCCTGAAGCATTCCCATGACCAGGACGGCGGCACCTTTGGGAAACTGCCCGGCATCCAGGAACCCGGCGACCAGGGCACGACCTTCCTGAACTCCCAACTGAATACGGTGATGAGCTATACGTGGTCGTTCCTGGCGGAGGACAACCCGTTCACCGCCGCCTTCGATCCCGGCACGTCGGTCAACGCGCAGCCCGGCTCCTTCAGCGCCATCGACATCGCCGCCCTCCAGCACCTCTATGGAGCGCGCGCGCGCAACGCCGGCAACGACACCTATCGCTTCAGCGACGATGTCGACGTCAACCGCGGCTACACGACGATCTGGGACACCGGCGGCTCCGACACGATCGAATACGCCGGCACCAGCCGGGCCAAGATCGACCTGCGCGCCGCCACCCTCGAGAACGAGATCGGCGGCGGCGGCTGGATATCCACCTCCGAGCCGTTGCGGGGCGGCTACGCGATCGCGCATGGCGTCACGATCGAGAACGCCACGGGCAACAGGGCCGACGACATCCTGATCGGCAACGCCGCCGCCAACACGCTCACGGGTCTCGGCGGCATGGACGTGCTCCGAGGCAACGCCGGCGACGACCGGCTCGATGGCGGAGCGGGCGACGATACGCTCGACGGGGGAGCGGGCAGGGACAGCGCCGTCTACCACGGCGCCTTCGAGACCTACGCGGTCCGCGTCGAAGGCGATGTCGCCGTCGTCACGGGGGAAGGCGTCGACACGCTCCAGAACGTCGAGCAGGCGATCTTCGCCGACGGGGTCTACGATTTCGGCCGGCACGCCTTCGCACCGACCGTGGCGCCGGCGCCGGTCACCACCCTGACGGGGACCGCCGGGGCCGACAGGCTGACCGCCACCAGCGGTGCGGCCTGGACCCTCGACGGTCGCGGGGGCGCCGACATCCTCATCGGCAGCACCGGTACCGATCGCCTCGACGGCGGGGTCGGCGCGGACAGGATGATCGGCGGCAAGGGCGACGACACCTACGTCGTCGACAACATCGGCGACGTGGTCGTGGAAGCCGGCAACGGCGGGCACGATTCCGTCGAATCCTCGATCAGCTACGCGCTGGGCGCGTGGGTCCAGGATCTCACCCTGACGGGCTCCGCCGCCCTGACCGGCACCGGCAACGGGCTCGACAACACCCTCGTCGGCAACATCGCCGCGAATGTGCTGAACAGCGGCGCCGGTAACGATCACCTCGACGGCGGGGTCGGCGCGGACAGGATGATCGGCGGCAAGGGCGACGACACCTACGTCGTCGACAACACCGGCGACGTGGTGGTGGAAGCCGGCAACGGCGGGCACGATTCCGTCGAATCCTCGGTCAGCTACGCGCTGGGCGCGTGGGTCCAGGATCTCACCCTGAAGGGCTCCGCCGCCCTGACCGGAACCGGCAACGGGCTCGACAACACCCTCGTCGGCAACGATGCGGCGAACGTGCTGAACGGCGGCGCCGGTAACGACTGGCTGGCTGGACTCGGCGGCCGCGACCAACTCACCGGCGGCAGCGGCAACGACACCTTCGTCTTCTTGAAGGGCGACACGGGATCGATCAGGAGCCAGGCGGATACGATCCTGGATTTCCAGAACGGCGACGTGATCGACCTGCGCGATTTCGGCTCCGGAGATTCGAACGCCCTGCACTTCGTCGGCACCGCGGCGTTCAGCGGCAGTGCGGGTGAAATCCGGGTCACGCAATCCGATCGCGCGGCGCTGATCGAGGGCGATCGGGATGGCGATGCCCGGGCTGACTTCGCCATCAACCTGGTCGGCCTCCAGAACCTCACTGCCAGCGACGTCCTGCTTTGAGACAGGACCTCACCGGGCGTCATACAAAATCCGGTCGACCGCGTCGTGATGCGGATGTCGGCTTCGCGCAGGCGCCGCGCAGGCTCGGTGATACGGCCGCTTCGGCACGACCTTCGAAACCGCCGGCGCCCGAACCCCGCCATCATGGACGCGGGCGATCACCAGCCTTGACCGCACGTATCATCCGGCGACGACGTTACGCTATCGCTCGATCGCTGGTTCTGAAGAATGAAACCGGGGAGATCGGAGACATTGGCTGTGTCTTATGCCCATTCCCTCGAAGGCGCCCCGACCACCGCGTGGGAACCTCTCCCGGTCCACGCGCGGGAAGTCGGTGAAGCCGCCGCCGGAAAGGCCTCGAAATTCCAGGCCGCCGCGCTCGGCCGCGTCGCCGGCCTGCTGCATGATTTCGGGAAGTACAAACCCGCCTTCCAGGCCTATCTTCACGACCCGAAGGTGACCGACAAGGGGCATTCGAGCGCCGGCGCGCTGTATGCCAAACACCGGCTCGGGCGCCTCGGGCTGCTTCTCGCGCACGTCATCGCGGGGCACCACGCCGGCCTCCAGGACGGGCTTCTCGCCCGCGACGGCCGGCTCGATGCCAGCGAGGCGGACCTTGCGCTGGCCCTGGCGGGTCACGCGGCCGGCCGGGACGGGTTCGTGCTGCCCGGCACGCCCGAGCCGCCCACCGGCCTGCGGCCGGAGGACGGACGCGGCGCGGGTCCGCTCAGCGGGTTTCAATGGGCCTTCCTGACGCGGATGCTGTTCTCCTGTCTGGTCGATGCGGATCGCCTCTGCACGGAGCGCTTCTACCAGGGCGTCGTCGCGCGCGGGCCGGGCGCCTCCATCGCCGATCTTCGGACAGCCCTGGATCGGACCCTCCGGGCGGCGGCCCGTGCCCGGGAGGAGACCGGCGCGGCCGAGCGGCCGGTCAACCGGCGCCGTGCCGAGATCCTGGCCCATGCCACGTCCCGTGCCGCGGGGCCGAAGGGCGTGTTCACGCTCACCGTCCCCACCGGCGGCGGCAAGACGCTGACCTCGCTCGCCTTCGCGCTCGCCCATGCGGCGGCGCACGGGCTCGACCGGGTGATCGTCGTCATCCCTTTCACGGGGGCGTGGATCGAAACTGGTCCGAGGTCTATCGCGTCCTGAAGCCGGGCGGTCGCTCCCTCACGGGGGCGTGGATCGAAACCGCAATGCTCTGGCGTCTGGCCGCCGTATCCAGAGTCGCTCTATCGCGGGAGTGTGGATCGAAACGACCGGGTCGCCGGGGCCGGCTGCACCATGTGGATGCCGCTCCCTCGGAGGGCGCGTGAAGCAAGACACGTGGCAGAGGTCCGCATCGAACGACGCGAGACGACATCGCGGGGTCATGACGAATGAAGACTGGGTCGAGCGACGTACGGGCCGGAAGGATCGGCTTCAAGGGAGCGGATCTGCTCGGACGACAATCGCGATCCACGAAGGCCAGGAGCCTGATCGGCTCGCAGGCAAACTGCCCAGGCTTTGAAGTTGTTTGGTGGGTGCACAAGGGTTCGAACCTTGGACCCGCTGATTAAGAGTCAGCTGCTCTACCAACTGAGCTATGCACCCATTGCCTTGCGGCAACCGGGGGGACCACCAAGCCGCCCCGTCAGGAGGCGGCTGATAGCAAGGCCGTCCGGGGGTGTCCACCCCCGGACGGCGATTTTCTTGACGCGTGGGCGATCACTGCGCCGCGGCGTGCTGGGCGTGCAGGCGCACGGCGGTGGCCGAGAGCTTGTTGAGCGCGGAGAGATAGGCGCGGGCGGAGGCGACCAGGGTGTCGGGGTCGGCGCCGCGGGCGGTGACGCTGCGCTCGGGCGTCTTCAGGCGCACCGAGACCTCGGCCTGGGCGTCGGTGCCCTCGGTGACCGCATGGACCTGGTAGAGTTCGAGTTCGGCCTCGTGCGGCACCAGCGCCTTGATCGCGTTGAAGACCGCGTCCACCGGTCCGTTGCCCTCGGCCTCCTCGCTGACGACCCGGCCGTCCATGGCGAGTTCGAGGGTGGCGCGCTGCGGCCCGCGGGTGCCGGCGATCACCGAGAGGGAGACCAGCCGGATGCGGTCGTGGGCGGTGGCGAGGTTCTCGTCGACCAGGGCCTCGATGTCCTCGTCGTAGACGTGCTTCTTGCGGTCGGCCAGCGCCTTGAACCGCTCGAAGGCGTCCTGCAGCTGGTTGTCGGAGAGGCTGAGCCCGAGTTCCTCGAGCTTGGCGCGGAAGGCGGCCCGGCCCGAGTGCTTGCCCATCACCAGGGCGGTCTTGGCCACGCCCACGGAAGCCGGGGTCATGATCTCGTAGGTCTCGGTGTGCTTGAGCATCCCGTCCTGGTGGATGCCGCTCTCGTGGGCGAAGGCGTTCCGGCCGACGATGGCCTTGTTGTACTGGACGGGGAAGTTGGTCGCGTGGCTCACGAGCTTGGAAGCGCGGGTGAGCATCGTCGACTCGATGCCGGTCTCGTATGGCATCACGTCGGCCCGGGTGCGGATCGCCATGACGATCTCCTCCAGGGCGGCGTTGCCGGCGCGCTCGCCGATGCCGTTGATCGTGCATTCCACCTGGCGCGCCCCGCCCTCGATGCCGGCCAGGGAATTGGCGATGGCGAGGCCGAGGTCGTCGTGGCAATGCACCGAGAACACCGCCTTGTCGGAATTGGGCACCCGCGCCCGCACCGCCTCGAACATGGCGCGGTACTCGGACGGCGTGGCGTAGCCGACGGTGTCGGGCAGGTTGATGGTGGTGGCCCCCGCCCCGATCGCCGCCTCGACGCAGCGGCAGAGGTAGTCGATGGGCGTGCGGGTGGCGTCCATGGCCGACCATTCCACGTCCTCGACGAGGTCGCGGGCCTGGGCCACGGTCTTGAGGATGATCTCGACGACCTCGTCCTGCGACTTGCGCATCTGGTGGGCGAGGTGGATCGGCGAGGTCGAGACGAAGGTGTGGATGCGCCCGCGCCGGGCCTGGCGCACCGCCTCGCCGGCCCGCGCGATGTCGGCGGGGATGGCGCGGGCGAGCCCCGCGACGGTGGCGCGCTTGGCCCGGCGCGCGATGGCCGCCACCGCCTCGAAATCGCCGTTGGAGGCGATGGGGAAGCCCGCCTCGATGATGTCGACGCCCATGGCGTCGAGGAGTTCGGCCACCGCGAGCTTCTCGTCCAGCGTCATGGTGGCGCCGGGGCATTGCTCGCCGTCGCGCAGGGTGGTGTCGAAGATGAGGACGCGGTCGCGCGCCGGGGTCGGGGTGGTCATGGCTGGGAGGTCCCGTGGCGGCGCGCCGGGCTCGCGGTCGCGCCTGAAGGTTTCGAAGACGGCGATCGAAGGTCGGCACGGGCTCTCACGGCGAGCGGTGCGGTGCCGGACGACGCTCCCCTGAGAGCCCAGGCGCCAAGCGCCCGGACGGCCCTCAGGGGCGTGTAAGCAGGAGCTCGAGAAGACCCGAAGACTCGGGAAAGCCCGAAGACTTGGGAAAGCCGGAAAGCGCACAGGAGTGCGGCGCCGCGACAGCGGCTCCTGCGATCCAATGCGTGGAGCCGGCGCTGGCCAAGGCTCGTCTCTCCCGATGATCACGCGATGCCCATTGTTGGCTCGAGCGTGATGCGAGCGAAAACCCTAGCCGGCGGACCGGACGTTGACAAGCCTCGCATCTCCCAGGGCGGGCCTTGTCCGAGGGCGGGCCTTGTCCGAGGGCGGGCCTTGTCCTCCGGCGGCACTTGCCGTGGATCCGATCCTGTCTAGCTCTACCGCAGGCCCACGGGCCCGGACCGGGAATCATCCCGTGCACGATCAAAAAAATCGAAGGAAACACCCACGATGCTGCGTAACGCCCTGCGCTTCTGCGCCTTGCCGGCCCTCGCCCTGATCGCCGGAACGGCGCCGGGCCTCGCCCTCGACGTCATGAAGTCCGTGGACGTGGCCGCTCCGCCGGCCAAGGTCTGGTCGACCATCGGCGACTTCTGCGGGATCGGGTCCTGGCACCCGGCGATCGCCAAGTGCGAGCCCTCGACCAAGGGCGGCACCAGCCTGCGGACCCTGAGCCTGAAGGGCGGCGGCACCATCGTCGAGTCGCAGACCTCCCGCGACGACAAGGCCATGACCTACACCTACGCCATCGTCGAGAGCCCGCTGCCGGTGTCCGACTACTCCTCGACCATCGCGGTGGCCCCCTCGGGCTCCGGCTCGAAGGTGACCTGGACCGGAAGCTTCAAGGCCAAGGGCGCGCCGGACACGGTGGCCAAGGACGCCATCGAGGGGATCTACACCTCGGGCCTGGCCGCCATCGCCGACAAGGCCAAATAGGTTCCGACATCGCCAAGTAGGTTCCGACGAGGCCAGTCGGGTCTTCGGCACGCCGGCGCTCCGTCGGCGTCAGAAAAAAGGGGCCGGCGTCACCGCCGGCCCCTCTCTTCATCGCACGCGCCCGGCTCAGCGCAGGACGACGACCTTCGTGCCGACCTTGGTGCGGGTGTAGAGGTCCGCGACGTCGTCGTTGGTCATGCGGATGCAGCCCGACGAGACGGCGCCGCCGATCGTCTCCGGCTCGTTGGAGCCGTGGATGCGGTAGATCGAATTGCCGAGGTACATCGCGCGGGCGCCAAGCGGGTTCTCGAGGCCGCCCTTCATGAAGCGCGGCAGGTCGGGCCGGCGACGCAGCATCTGCGCCGGGGGACGCCAATCGGGCCACTCGCGCTTCATGGTGATGCTCTGCACGCCGCCCCAGGTGAAGCCGGGACGGCCGACGCCGACGCCGTAACGCAGGGCCTGGCCGTTGCCCATCACGTAGTACAGCCGGCGCTCGGTGGTGGAGACGACGATGGTACCGGCGCCGTAGGGGCCGTTGTAGGCCACCGTCTCGCGCTGGATCGCCGACATCTGCGGCACGGCCGCCGCCAGCGGGTCGGACGGGTTGAGGGAGGCGTTGGCGGTGGGGATCGGCGTGGCGATCGGCTCGCTCTGCGGCCGCACCCGGACCATGAGGGCGTTGTCGAGCGGCTGGCGGGTGAGGGGATCGATCTCGTAGGCGGCGGCGGGCGTCGCCCAAGCCCCCGTCATGCAGGCGAGCCCGGTCAGGGCGGGAGCGAAACGACGCATCAAGGCCTCTCGAATACAGGCAAAATCTTGGGAGAACGCGGGGGCTACAGCGGCGCACCGTAACGCGACGAGCATCGCCAAGACGTAAACGCGCCCCGCCCAAAGCCAAGGTCAAATCGCACTGCGGCAACACTTGCCCCGGCGTCGTGACTCCGTGGCAACAGTGTGGCGGCTTGGCCTTAACGCGGCGCGATTCAGGCGGCGTCGAGCCCCAGGTCGACGATCGGCGCGCTGTGGGTGATCCAGCCGCAGGAGATGAGATCGACGCCCGAGGCGGCGACCGCACCGACGGTCTCGCGGGTGATCCGGCCGGAGGCCTCGGCCAGGGCCCGCCCGGCGATCATCGCCACGGCGCGGGCGAGCTGCTCCGGGCTCATGTTGTCGAGGAGGACCGCATCGGCCCCCACCGAGAGGGCTTCTTCGAGCTGGTCGAGGGTATCGACCTCGACCTCGATCTTCACGAGGTGCCCGGCGCGGGCGCGGGCACGGGTGATGGCGGGCACGATGCCGCCGGCCACGGCGACGTGGTTGTCCTTGATCAGCACGGCGTCGTCGAGGCCGAAGCGGTGGTTCGAGCCGCCCCCGGCCCGCACGGCGTGCTTTTCCAGCGCGCGCAGGCCCGGCGTGGTCTTGCGGGTGCAGACGATGCTGGCCTTGCCGTGCGGGCGCGCCGCCTCGACGAGGCCGTGCGTGGCGGTGGCCACCCCCGACATCCGGCACAGCAGGTTGAGGGCGACGCGCTCGGCGGTGAGGATGGCGCGGGCCGGGCCGGACAGGCGCAGCACCACGTCGCCGGGGGCGACGAGGACGCCGTCGCCCCGCTCCACCGCCACCGCGACGGCGGGATCGATCAGGGCGAAGGCGATCGCCGCCGCATCGACACCGGAGACGACCCCGTGCTGGCGGGCGGCGATGACGCCTTCGAGGCGGGCGCTCGCGGGTACGATGGCGTCGGTGGTGATGTCGCCCGCCCGCCCGAGGTCTTCGAGCAACGCCGCACGGACGATGGGCTCGACGAGGAGGCGGGGAAGGGGGAGGAGATCGTCGCGCATCGGGTCACTCGTGGCAAGAAATGTCGGAGGGTGGCCGCGCCCCTCCGGGACGGGACCGGCCCTTCCCGGAGGGAGAGAGATCGAGCGAGCGTCCCGGGGGCTCAGGCGCCCACCGGCACCGCGGCGTCCGCCATCCGCCAGACCTGCGCCAGCGTCACCTCGGTGTGGCGGGCGGGCAGCTGCTCGGGGTGGTCGGAGCGCCGGTGCGCGCCGCGGCTCTCGGTGCGGGACAGGGCCGAGACAGCCACGATCAGGCCGGTCAGGGCCGCATCGCAATGCCGGGCGGCGGGCGTCAGGCGCGCCACGGCCGCACGCAGGCCCGCCTCCTCGCGCACGACCCCGACACGGCGCTCCATGGTGGCGCGCAGGTCGGCGAGGTCGCCCGCCTCCGGCCGGGTCTCCCAGGGCGCGGCACAGGCCCCGGCCGGCGCCGCGGCGGCGATCGCGGCAGCGATGCGCGGGGCGAAGGCCAGCGCCTCCAGCAGCGAGTTGCTGGCGAGGCGGTTGGCCCCGTGCAGGCCGGAGGAGGCGACCTCGCCGCAGGCGTAGAGGCCGGCGACCGAGGCGGCACCGTCCTGATCCACCGCGATCCCGCCCATGTGGTAATGGGCGGCCGGGCGCACCGGGATCGGCTGGCGCTGCGGGTCGATCCCGGCCGCGGCGCAAAGACCCGCCACGGTGGGAAAGCGGCCCGCCATGCGCAGGCCGAGCGCACCGCGGCAATCGAGGAACACCTCGGTGCCACGGCTGCGCACCTGGAAGATCGCCCGGGCGACGACGTCGCGCGGGGCGAGGTCGCCCCCGGCGATGCCGGCCATGACCGGCGCGCCGTCCCGGTCGATCAGGCGCGCGCCCTCGCCGCGCAGGGCCTCGGTGGCCAAAGGCATCGGGTCGGCGCCGGTGGCGATGGCGGTGGGGTGGAACTGCACGAACTCCATGTCGCGCAACACGGCCCCCGCCCGCGCGGCCATGGCGAGGCCGCGGCCGGTGGCGCCGGTGGGGTTGGTGGTGGAGGCGTAGAGCGCACCCAGACCGCCGGTGGCGAGCACCACGGCCCGGGCCGGCAGCGGGAACGAGACCCCGTCGCGCTCGCACACCAGGCCGGCGACGCCGCCCGCGTCGTCGCGGATGAGGTCGCGGGCACGGGCGACGAGCACCTCGATGGACGGGCAGGCGGCGGCCGCCCGCACCAGGGTCTCGAGGACGGCGCGGCCGGTGGAATCGCCGCCGGCCCGCACGATACGGCGGCGGCAATGGGCGGCCTCGAGACCGAGCGCCAGGGCGCCGGCCTCGTCTCGGTCGAAAGGCGCACCCAGGCCGACCAGCCAGTCGATCAGGCCGGGGCCGGCCTTCGCGACCGCCTCGGCCACCGCCGGATCGGTCAACCCGGCGCCGGCGGCCTGCGTGTCCAGGGCATGAAGCGCGGGTTCGTCGTCATCGCCCATGGCGGCGGCGATGCCGCCCTGGGCCCAGCCGGTGGCGGTGCCGAAGCCCAGGGGCGCGGCCGTCACCACGGTCACCGGCAGTGGCGCCAGGCGCAGCGCCGTGGCGAGGCCGGCCACGCCGGCCCCCACCACCACGACGCGGTCGGCCGCGAGCGGCCGGAAGGGGAAGCGGGCGGGCGCGTTCATCGGGCCCGCACCGCGAGCATGCGCTCCACCGCCGCCCGCGCCCGCTCGGCGAGTTCGGGCTCCACCGTGACCTCGTGGGTCATCGTCTCGAGGGCGCGGCGGATGGTGCCGAGCGTGATCCGCTTCATGTGCGGGCACAGGTTGCAGGGCTTGATGAACTCGATGTCGGGGTTGGCCGCGGCGATGTTGTCGCCCATCGAGCATTCGGTGACGAGCACCACCTGCGCCGGGCGCTTCTGCGTCACGAAGTTCATCATCATCGCGGTGGAGCCCGAGAAATCGGCCTCGGCCACCACGTCGGGCGGGCATTCGGGGTGCGCGATCACCGTGACACCAGGATAGCTCTCGCGAACCTCGCGGATGTCGGCGGGCGTGAAGCGCTCGTGGACCTCGCAATGGCCGGCCCAGGTCAGGATCTCGACCTCGGGCACCAGGGCCTGGACGTTCTGGGCCAGGAACTCGTCGGGAATCATCAGCACCCGGCGCGCGTTGAGCGAACGCACCACCTCGACCGCGTTGCCGGAGGTGCAGCACACGTCCGACTCCGCCTTCACGGCGGCCGACGTGTTGACGTAGGTCACGATCGGCACGCCGGGGTGCTTGGCGCGCAAGCCCCTGACGTCGGCGGCGGTGATCGAATCGGCCAGCGAGCAGCCGGCGCGCAGGTCCGGGATCAGCACCGTCTTGCCGGGATTCAGGAGCTTGGCCGTCTCGGCCATGAAGTGGACGCCGGCCAGCACGATCACGTCGGCATCCACCGTCACCGCCTCGCGGGCCAGCGCCAGGCTGTCGCCGACGATGTCGGCCACCGTGTGGAAGATCTCCGGCGCCTGGTAGTTGTGCGCGAGGATGACCGCGTTGCGGGTCTTCTTCAGCTCCAGGATCGCGGCGACGTCGTCGGCGAGCGCCGGCCATTCGATGGCCGGGACGTGCCGACTGACGCGCTCGTAGATCTGCGGCAGCGGGAAAGCCGCCGTCGGGGACTGGCTCGCCGGGTGCGTGGTGGCCGCCATGGACGCCTCCTCACTTATGCTCAAATTGAGCATTGCGCCGACTAACGTAGGGCCCGGAATCGCGGTTGTCCAGATATGCTGGAGTTGAGCATAACAATTTCGCGGTGCAATGAACCGTCGCGTCGGACCGCGTGCGGTGCGGTCAGACCGGACGGCGGGCGGGGGTCAGGCGAAACCCCGGCGCCGGGCGCTCCAGCAGCACCTCGCGACGGAAGCGCACGAGGCGGGCCGGGCGGCCGGCGGTGCCGCTGGTGAGGTCGTCGGTCTCCTCCACGAGCCCCTGCTGCGCCACCAGCCTGCGGAAGTTCTGCTTGTGGAGTTCGGCGCCCGACAGGGCTTCCACCGTCCGCTGCAGCTGGAACAGGGTGAAGGTCGGGGGCATCAGTTCGAACACCACCGGGCGATACTTGATCTTGCCGCGCAGCCGCCCGATCGCCGTGGCGAGCACCCGGCGATGGTCGAAGGCCATGGGGTGGCCGGTGACGGCGGCCTCGGCGCAGGCGCCGTTCCCCGCCTGCCCCTGCGCCTCGGGGATCAGGCCCGCCTCGAACAGGAGCTCGTAGCGCTCCAGCACCCGCTCCTCGTTCCAGGCACCGCCGCAGAGGCCGAAGGTGAGGCCGAGCCGGTCCTCGCGCCGGCGCCGCAGCTTCGGGTCGGCGACCTCGCCGGCCCAGGCCATGAGGCGCGGCTCGATCGCGCCCAGCGACTCCGGGCGCCCCGCCCGCCAGTCCTCCCAGGGCAGGTAGCGATACCAGTTGCGCCAGGAGGCCTCGGCGAGGCCGGCCGGGCGCATCTCGCGCACCAGGGCGAGATAGGCCACGGAGAGCGAATGCAGCCCCGCCGGCTCGTCGCCCTGCCGGTCTCGGTCGCCGAACGTGTAGAGCTGCTCGACGTAGCCGAGGCGCTGGTGGGTCTGGCGCTCGACCCAGGCGCGCAGGCCCCGTTCCAGGGTCGGGTGCTCGGGCACGAGCGGCCCGAACGGCAGGCCGTCCTGGCGGCCGGGCGCCTGCCCGGGCACCTGCACGGTGAGCGCGCGCGGCTCCCCGTCGGTGGCGGCGACGATCACCGCCACCAGCCCCACGGCGGAGGGATGGGACAGGGCATCGCTCGTCCCGGTCCCGAGCGCGTGGTCGGGCGGGTCCTTGGCCGTCGTCAGGCTCGACATGATTCCCGCATCGCTACCGCACCGGTGGTCTTGGCATATTGCGGTCCGGGGTCAACGCGGCGATGTCGCGAGCGGTCGCGCGGGGTTGCCGGCGACGGTCGCTCCCGCCGCCACGTCCCGCGTCACCACGGCGCCGGCACCGACGATGGCGTGGTCGCCGATGCTGACGCCCGGCAGGACCAGGGCGCCGCCGCCGATCCAGACGTTGGTGCCGATGGTGATCGGCCGCGCGAACTCCAGGCCGGACTCGCGCGCGGCGGCCTCGCGCGGATGATCGGCGGTGAGGAGTTGCACGCCGGGGCCGATCTGGGTGCGGTCGCCGATGGTGACGGGCACGATATCGAGGATGACGCAGCCGAAGTTCAGGAAGGTGTCGGTGCCCAGCGTGATGTTGTAGCCGCAGTCGCAATGGAACGGCGGGCGCACCACCGCGCCGTCGCCGACGCCGGCGAAGATCTCGCGCAGGAGCGCGATGCGGTCGCGCGCAGGCATCGCCAGGGTGGCGTTGTAGCGGGCGAGCCACTCCATGCAGCGCCGGGAATCGGCTCTGATCTCGTCGTCGCCGGGGTGGTAGAGTTCGCCGGCCAGCATCCGCTGCTTCTGGGTCTTGTCCACGGGCATCTCCTCCAGGGTCCGGGCCGACCGTCGACATGGGGGCTTCGCGCGCGCCTCGCCACCGGAAGGGCGGCGGCGACGGGTTCCTGCGGGCCGGCCTTGGCCTTATGGAGGACGAAACGGACCGCGGGGAGACCGTCACGGTGATCGGACAGGGACAGGCGGCGGGGCCGGCCGTGCCGGTGGATCTGCGCCTCTACGGCATCCTCGACGTCGGCGTCTGCGGCGGCGACGGCGCCAGGCTCGCGGCCATGGCGGCACAGGCCGCGGCCGGCGGCGCGACGCTGATCCAGTACCGCGAAAAGGACATCGCAGACGCCAGGGCCGCGCTGGCGCGCATCCGGGCGATCCATGCGGCGCTGGCCAGCCGGCAGGTGCCCCTCCTCGTCAACGACCGGGTCGACCTCGCGCTGGCGGCCGGCGCCGAGGGCGTGCATCTGGGACAGGGCGACCTGCATCCGTCCGACGCCCGCCGCCTGCTGGGGCGCCACGCGATCATCGGGCTCACCCTCAAGACCGGGGGGCAGGCGGACGAACTCTACCGCCTGCCGGTGGACTACGGCTGCATCGGCGGGGTCTTCGCCACCGCGAGCAAGGACAACCCCGATCCGCCGGTGGGCCTCGACGGCTTCGGCCGGGTGGCGTTCCGGGCGCGGCTGGCCCGCGGCACCAACTTTCCCCTCGGCGCCATCGCCGGCATCGACGCCAGCAACTGCGCCGCGGTGATCGCGGCGGGCGCGGACGGCGTCGCGGTCATCTCGGCGCTGTTCACCGGCGATTCCGTCGAGGGCCGCGCCGCCGATCTGCGCCACAGGGTCGATTCGGCCCTCGCGGCACGGGGCGCGCGCACGTAAGCTCGCCGGCAACGGAACATCACCATCCGACGGGAAAGCCATGACACCGATCGCCGTCACCATTGCCGGGTCCGATTCCAGCGGCGGCGCCGGGATCCAGGCGGATCTCAAGACCTTCGCGGCCCTGCGCGTCTACGGCGCCAGCGTGATCACGGCGCTCACCGCCCAGAACACCCTCGGCGTCCAGGGCATCCACGACGTGCCGGCCGCCTTCGTGCTCGCCCAGATCGAGAGCGTGTTCTCCGATCTCGCGGTGACGGCGGTGAAGATCGGGATGCTGTCGCAGGTGGAGACCATCGTCGCGGTGGCCGAGGGGCTGGGACGGTACGCCGGTCGCATCCCCATCGTCCTCGACCCCGTCATGGTGGCCACCAGCGGCGACCGGCTCATCACCGACGAGGCGGTGGAGGCCCTGCGCCGGCACCTGCTGCCGATGGCCGAGATCGTGACCCCGAACCTGCCCGAGCTCGGGTGCCTCATCGGCGAGCCGGCCGCCGCCACCGAGAACGCCGCCGTGGCGCAGGGGCGCAAGCTCCTCGCCCTCGGCGCCCGCGCCGCGCTGGTCAAGGGCGGCCACGCCGAGGGGACCGAGAGCATCGACCACCTGATGGGGGCCGACGGCACCATGCGGCGCTTCTCGGCACCCCGCATCGCCACGCGCAACAGCCACGGCACCGGCTGCACCCTGTCCTCGGCCGTGGCGGCCGGCCTCGCGCGCGGCGTCCCCCTGGCGGAGGCGGTGGCCCAGGCCAAGCGCTACGTCACCGCCGCCATCGCCGCCTCCGATAGCCTGCCGGTGGGCAAGGGGCACGGGCCGATCCACCACTTCCACGCCCTCTGGCAATGACGGATGGGTCCAGGCCGGCGGTCCCGAAGCCCTCCTCCACCTTGCGCCGGACGCGAGAATCCGTTTGTAGTAGCGCACGATCGTCCGGTTAACGGAACGAGGCACGGGTTTGGCGAGATGCAGGACGAGGTGACGACGGAGCGGGGGCGTCCGCGCGAGGTGCTGACCGGGGCGCAGGTTCTGTCGGGCCAGCTCGGCAAGACGATCCAGCGCCTTCGCAAGGCCTACAACCTGTCGCTGTCGGAACTCGCCGAGCAGTCGGGTGTGGCGAAATCGATCATCAGCCAGATCGAGCGCAACGAGACCAACCCGACGCTGGCCACGATCTGGCGCCTCAGCCAGGCCCTCGACGTGTCGATCGAGCGGGTTCTCGCCACCAACGACGAAGAACCCTTCATCGAGAAGATCTCCCGGGCCGACACCCCGAACCTGGTCTCCGAGGACGGGCGGGTCCGCCTGTCGATCATCGGCTGGATCAAGACGGTGGAGTGGCTGCAGTGGTACGAGGTGACCGCCGAGCCCGGCGGCATCCTCGATTCCGACCCGCACCAGCGCGGATCGGTCGAATCGCTGACGGTGACGGAGGGCGTGTTCGAGGTCGACGTCGCCGGCACCCATCACCGCGCCCGCGCCGGCGAGACCCTGCGCTATCGCTGCGACCGGCCCCATACCCTGCGCTGCATCGGCGAGGGACCGTCGCGGGCGATCATGGTGGTGATCATGAAGGCGGCGGTGATGGAGTGACACGGTGTCCGCTTGAATCGAGCGGGAACCGTATCGCCGAGCCCGCGCGGCGCCCGAGCGAAGCCCATGTCCGCATCACGAAGTGATCAACCGGAAATGAGATCATCCGGCTCCGTCGCGCCACTCGTCAGTAGGTCGGCACCAGCCGCTCCTCGGTGAGCGGCACCCGCATGCGGAAGACGAGTCCGGTCGCGGCGTAGTCGATGCTGACCTCGGCGTTGCATTGCTGGGCCAGCACCCGCTGCAGCAGGATCGAGCCGAAGCCCTTTCGCGTGGGCGGCGTCACCGCCGGTCCGCCGGATTCGACCCAGGACAGGTCGAGGGTCCGCTTGGCATCGTCCTGGTGAAGCGTCCAGGTGATGTCGATGCGCCCGTCGGGCCTCGCCAGGGCGCCGTGCTTGGCGGCGTTGGTGGTCAGCTCGTGGATCGCCATGCCGGTGGGCACCGCCAGATCGGCGGCCAGTTCCACGGCCGGGCCGTCGAGCCGGATGCGGGCCCCGCCGGTGGAATTGTAGGGATCGAGCTCGTTGCGCAGCAGGTTCTCGAGGGGCGCGGTCTGCCAGTAGTCCTCGGTGAGGAGGTTGTGGGTCTTGCCCAGCGAGACGATCCGGTCCGAGAACGAGTGATAGAAGGTCTCGACGTCGCGCGTCGAGCGCGCGGTCGCACCGAGCAGCCCCTGCACGGTGGCCAGCGTGTTCTTCACGCGATGGTGCAGTTCGCGGATCAGCAACGCCTGGCGCTCGTGCGTGCGCTCGCGCTCCTGGAGGGCGGCCTCGACCTCGCGCTGGCGCCGCCGCGCCCGTAGCGCCGAGCGCACGGCATTGGCGAGCACCGCCGGATGGAACGGCCGCTCGAGCACGGTGACGTTGCCGAGAAGGTCGGTGAGGCGACGATCCGGCGTCGAGCCGCGCAGGCTGAGGAGAACGAAGGGGAAGTCCGACCAGGGCGGCTGCCGGTCCACCCATTCGGCGATGGCGCGGCGGTCCCACCGCAGCAGCGCCTCTTCGGTCACCACCGCGCAGGCGGCCCGATCGATCTCGGCGACGAGGTCGTCGAGGTTCGCCTTCACCTCGGAGGCGATGCCGACTTCGTCGAGGATGGCGGCGGCGACCTGCGCATCGCGGCCGGCGGGGGCGAGGACGAAGGCGAGGCGATCACGCTGGGGCATCGGTGTCCCGGTCCCGCAGCAGGGTGCCGCGTTCGCCCTCGAAGATGGGCACGCCGGTCAGGACGCCACGGAAGTCCGTGAGGGGCAGGCCGACCCTGATGCCGCCGGTGTCGATCTTGAACTCGCGGATGGCGTCCTCGTGCGGGCCGGTGCGCTTCTTGAGCACCGAGATCGCCCGCCGCACCCGTCCGGCCGCCTCGAAGAAGCGCAGCATCACCACGGTGTCGCTGACGTAGGTGAGGTCCACGGGCGAATCCGCGCGGCCGATCATGCCGTGCTGGGCCAGGATCAGGATGGTCACGACGCCGAGCTGGTTGAGGAAGGTCAGCATCTCGTGCATCTGGAGCACGAGGTAGGGCTGGTCCGGCATCGCGCTCATGTAGCCGGTGAGGCTGTCGATCAGGACGACCCCCACGCCGTCCTTCTCGACGGCGTCGCGCATCCGGCCGGCGAGCTCGCCCGGCGTGACGTCGGCGGGATCGACCTGTTCGATGCGCAGGAGGCCCGAGCGCAGGTAGGGCGCCAGGTCCATGCCGATGCCCGCCGCCCGCTGCAGCAGGATGCCGGCGGTCTCGTCGAAGCTGACGACGAAGGCGCGCTCGCCGCGCTTCAACGCCGCCAGGAGGTAGCACAGGGCCAGGGTCGACTTGCCGGCGCCCGACGGCCCGATGATGAGGGTGCTGGTGCCGCGATCCACCCCGCCCCCGAGGATGCCGTCGAGCTCCGGGATGCCGCTCTCGGCCGAGCCGGGGACGAAGGCGCGGTGGTGGTCGGCCGGGATCAGGCGGGGAAAGACCCGCACGCCGCCCTCCTGGATCAGGAAGTCGTGGTACCCGGCCTGATAGCGGGCGCCTCGCATCTTGATGACGTTGAGGCGCCGCCGCGAGGTGCCGTAGGCCGGCGTGATCTGCTCCAGGCGGATGACCGCGTGACTGATCGAATGCAGGTTGAGGTCGTCGTCGTCCGAGCTGAGGTCGTCGAGCATCAGGACGGTGGCGTTGTTCAGGAGGAAATAGCTCTTGAGCGCCAGCACCTGGCGCCGGTAGCGCAGCGACCCCTGTGACAGCAGCCGGATCTCCGACAGGCTGTCGAACACCACGCGAACCGGCTTGACGCGTTCGATCTCGGCGAGCGCCATCTGCACGGTCTCGCCGAGCTCCAAGTCCGAGGAATGGACGAGGCTCTGCTGCTTCTCCGAATCGAGGCTCAGCTCCGGCGGCACCAGCTCGTAGATGTCGATGCCGTCCAGCGACCAGCCGTGGCGCTCGGCCACCGACATCAGCTCGCGCCGGCTTTCCGACAGGGTGATGTAGAGGCCGCGCTCGCCGCGTGCGACACCGTCCATCAGGAACTGCATTCCGAGGGTGGTCTTGCCGCAGCCCGGCCGGCCTTCGATGAGATGGGCGCGTTGTCCGGCGTAGCCGCCGGACAGGACCTGATCGAGCCCGGGGACGCCGCTGGGAACGGGTGCGGCGTCGAAGGAGGGTGACGTCATCGGTGAACTCGGCACATCGCGAAGGCTCGGACAGCTGTAGGGAGGGGTCGACCCGCAAGCACAAGTGGAACGGCCGGAAAAGCCGCCACCCGGAGGGGTTCGTCCGCGGGTGTTGTCGGCATACAACCCTCGACGGGGCCGCCCGATCCATCACCCGGCATGCAAGCGTGTCCGCCTTCGTGCGAAAGCCCTCAGGCCCGGCCCATTTCCATCGCCGCCGCCGTGATCGCATCGGCGTGGAAGTGGTGCAGCATGTGCCCGGCCCCGGCGATGAGGTCGAAGCGCGCGCCCGGGATGAGACGCGATGCGTTCCAGCCGTGGATCAGGTTGCCGACGACGAGGTCGGCGTCGCCGCCCAGGATGTGCACGGGCACGCGGCACCGGCCGTAGGCCATGGCGAGGCGGGTGAGCGCCGGCCATAGGGCGGCGGCGTCCTCGCCGTTGGCGATCATCGGCGCGGGGCGGCGTGCCCAGGCGAAGGGGAACTCGGCGGCAAACCGCGGCGGCATCGCCTGGGGCAGGAACATCGTCCGCCACAGCATCGGCAGCATCGCCGTGTCGAAGGCGGCCCCGCCCGTGAAGGCGAGGGCGTCGCCGAGGACCGGGACCGCGCGCGGGCCGAACAGAAGCTGCTCGAGGCGCAGCTCGGGAAAGCAGATGGGCGCCAGCGCCACGACGCCGGCGATCTCGTCGGGAAAGCTCATGGCGTAGGACAGCGCCACCGCCCCGCCGAAGGAATGGCCGACGATCACCGGCCGGTGAAGACCCAGCGCCCGCAGCGCCTCGCGGACGATCGCGGCCTGGGCCCAGGGCGAGCCGTCGCGGAAGCGGATGCGGTCGCTGGCGCCGTGGCCGGGCCGGTCGACGGCGATGACGCGGAAGTGCCGGCTCAGGGCCGTCATCGGGCCGAGCCACATGTCGTCCAGGGTGGTGAGAGCGCCGTGGATCAGGACGAGGTCGGGACCCGAGCCCGCCTCGACGTAGGCGATCCCGCGTCCGCCGGAGGACCGCAGGATGCGGCGATCGAGGGAGACGGTACGGCCCCGGCGTTCGGAAAGGGCCACGACGGTGTCGTCGCGCCCCGATGTCCTGTCCACAGCCTGCTCCATGTCAGCCCTTCGTCCCGCTCGAACCGGATCGCAATCCCCCGCCCCTCCCGCTCAGGACCGCCGCCCCGTCGCGGGCCGCCCCGACCGCGTGGCGAGCAGCGCCACCACCGCCAGCACCCCAGCGAGGCCGAGCGCCGGCACCAGGTTCCGCTCGACGCGGGTATAGGCGCTCGTGCGCATGACGTAACCGGGGTGGTCGCCCCGCGCCCGGCCGTCGGTGCCCGCGGCATGCAGGGATCCCGCCGGATCGCGCGGCGCCTCCTTGCGCCGCTGCAGGGCGCTCACGGCCGGCGACAGCGCGTCGTAGGCGCCCGGCGCGAAGGTCTTGAAGCTCGCCAACGCCTTGGCCGCACCGCCGACGAAGACGTCCCGCCGCGGATGGACCGCGGCATGCAGGATCGCCTCGGCCACCTCCTCGGGGGGATAGACCGGCGGCGGGAGCTTCGGCTCGCGGTCCATGTAGTTGCGGGCGTGCTGGGGCAGGGGGGTATCGATCGAGGCCGGCTTGATCAGGGTGACGGAGATCGGAGCGCCGTCCTCGAGGAGCTCCATCCGCAGGCTGTCGGTGAAGCCCTTCACGGCGTGCTTGCTGGCGCCGTACATCCCCTGCAGCGGGAAGGCGAGGTCCGAGCCGAGGCTCCCGACGTTGATGAGGGCGCCGCCGGCCTTCCTCAGGTGCTCCACCGCGATCAGGGAGCCCAGCACCGTTCCCCACAGGTTGGTCCGGAGCAGGCGCTCGTGGTCGGCGTCGCTCACCTGCCAGAGCCGGCCGTAGATCGTCAGGCCCGCGTTGTTCACCCAGGTGTCGATCCGGCCGTAGGCCTCGATGGCGCATTCGGCGACCACCTCGACCTCCTCGCGGACCCCGACGTCGGCCGGCACCGCGATCGCCTGGCCGCCGGCGTCGAGGATCTCGTTGCGCAGGATGTCGAGGGCCTCGGCGTTGCGGGCGACCAGCACCACCCGCGCGCCGCGCGCGGCCGCCAGCCGTGCGGTGACGAGGCCGATGCCGCTCGAGGCGCCGGTGATGACGATCACCTGATCGCACAATGGCTTGAGAGCATTCATGGTGGGGCGCTCGGTGTTGAGGTCGGGACCATACTCCATGCCAACTCGCGATCGTACCGCTTGTTCGGTGCACCACGACCGCCGGGCGGGCCGCAGGCGTCGGAGATGCGCAACGACAGGTGGATCGGCCTTTGCAGTTGGGATGTCGCGGCCTTATCAGGGCCGGCCCCTCGCCGAGCCGACACCGGAGCCACCCTGCGGATGCGCGACCCGAACGCGATCGATTTCTGGCGCGGCCTGGCCCTGGTGACGATCTTCATCAACCACATCCCCGGCAACACCTTCGAGCGGTACACCTACTCGCAGTACGGCATCTCGGACGCGGCCGAGCTGTTCGTGTTCCTGGCCGGCTGGTCGATCGGGATCGCCACCCACGGCAAGGACGGCACGCCCGAACCGGCCCTCACCAGCGTACTGCGGCTGCTGTCGCGCACGGTGGAGGTGTACCGAGCCCAGATCACCACGATGGCATTGGCGCTGGCGATGATCGCCGGCACGGCGCTGGCCCTCGACAACCCCCTCATCCTCGAGTGGCACAATGCGGGCGGCTTCTTCGCCGACCCGATCCAGACCATGGTCGGGTTCGTGCTGCTCACCCATCAGCTCGGGTTCTTCAACATCCTGCCGCTCTACGTGGTGCTGATCGGGGTCGCCCCGGCCTTCGTGCTCCTGGCGCGCCGGAGCCGCGCCCTGGCGCTCGCCCTCTCGATGGCCGTCTACGGCGCCAGCCTCGTGTTCGAATGGAACCTGCCCGCGTGGCCGGGGGAGGGGGACTGGTTCTTCAACCCCCTGTGCTGGCAGCTGCTCCTGGTGCTCGGCATCGTCATGCAGGGCTGGCACCGGGAGCACGCCTGGCTGCGGCTGTGGACGGCGCGGCTGGTGCCGCTCGGCGTCGTCATCGTCGCGGCCGGCATCGTGCTCTCGGTCTGGGAGATCCGGCCCGATCCTCTGCTGGTGCCGGACCCGCGCCTGCTGTTCACCTTCGACAAGACCTACCTGTCGCCGGCCCGCCTCGTCCACTTCGTGGGCGTGCTGCTGGCCTTCCAGGCCGTCTACCGCCTCGTCGCCCCGCGGATCGGCCCGGTGGCGCGCTATCTCGCAGGATTGGGCCGGAATTCGCTGGCGGTCTTCTCCATCGGGTCCCTCCTCAGCCTCGGGGCCCAATTCGTCAGATTCCAGACCGGCGGCGGTGTATTCGTCGACTGTGTCGTCGTAGGATCGGGATTGATCGCTCTGGGTGTCACAGCATGGTTCGTCGAATGGCGCTCCCGAAGGCCACGGCCCTCGTCCTCGGCCTCACGCTAGGGCTCGTCGCCCCCTCGGCGCGCGCCCAGGCGACCCCGCAATCGCCGGCTACCCAAGCACCGGCCATGCCAGCGGCGCCTGTCATGCAAGCGCCCGCCATGCAAGCGCCGGCCATGCAGGCGCCGCCGGCGATGGTCGTGTCCCCGCCGCGCTCGACCGCGACCGCGGAGGGGGGCGAGGCCCTCGACGCCACCCTGTCGCCCGAGTGCAGGGTGCCCGGCTCGCGGCTCTACACCCTCAATCGGCTCGCCGCGGTCAAGGCGGCGCTGAAGGAAAAGCGCCCGGTGCGCGTCCTGGCCATCGGCGCACCGGCCGCCAGCGCGGGCGCCTCCACCTCCTATCCCGTCAAGCTCGAATCGGCCCTGGAGCGGTCGATCCCCAACGTCGACGTCGAGATCGAGAGCCGCGGCCTGTCCGGCGAGGTCGCCTCCGGCGCCGCCGAACGATTGCGGACCATGGTCGCGGAATCGGAGCCCGATCTGGTGATCTGGCAGGTGGGCACCCACGACGCGCTCGCCCGCGTCGATGTCGGCGATTTCGCCAACGCCCTGCGCGAGGCGGTGCAATGGGTCAAATCCCACGAGATCGACATCGTGCTGGTCGACCCGCTCTATACGGCGAGCCTGGCCGAGGACGCTTATTACACGAGCATCGTCAAGGCGGTGAAGGACGTGGCCGCGAGCGAGGGCGTGCCGTTGGTGCAGCGCTACGAGGCGATGCGCTACCTCGCCGGCAGCGGCGACAAGGGCGAGGGTCATCTGCTGGGCAAGCAGTTCCGCCTCAACGACCTCGGCCTGCGCTGCATGGCCGAGCACGTGACCCGCGCGATCTCGCTGTCGCTACTCCAGCCCGATCTCGCCACCGTCACCGGCACCGCCGTGACGCCGCCCAAGGACGGCCCGAGGGCGGCGGCCCCCGGCCCTGCCGGCAGCGGCCAGTGACGGTTTACCGGACCGAAACGCGGGAGCCTTAGGCTTCCCGCCCGGGAGGCCGGTCTCGAGGGGAGCATCGGCGTCCGAGGGCGGGCGGCCGGAGGCTCCGTGACGGTTCCGGCGGCGACGCGATCCATCCCGGCCGATGCCTTCGTCGGCATCCGGCGCTCCGGCCCGGCGTCCGTGCCGGCCGGCCGGTCGGTGGGCACCGCCTCCCGCGCGGCGGCGACCGTGTTCGGCATCCGGATCGCGGCCGCCGGCTTCGCCTACGGCGCCCAGGTCCTGATGGCGCGCCTGCTCGGTGCTGCCGAATTCGGCATCGTCGCGGCGGTCTCGGTCTGGATCGCCATCCTGGGCCATGCCGCGAGCCTGGGGTTTTCGCAGGGCGCCTGCCGCTTCCTCCCGATCCATCGGGCGAACGGCGACCTCGACGCGGTGCGCGGGTTCCTGCGCGCCGGTACATGCCTTTCGCTGACCGGCGGCATCGCGCTCGCCGGGTTCGGCCTCGGCCTCGTCTGGATCGAGGGTTCCCTGCCCGGCGGGCCCTTCGCGGGGCCGATCCTAGTGGCGGCCCTGATCCTGCCCCTGTTCGCCCTGCAGGATTACTGCGAGGGCCTCGCGCGCAGCCAGAACCGGGCGGTGCTCGCCATCGCCCCGCCCTACCTCCTGCGCCAGGGCGTCATGATGGCAGCGCTCCTGGCCGCGATCGGCCTCGGCCTGCCGCCGGAAGCCGCGACCGCGCTCGCCTGCCTGCTCGTCGCCACCGCCGTCGCCCTGTCGGTCCAGGCCCTGGCCCTGCGCCGGCTCCTCGGCCGGTCGATCCCGAACGGGCCCCGCCGCTACGCGTGGCGGACGTGGCTCGGCGCCTGCGTTCCGATCGCGGCCGGAGACCTCGCCGGCGCCGGCCTCGGCGTCGCCGACGTCGTCGTCCTGAGCCTCGTGGCATCGCCCCAGACGGTGGGCCTGTATTTCGCCGCCACCCGCATCCAGCAGTTCGTCGCCTTCGTGGCCTATGCCGCCACCGCCGCCACCGCGCATCGCTTCGCCGCCCTGGCCGCCACCGGCGAGCGCGGGGCCCTCCAGGACCTCGTGCGGCATCAGGCCCGGCTCACCGCCCTGGGCACCGCCCTCGTCGGCAGCGGGCTCCTCGCCGTGGCGCCCTGGCTCCTCGACCTGTTCGGGCCCGGGTTTCGCGACGGTCTTCCCATCCTGGCGATCCTCGTGGGGGGTAGCCTCGGTGCCAGCCTGTTCGGGCCGGGCGAACACATCCTGGCGATGCTCGGGGGCGAGCGTCTGGCGGCCGGCATCACCCTGTCGGCGCTGGTCCTGGCCGCGCTCCTGACCGGGCTCCTGTTCGCCTGGATCGGCGTGACCGGTGCCGCCACGGCCATGGCGCTCGCCGTGAACGCGCGGGCGCTGGCCATGGCGATCGCCGCGAATGCCCTGCACGGCATCGCCACGCCCGTGCTGGCCCTGCCGGGCTCGTCGCGCCGCTGATCGCCCCCTCGGCAGCGGCCCCTCGCCTGTGCTAACCCACCGCCTCGGCACGTCAGACAGGACATCCCCGCCGCATGCCCAGACTCCTTCCCCGCTTCCTCTCCCTCATCGCCGGAGCCTCGTTGATCGCCATGACCGCATCCGCCTCAGCCGAGTACGTGACGACCCCGTCGGGCCTGAAATACCAGGACGAGGTGGTGGGCACCGGCCCCGAGCCCAAGGCCGGCCAGAAGGTCAACGTCCACTACACCGGCTGGCTCGACGAAGGCGGCAAGCCGGGCAAGAAATTCGATTCCTCCGTCGATCGCGGCCAGCCCTTCAGCTTCACGCTGGGCGCCGGCCAGGTCATCGCCGGCTGGGATACGGGCGTCGCCACCATGAAGGTCGGCGGCAAGCGCCGCCTCGTGATCCCGCCGGACCAGGGCTACGGCTCGCGCGGCGCCGGTGGCGTCATCCCGCCCGGCGCCACCCTGATCTTCGACGTGGAACTGCTCGGCGTCCGCTGACGCTCCCGTCGGGCGGCCGGGGAACCGGTCGCCCGCATCCGATCTGCCCGAATATTGCCTGTGCCGCAGACGCGCGAGACCGAGCCCTCGTGCCCGTGGAACCCGCGATGCCGCAGCGCGACCTGACCCTCACCGCCGAACTGATCGCCGCCGCCCATCCCCGGCGGCCGGCCGACGATACCGCCGCGATGCCGCTCATGACCGACGCGGACGTCGAGGCCGCCCTCCACAGCGAACTCGATGCACGCCCGGCCCCGGCCGGCGGGGGGCCGTGGGTGTTCGGCTACGGCTCGCTGATCTGGCAGCCGGAATTCGCGATCGCGGAGCAGCGCCTGGGCCGCGTGCGCGGCTGGCACCGGCGCTTCTGCCTGCTGCAGCGACGCTTTCGCGGCTCGACCGATCACCCCGGCCTCGTCCTGGCGCTGGTGGCCGGCGGCGTCTGCGACGGTGTCGCCTTCCGCCTGCCCGCGGGCGACTGGCGGGAGGTGCTGATGCCTGTGTGGCGCCGCGAGATGCGCGGCAACGGCTACCGCGCCCGCTGGGTGCCCGTGGCCACGCGCGAGGGCGTGGTCGAGGCCCTGACCTTCGTGGCGAACCCGGCCTGCGACCGCTACACCGGCCGCCTCGGCGAGGCCGAGATCGCCGACCTCATCGCCCGGGCCGACGGCGGCCTCGGCCCCAGCGCCGAATACCTGCGCCGCACCGCGCTGGCCTGTGCCGAACTCGGCATTCGCGACCGCCACCTGTGGTCGCTCCAGGCCCTGGTCGCCGAGCGGCTGCAGGCCGCTCCGCTCATCGCTCGGTCAGCTTGAGCTCGATCCGGCGGTTGCGGCCGTAGGCCTCCTCGGTGGTGCCGGCCTCCAGGGGCTGGAACTCGCCGAAGGCCGCCGCCAGGAGGCGCTGGGGCGGGATGCCCTTGCCCGCCATGTATTGCACCACCGCGATGGCGCGGGCGGCCGAGAGCGCCCAGTTCGAGGGGAACTGCGAACTGGCGATCGGGCGCGCGTCGGTGTGGCCGTCGATGCGCAGCACCCAGGGGATGTCGGCGGGGATCTGCCGGGCGAGGTCGATGATCGCCGTGGCGATGCGGTCGAGTTCGGGGCCGGCCTCCGCCTTCAGGCTCGCCGAACCGACGGGGAACAGCACCTCCGATTGCAGCACGAAGCGGTCGCCGACGATGCGGATGTCGGGGCGGTTGCCGAGGATCTGGCGCAGGCGCCCGAAGAAGTCGGAGCGGTAGCGCGCCAGTTCCTGCACCCGCTGCGCCAGGGCGACGTTGAGGCGGCTGCCGAGGTCGGCGATGCGGGCCTGGCTCTCCTTGTCGCGGTTCTCGGAGGCCGAGAGCGCGTCCTCGAGGGCGGCGAGCTGGCGGCGCATGGCGGCGATCTGCTCGTTGAGGAGGTCGACCTGCGACAGGGCGCGGTTGGTGTTGGCCCGCTCCACCGCGATCTGCTTGTCGCGCTCTTCGACGCGCGAACCGCTGCCCTGCGCCCCCTCGGCCAGGACCTGGAGCCGGTCGCGGTCGGCCTCGGTCGCCGTGAGCGTGCTGCGCAGGTTGGCGGCGCTCTCCTCCTGCGCCCGCTTGTTGGAGCGTTCGAGGGCCAGCAGGTCCGTGAGGTCGGCGATCTGGCGGGTGAGGCGGTTGAGGACCGTGTCGCGGCCGGTGATCTCCTGGGACAGGAAGAACTGCCCCACCACGAAGATCGTCAGCAGGAAGACCACCGCCAGCAGCAGCGTGGCCAGGGCGTCGACATAGCCCGGCCAGACGTTGAGGCTCCGGTCGCGCCGCGTGCGCAGCGAGGCCATCAGGCCCGCTCGCGGCCGAGGCGGTCCAGCGCCTGCTTCAGCTCGCGCTCGCGGCTGGCCTGGGCCTCGACCCAGTCGCGGATCATCTGCTGCTCGGCGCGCATGTGCTGGACGAGGCCCTGGATGCCCTCGGCGAGGTTGGTCATCGCCTGGGTCGCGACCCGGCCGTTGGCGCCCTCGGCGACCACGGTGGTCAGGCGCTCCACCGCCTCCGTCAGCTCCTTGGCCGAGGCCGGCACGGCGGGGAGCGCCGTGGCGGCCTCCTGCGTCTCGCCCGAGGTCAGCCAGTCCTCGAGGTCGTTGTGGAAGCGGGCGTGGGCCTGGCCGGCCTGCAGGTCGAGGAAGCCGATGACGAGGGAGCTGGCCAGACCGAACAGCGATGCCGAAAAGGCCAGGCCGATGCCGCTGAGGGGAACGGCCAGGCCGTTCTTCAGTTCGTCGAACATCGCGCCGGCCTCGCCGCCGCCGCGCATGGTGCGGATCACCGAGCCGACCGCGCTCAGGGTGTCGATGAGGCCCCAAAAGGTGCCGAGCAGGCCGAGCAGGATGAGGAGGCCGGCGACGTAGCGCAGGATCTCGCGACCCTCGTCGAGGCGGGCGGCGGTGCTGTCGAGGAAGGCGCGGGTGGCCGGCAGGCTGCGCCCCTCGCGCCGCGCCGCGATCGCCGGTGCCAGCGGCGCCAGGAGCGCGGGCCCCTTGGCCGGCTCCTGCCCCATCGCCATCGCATTGACGTAGGCCGTCTCGCGGTTGAGGCGCAGCACCTGCCCGAAGGCGAGCAGGACCGCCAGCAGCAGCACGCCGAGGATCAGCCCGTTGAGGCCGGGATTGGCGAGGAAGGCCGGCGTGATCTGCTTGAACAGGACGAAGGCGAGGAACCCGACCAGGGTCAGGAAGACCAGCATCCGGATCAGGTAGATGCCCGGCTTGACCAGCGGTGCGTCGGGATTCGCGGGAGGGGTCGCCATGGGCTGATGGGAAACTCTTCGACGCTGACTTGCTAGCGTTCACGACACGTCGAGACGCGCGCGCATCGCGGCGGGACCGAGCGCACACTGGCCGCAGGTCTGGCCACGATCAAGTCGTCGGGGGCCTCGAAATGACGGCCGCGCCAGCTTTGCACGCAATTGATGGCAAGACGACTGATGGCAAGACGACCTCGCCGACCTCCATCACGAACACAGACACGAGACGCGTGGCTGGCTAACGTCCTGAGACGCACCGGATCGGCACCTCGATGACACGCCCGGGCACCGAATCCCAGGACCGTGTCTGAACGAGGCGCAACGTCGTGTCACCCGGCCCTTCGAGGCGCACGCGAAAGACCTTTGCCGTTCCGGCCCCAACCCCATCGGACGGTGGGCCGAGCGTCTCACCAACGATCGTCGCCGCATGGTGAGGCACTTCCGCATGCCAGAGGAACCCTCCGATTCCTTCTCCCGGCGCCGCGATCTCGATCGTCTCGCCGGGGCGGGCGTCGATGGGACCACGCCGCTCAAGATCCATCACGACGTCCTCCGAAAGGCCCGCTCATATCGCGCCCGCGACGCGATTCAAGCAAGCTTTTCAGTGAGCTTCGCGGCTTTCGTACGGCGGGGCGACAGCTGTCGAGCGACCACGGTCGTGCTCGCCAGTGCGATCTCGGGATCGTAGAACAACACCTCGGAATCGATTCCGCATTCACCATATCCGATGCGAAAATAGCCCTTCTCGCCCCATCCCGATCCCCAACTGTTCTTGGCGATCCAGCATTGCTCGGCGTCGTCATAGCCGATCACGGCAACGGCATGCCATCCGAGAAACTCACCCGCCACATGAGTGTAGATGCCTTTTCGGTAAGCATAGAAATCCTGGAACACGCGAAATCCGCCGATCACCGGCCCCTTCTGGAGAGCCTGCTTGCGGGCCATCTGGGATACCGCGGTCTGGTAGCGAGGCACGCTGACGATGGGCGGAATCGGCTGGCACGCCTGATTGCCGGGCGTGTAGGGGAAATCCGACTCCTGGCCGATGCCGTGCTTTTTCGCGTAGTCCAGCGCCTTCGTGTAGAACCACCCCTGGTCGCAAGAGTTCGGCGCGCCGCAGTAGAAGAGATGGGCCTCCGAGAGGTCGATCGACCCACCGGGATTCCCGGTACCGATGAGAATCCGGCTTTCCACGGCGGCGCATGTCGCAAATGCGACGCAGGAGCCGCAGCTCGATTGATCCTTGACTGGTGTCACGAAGTTCTGACCGCCGCTATTACGCCAGTCGAGTTTCGGCGGCGGCGGTGCGACAACCTTGAATAGCGCCGATTCGGCATTTCGCGCCTTGACGACCTCCTTCTTGGCCCGCTCCGGGTCAAAGGAAAGGCCGAACCGCCCAGTCGGCGATGCTTCGACATCGTAGAATTCGCTGATGGACGTCGGACCGGCGTCCCATCGCGCGCCCGCTCGCTGAATCGCGGCATTGATCCGCTCGAAATCCGGCTGACCCACGGGGACGTCCTTTCCACAACTTCAGAGCCGCATAAGACACCCTCAAGTTGTGTTCGGAAATCGCACGTCCGTCAACCGGCGCTTGTGACGAAAGCAATGTTCCTCAAGTCAAAATGCCGACAGGCGCCCATGGATGCAGTCGTCAGAGGGCCCGTCCTATCGTCCAATCGGAATCCGCAGACCGACCGGCGTCGTGCGTCGCGGCACCGCTATCCCTTGGGACCGCCTCAATCCCACTCCCGCGGCCAGGTCTCCTCCAGGTGCGGCCCGAGGCGCACCGGCGCCACCCGCGTGGCGAGGCCGGTGGCGTCGTCCGTCTCCACCGCGATGCCGCACAGGGTGCCGGTCCCCTGCGCCGCCTCGAGGCGGGCGCCGGGGGTCTTCTGCAGGAAGCGGCGTAGGGGCTCGTCCTTCTGCATGCCGAGGATCGAATCGTAGTCGCCGCACATGCCGGCGTCGGAGAGGTAGGCGGTGCCGCCGGGTAGGATACGGTGGTCCGAGGTGGGGGTGTGGGTGTGAGTGCCCACCACCAGGCTGGCGCGGCCGTCGAGGAAGTACCCGAAGGCCTGCTTTTCGCTGGTCGCCTCGGCATGGACGTCCACGATCACCGCATCGGCGACCTCGCCGAGCGGGCAGGCGGTGAGTTCGCGCTCGGCTGCCGCGAAGGGATCGTCGAGGGCATCGAGGTAGATCCGCCCCATCACGTTGAGGACGAGGACGCGCGCCCCGGCGCGGGTCTCCACCACCGTGGCGCCGCGCCCGGGCGTGCCCGGCGGGTAGTTGGCCGGGCGCACCAGACGGGTCTGGCGGGCGATGAAGACCAGGGCCTCGCGCTGGTCGAAGGAGTGGTTGCCCAGCGTCACCGCGTCGGCCCCGGCCTGGAGGAGCTCGTCGCAGATCGCCTCGGTGATCCCGAAGCCGCCGGCGGCGTTCTCGCCGTTGATCACCACGCAATCGAGGCGCCAGCGTTCGCGCAGGGCCGGCAGGCGGCCGGTCACGGCGGAGCGGCCGGGACGCCCAACGACGTCACCGAGGAAGAGGAGGCGCATCGGCGGCGGGCCTTCAGGTCCGGAGGAGGGAGACGGGGCCGGCCTCGGTCACGAGATGGTCAAGGGGCCGGTCGTGCGACTCGGCCGGGACCGCCTCGATCTCCTGGACCGCGAAGGCGATCCCGATGGTGAGGACCGGGCCGTTGCCGCTGAGGCGCGCGATCGCCCGGTCGTAGTAGCCGCGCCCGTAGCCGATGCGATGGCCGCGGCGGTCGAAGGCCGCCAGCGGCACGATCAGGGCGGTGGGATCGAGGGGAGGGAGGTCGTCGCGCGGCTCGCTCAGGCCAAAGCGGCCCGCGACCAGGGCCTCGCCGGCCTTCCACTCGCGGAACACGAGGCCCTCGGGCGTCACCTTCGGCAGGGCGACGCGCTGGCCGCGGGCGAACAGCCGGTCGATGAGCGGGCGCGGATCGACCTCGCTGCGGATCGGCCAGAACGCCCCGACGATCCGCGCCCCGGCGAGGGCGTCGATGGCCATGACCGCATCGGCGACGGCCACGGACCCGTCGCGGCGGGACTCGGGCGCGAGCCCGTCGCGCCGGGCGAGGACGGCATCGCGAAGGATGGCCTTGAGGCCGGAGGTGGGGGAGGAGGAGTGCGGAGCCACGTGAGCCGTTGGAGGATCGATCCCGGGAAACCTACAGTGTAGGTGGGCGCCGTGTTGACCAAGTCCAGGGACGAGGCCAGGGACAGCTCCCGGGGGAGTCGATAAGGCCCCGGGGAAAGTGCTCCTGACGGACTCTGCAGCCCCGCCAGCAGTATGTAGCGTCGGCGGGGGCGCGGCGCCAGGGGGACCCTCACCCCGTCGCCAGCCTGTGGGCCAGTCGCTCGATCCGTTCGGCCGCCCGGTTGAGCCCGTCCTCCAGCTGCGCCTCGTCCACCGCCCGCTCGGCGTCGAGGGAGGCGAGGCGCTCGCGGATGGCCCCGGTCTCGGCCTCGAGGTCGGCGAGACGGCGCCGGACCTCCAGCAGTTCGTCGGCCTGGGTCAGCGCCGCCATCACCTGGAGGCGCATGTCGCCGATCTCGCCGAAGGCCTGGCGCATCTCGGCGACCTTGGCGCCGAAGCTCGCGGCGAGGGCGGCCAGGTGCGGCTCCTCGCCCTCGGCGCAGGCCATCCGGTAGCTCTTGCCGTCGATGGTGACGTTGATCTGGGGCATGGGCGCGCCGTCCGCTCAGAGGTCGGGATGGCGGCGGGGCCGCAGCAGGACGCCCTCGACGGTGGCGATGGCGCGCCCGAGGCGATGCCCGACGTCGTCGGTGGTGGCC
This sequence comes from Methylobacterium sp. Leaf399, assembly GCF_001424525.1. Taxonomy (NCBI): domain Bacteria; kingdom Pseudomonadati; phylum Pseudomonadota; class Alphaproteobacteria; order Hyphomicrobiales; family Methylobacteriaceae; genus Methylobacterium; species Methylobacterium sp. Leaf399. The sequence goes on along the minus strand of NZ_LMQK01000002.1, from coordinate 14,765 downwards.
TCCACCGCGGCGAGCCGGGCGCTGGCCGCATCGAGCTCGGCGGCGAGCCGCGCCCTGTCCTCGCCCATGATCGCGAGCTCGATCTCGGTCTCGCCCGGTGCGCGCACCGCCTCGAAGCGCTGGGCGACGGCCTCCTCGAGCCGGGTCAGGGCGGCTTCGAGGCGCAGGATGCCGGGGCCGGCGGCGTGGCTCACGATCGGGATCTCACGGTGCGGGGCCTTACGATCGGGACATCATCGCCAAGGCGCGTTCTGACGGCCCGCATTGTCGAGCCGGCCGGGTCGGGAAATCAACCTGACTTTCGCGTCCGATCGTCACCCGGCAACCTTTGCCAGCCCGAACGGCCATGATAGTCAGCCCTCGTCCGCCTGACGACAGGCCCCGCGGGGCCGCGAACGGTCCGACCCCGCGCCAGCGCGGGGGCCGGCCGGTTCATCTCAGGTTCAAACGTGGCACCGCTCAGGAACGGGCGCGGCGCGAAACGCCGGCATCCGGGCCACGCGGTGTCGTTCGCGGGAGCGATCTCGCGCGAGAGTGTTCTTGCCCGGCGGCCCCGGCGTGCCGATGTGGGCCTCACGGGGGCGCCGGACGCCCGGCCCCTCGACAGAAGAAGGATATCAGGCCGTGACGGTCAAGGTTGCCATCAACGGGTTCGGACGCATCGGCCGCAACGTGCTGCGCGCCATCCACGAAGCCGGACGCACGGACATCGAGGTCGTGGCGATCAACGATCTCGGCCCCGTCGAGACGAACGCCCATCTCCTGCGGTTCGATTCGATCCACGGCCGCTTTAACGCGAAGGTCGAGGTCGACGGCGAGTTCATCGTCGTCGACGGCCGGCGCATCAAGGTCACCGCCGTGCGCAACCCGGCCGAGCTGCCGCACCGCGAGCTCGGGGTGGACATCGCGCTGGAATGCACCGGCATCTTCACGAGCCGCGACAAGGCCAAGGCCCATCTCGACGCCGGCGCCAAGCGCGTGATCGTGTCCGCCCCCGCCGACGGCGCCGACCTCACCGTGGTCTACGGCATCAACCACGACGCCCTCACCGCCGACCACGTGGTGATCTCGAACGCCTCCTGCACCACCAACTGCCTGGTGCCGGTGGCCAAGGTGCTCCACGACCTCGTGGGGATCGAGCGCGGCTTCATGACCACGATCCACTCCTACACCAACGACCAGCCCTCGCTCGACCAGATGCACAAGGACCTCTACCGGGCCCGTGCCGCCGCCCTGTCGATGATCCCGACCTCCACCGGCGCGGCCAAGGCCGTTGGGCTCGTCCTGCCGGAACTGAAGGGCAAGCTCGACGGCACCTCGATCCGCGTGCCGACCCCCAACGTTTCGGCGGTGGACCTCGTCTTCACGGCCAAGCGCGCGACCTCCGTCGAGGAGATCAACGCCGCGATCCGCGCGGCGGCCGACGGCCCGCTGAAGGGCGTGCTCGCCTATACCGACGCGCCCAACGTCTCGATCGACTTCAACCACGACCCCCATTCCTCGACGTTCCACATGGACCAGACCAAGGTGATGGACGGCACCTTCGTGCGCATCCTCGCCTGGTACGACAACGAGTGGGGCTTCTCGAACCGCATGGCGGACACCGCCGTGGCCATGGGCAAGCTGCTCTAGGCTCGGGATCGGACCAGCCGCTCCGGGCGGACGGCGTCTTTGACGCCAGGCCGCCCGGAGCGGTCGGATCGACGACCGACGCGCCCCGCATCCTCCCCGCCCACGACCAGGTGTGCCCGAGATGACCGAGACTTCGCCGACGACCACGGCCTCCCCGACGACGAAGGCCTCGACGACGACCACGGCCGGCAGCGACTTCATTCCCGGCGGCTCATCGCCGACCCCCTCGTCCCCGATTTCCTCCTCGCCAAAGCCCGCCACGGCCGTCGTCGCACCGGAGCCGGTGACCGCGGTCAGGACGACATCGGCCTCCGCCACGGGCGACCAGCTCGCCCGGATCGAGGACAAATGCGCCCGGATCGAGGACAAGTACGCCCGCTCCGAGGCGCTGCTGTCCAAGGTCGAGGACAAGGTCGAGGGCGCGGCCCAGCGCATGAACGAGGCGGCGCGCCAGTCCGACCTCACCGCCCTGCGCAGCGAGGTGCGGGCGATCGCGGACCGCACCAAGCGCCTGCCGGGCGCCGGGGCCCTCGTGCTCACCGCCGTCATCACCGCGGTGCTCACCGTCGTCCTGACCATCGCCGTCCAGCGGCTCAACCTCCAGGCGCTCATCCCGGTCTGAGCCGGGCCAGCCGCCGACAGGATTCCAGCGTGAAAAGGCCAGCATGACCGCGTTCCGTACCCTCGACGACGCCGGCTCGCTCTCGGGCAAGCGGGTGTTGCTGCGCGTCGATCTCAACGTGCCGATGGAGGCCGGACGCGTCACCGACGCGACCCGGATCGAGCGGATCGTACCGACCATCAAAGAGATCGCCGACCAGGGCGGACGCGTGGTGCTGCTCGCCCACTTCGGGCGCCCGAAGGGCAAGCCTGAGCCGCGCGACTCGCTCCGGCCCGTGGTCGCGACCCTGTCGGAGATGCTCGGACGCCCGGTCGCCTTCGCCGACGATTGCATCGGCGAGGCCGCCGCCGCCGCCGTCGCCGCCCTGGGCGACGGCGAGGTGCTGCTCCTGGAAAACACCCGTTTCCATGCCGGCGAGGAAACGAACGACCCCGCCTTTACGGCCGCGCTGGCCGCCAACGGCGACGTCTACGTCAACGAGGCCTTCTCGGCCGCCCACCGGGCCCACGCCTCGACGGAAGGCCTCGCCCACCTCCTGCCGGCCTTCGCCGGCCGCCTGATGCAGGCCGAGCTCGACGCCCTCACCAAGGGACTCGAGGCACCGACCCGCCCGGTCATCGCGCTGGTGGGCGGCGCCAAGGTCTCCTCCAAGATCGACCTCCTGGAAAACCTGGTCACCAAGGTCGACAGCCTGGTGATCGGCGGCGGCATGGCCAACACCTTCCTGCACGCGAAGGGGTCGAGCGTCGGCAAGTCCCTGTGCGAGAAGGATCACGCCGAGACCGCGCTGCGCATCCTCGCCGCGGCAAAGGCGGCCGGGTGCCGGATCATCCTGCCGGTGGACGCAGTGGTGGCGACCGAGTTCAAGGCAAACGCCCCCCACGAGACCGTCCCGGTCGCCGCGGTCTCCGAGACCGGCATGATCCTCGATGCCGGCCCGGCCTCCGTCGCCGAGATCGAGGGCGCCATCGACGAGGCGGCGACCCTGGTCTGGAACGGACCGCTGGGCGCGTTCGAGCTGACGCCCTTCGACGCCGCGACGGTGGCCGCGGCCCGGCATGCGGCCGAGCGCACCCGCGCCGGCAAGCTCGTCTCCGTGGCCGGCGGCGGCGACACGGTGGCCGCCCTCAACCATGCCGGCGTGGCGCAGGATTTCTCCTACGTCTCCACCGCCGGCGGCGCCTTTCTCGAATGGCTGGAGGGCAAGGTGCTCCCGGGCGTCGAGGCGCTGCGGGTGAAGGAATAAGCGTCGTCCCTCCCTCGACCTCATCCTGAGGGGCACGCGGCAAGCGGGCCTCGAGGGAGGGTTCCGGGGATCACATCGAGAACGGGAGGGCTCCTTCGAGGCCTCCGCTTCGCTACGGCACCTCGGGACGAGGTGATGGATCAGGATCGGCCTTGCTGTGCCGACCGCAGATGATTGGGAAACCGGATCATGGCACGCATCACCCTCAGGCAACTCCTCGATCACGCCGCCGAGTTCGGCTACGGCGTGCCCGCCTTCAACATGAACAACATGGAGCAGGGGCTCGCCATCATGGCGGCGGCCGACGCCACCGATTCGCCGGTGATCCTCCAGGCGAGCAAGGGCGCGCGCGCCTATGCCAACGACGTGGTGCTGGCCAAGCTGATCGACGGTCTCGTGGAGATCTACCCCCACATCCCGGTCTGCATGCACCTCGACCACGGCAACAACGAAGCCACCTGCGCCACCGCGATCCAGTACGGCTTCACCTCCGTGATGATGGACGGCTCGCTGAAAGCCGACGGCAAGACCCCGGCGGACTACGCCTACAACGTCGAGATCACCCGCAAGGTCACCGAGATGGCGCATTGGGCCGGCGTCTCGGTGGAGGGCGAACTCGGCGTGCTCGGCTCGCTGGAGAGCGGCGAGGGCGAGGCCGAGGACGGCCACGGCGCGGAAGGCGTGCTCAGCCACGACCAGCTCCTCACCGACCCGGACGAGGCGGTGAAGTTCGTGCAGGCCACCAAGGTGGATGCCCTGGCGGTGGCGATGGGGACCAGCCACGGCGCCTACAAGTTCACCCGCCAGCCTGATGGCGACGTGCTCGCCATGAACGTCATCGAGGAAATCCACCGCCGCCTGCCGACGACCCACCTCGTCATGCACGGCTCGTCCTCGGTGCCGCAGGACCTGCAGGACATCATCAACCAGTACGGCGGCGAGATGAAGCCGACCTGGGGCGTGCCGGTGGAGGAGATCCAGCGCGGCATCAAGCACGGCGTGCGCAAGATCAACATCGACACCGACAACCGCATGGCGATGACCGGCCAGATCCGTAAGGTGCTGGCCGAGAACAAGGCCGAGTTCGACCCGCGCAAGTACCTGAAGCCGGCCATGGACGCGATGCAGAAGCTGTGCAAGCAGCGGTTCGAGGAGTTCGGCACCGCCGGCCAGGGTTCGAAGATCCGTCCGGTCTCGGTCTCGGCCATGGCCAAACGCTATGCCGACGGTTCGCTCGACCCCCGGATCGGGTAGACGGACCGGACACGACGTCAACGCCAGGACCCCATGACCGCGCCGCGCACCCGCCTCGCCCTGCTCACCCCGCACCGGGTCGAGGCCTCCCATGTCGATGGCCTCGTCGCGGCGATCCGCAGGGCCACCGCGGCCGCCGACGTGGCGGCGGTGGTGCTGCGGCTGGCGCCGGCCGACGAGCGCAGCCTCGTCAACCTCGTCAAGCGGCTGGCACCGGGCGTGCAGGAGGCCGGAGCGGCCGTCCTCGTCGCCTGTGCGGGCTATGACGGCGACCTCGTGAGCGTGGCGGCGCGGGGCGGCGCCGACGGCGTCCATCTCGACAAGCCCGGCGAGGGCGACCTGCGCGACCTGCGCGGGCGCCTCGCCGACGGCCGCATCCTCGGCGCGGGGGGCGGCGAGTCGAAGCACGCCGCCATGGAGGCGGGGGAGGCGGGGGTCGACTACGTGATGTTCGGCGGGCTCTACCCCGACGGCGTCGCACCCGACGCGGAGCTCGTGCTGGCGCGCACGCAGTGGTGGACCGAGATCTTCGAGACGCCCTGCATCGCCGTGGCGCAGGAGATCGGGCAGGTCGCGGCGCTGGCCGCCACCGGAACCGAGTTCGTCGGCATCGAGGGCGGGCTGTGGCTCGACGCCTCCGCCGATCTCGGCGCGATCATGGCGGTGCTGGCCGAGCAGGCGGCCCTGCGGGACGCCGCCTCGTGAGAACGCGTCCGTCACTGGCCCTGCTGGCGCTGCTCGGGGCGATGTCCGCGGCGTCGGCCGAGACGCCCGGAGACGGGGTGCCCAAGGACGTGGTGCCCGCCACCCCGCGCACGATCAAGGTCGCCCCGCTCAAGGACCTGCCGACCCCCTATACGCCGGGCGCGATCGGGGCGGTGCCGGGCCCGTCGAGCAAGACGCCGGACGTGGCCTTCGGCGCCTACCAGCGCGGGCAATACGCCACCGCCTTCCGCGAGGCGACGAAGCGCATTGAGGCGGACCCCAAGGACGCCGCCGGCATGACGCTGGTGGGCGAACTCTACAACCAGGGCCTCGGGGTGCGGCAGGACCCGGTCAAGGCGGCCGAATGGTACCGGCTGGCCGCCGCCCAGGGCGACGCGCACGCCATGGCGGCCCTCGGCCTCATGGCGATCGACGGCCGCGGCGGCCCCAAGGACCCCAAGGCCGGACGCGCCTGGCTCGAACAGGCCGCCGCCAAGGGCGACGTCACCGCCTCCTACAACCTCGGCCTGCTGCTCCTGGGCACCGGCGCCCCGGCCGACCTGGCGCGGGCCGCCAGCCTGTTCGAGAAGGCGGCACAGGGCGAGATCGGCGCCGCCCAGCACAACATCGGCGTGCTCTATCTCCAGGGCCGCGGCGTCCCCAAGGACGCGTCCAAGGCCGCCGACTGGTTCCGGCGGGCGGCCGACAACGGCGATCTCGCCGGCGAGGTCGAGTTCGCCATCCTCCTGTTCAACGGCACCGGCCTGCCCAAGGACGAGGTCCGCGCCGCACGCTACTTCACGCACGCCGCCTCCCGCGGAAATGCCATCGCGCAGAACCGCCTGTCGCGGCTGTTCGCGGTGGGGCGCGGCGTGCAGAAGAACCTCGTGGAGGCGGCGGCCTGGAACCTCGCGGCCTCGGCCCAGGGACTCACCGACGCCTGGCTCGACCAGACCCTGACCGGCCTGAGCGCCGAGGAGCGCTCCAGGGCCGAAAAGCTCGCGGCCGATCGCGCCGGCGGCAACTGACGCCCGTCTCACGAAAGCCCCCTGGGCCGTGCGCCTCAGGCCCGCGTCCACGGGGACGCTCGGGCGTGTCCTGTCGCGACGCGATCTGCTAGGGAACCCCCAGCCAGGACAACCCGGATCGGGCGGACCGGCCTCCCGACGAAGGGTGGGCCAGGCCGTGGCCCGTGCCGGGCCGGTCAGCCCTCCTGCCCGTCAACGACCCGGACTCGAAGCGACGATGATCAGCTCACCCCTCATGACCGTGATGGTCGATGCCGTGCGCAAGGCCGCCCGTGGCCTCAAGCGCGATTTCGGCGAGATCGAGAACCTTCAGGTCTCGCGCAAGGGGCCCGGCAACTTCGTCTCCGCCGCCGACCGCAAGGCCGAGGAGGTGCTTCGCGACGCCCTCACGAAGGCGCGGCCCGGCTACGGGCTGATCCTGGAGGAATCCGGCAACGTCGAGGGCCAGGACAAGAGCCACACCTGGCACGTCGACCCCCTGGACGGCACCACCAACTTCCTGCACGGCATCCCGCATTTCGCGATCTCGGTGGGTCTCGAGCGCGAGGGCCAGATCGTGGCCGGCGTGATCTACGATCCGATCAAGGACGAGCTGTTCGTGGCCGAGCGCGGCAAGGGCGCCTACCTCAACAACCGCCGCCTGCGCGTATCGGGCCGCAACGAGATGCCCGATGCGCTGGTGGCCTACGGCTCGCCCTACCTCGGGCGCGGCGACCACCCCAAGCTCCTGCGCGAGGTCGCCGCGGTGATGGCCGTGACCGGCGGCGCCCGCCGCTTCGGCTCGGCGGCGCTGGACCTCGCCTACGTCGCCTGCGGCCGCTCCGACCTGTACTGGGAGCGCGACCTGCAGACCTGGGACATCGCGGCCGGCATCATCCTGGTGCGCGAGGCCGGTGGCTTCGTCACCAGCGCCGACGGCGGCGCAGAACCGCTCCTGGCCAAGTCGGTGGCCTGCGGCAACGAGGTGCTCCACGGGGAGCTCGTGAAGCTGCTGCGCAAGGCGCACGCCTGAGCGGGACCGGCGCCAAGCAACGCGACAAGGATCGAGGTCGCCCTTCAGGCGAGCCGTTTGCGAGCGGCGTGCCGCACCGTCAGGATCACCACGGCCCCGGCACGCTCATCGACGGTATAGTAAATCAGATACGGCAGACGAGGCACAGGATACCGGCGCACATCGCGCTGCATCGGTCGTCCGGCTTCGGGGTTAGGCGGCAAGCATGCTGAAGGCATCTTGGATGGCTTGGCTGACACCCACGGCAGCCGCAGGATTGCGGGCGTGAACATAATCCGCGATGTCATGCAACCTGCATGCAGCGCGCCGCGAGACGCGAAGGTTCATCGTGAAAAGCTGCGGAAGGCTGTCGCGACCTCCTCCTGCGTGGCAAACTCGCCGCGTTCCACCTCCGACAGGGCATCCTCGACATCCTGCCAATGGTCCGGATCGACGGCCTCGCCGTCACCGATCTTAACCATGCTGAGGATGGCTTGAGCGATCGCATCCTGGTCGGCAGACGGCATCCGGCGGACGGCCTCGACGGCCTTTTCGAGCAGTTCGGTCATCGCACACCTCTTTCCGGCAACCATAAGGGGACTTCGACGATCGGCACAGATCGTTTCTGAGGCAGGTTCAAGCGGCGGTCACGATCCGGTCCACCGACCACTGGCCCTCGGCGCCGCATCTGCTGTAAGCCGCACTGCCTTCGACACGAGGACGCAGCCCGCATGGAAGCCCGCCGCCACAACGCCCTCAAGGAGTCGATCCGCTCGATTCCCGATTACCCGAAGCCGGGGATCATTTTCCGTGACATCACCACCCTGCTCAGCGACCCGCGGGCGTTCCGGCGCGCGGTGGATTCGCTGGTGCATCCCTATGCCGGCGGCCGGATCGACCAGGTGGCGGGGATCGAAGCACGCGGCTTCATCCTCGGCGGGGCCGTGGCCCACCAGCTCTCGTCGGGCTTCGTGCCGATCCGCAAGAAGGGCAAGCTGCCCCACGCCACCGTCTCGATCGCCTACGCGCTGGAATACGGCACCGACGAGATGGAGATCCACGTCGACGCCATCAAGCCGGGCGACAAGGTGCTCCTGGTCGACGACCTCATCGCCACCGGCGGCACCGCCTGCGCGGCGGTGAACCTGTTGCGCCAGATCGGGGCCGAGGTGGTGGCGGCCTGTTTCGTCATCGACCTGCCGGAGATCGGCGGCGCCCAGAAGCTGCGCGACCTCGACGTTCCGGTGCGGACCCTGATGGAGTTCGACGGGCACTGAGCGACGGGCTCCCCCCGCCCCTCAGCCGCGGGTATGGAGCGCCAGCGCGTCGGCCAGGTCGGCCCGGTCGGTCAGCTTGCGGCCACGGCGCTTCAGGTCGGCCAAAAGACTGCGGTCGGGAAACGGGCAATAGGGCAGCACCGCCGCCGTCTCTCCCTCCGGGATGGCGCCCGACAGGTCGATCCGCGCCAGGACCCGGTCGAGCAGGATGCGTCCGTGCTCGTGCAGGAGGACGGAGGCGCGGGTGGCCGTGGTGCCCGGCGGCAGGGCCACCGCCTCCTGGGCGAGGATCGCGCCGGCGTCGATGGTCACCGCGAGGTGGTGGACGGTGACGCCGAAGGCCGGCGGCTCTTCGGCGAGGGCGTGGATGGTCGGCACCGGCCCGCGATGGCGCGGCAGCAGGCCGGGGTGGACGTTGAGCCCGCCCAGCCGCACCCGCGCCAGGGTCGGCCCCGAGAAGATCTGGTCGAAGTGGAAGGCGACGATCAGGTCCGGCTGGTGCCGGCCGATCGTCGCGGCGACCTCGGTGCCGTTGACGTCGTCCACCCGCAGGGTCGGGATGTCGAGGTCCCGGCACAGGGCCCTGAGCGGGGTCGCCCCCGCCCGGCCGGTGGTGCCGGCGAGGCGCTGGATCAGGCCGGCGGCCGGCGCCAGCAGGTCGGGCAGGCCGAAGTTCACGGCGAGGTAGGGCAGGAATCCCGGCCCCGAGCGGGCGAGATGGCGCCGGACCTGGCCGACGAGGCCGCCCGTACTCGGGCGCTCCGCGTTGGAGAGCCCGACGAAGGCGATGTCGGCGGCATGCTCGGCGACGAAGCGGCGCACGGCCCGGGCGTTGGGCAGGGCCTCCAGCACGAACAGCGCGATGCGCGGGCGGCTCATCGGCTCGGCCCGTCCTGCGGCGTGCGGCTCGCCTTGCCGACCTTGAACGCAAAATCGCGCATGCCGAGGCGGCGCAGGCGCTCCGGCAGCAGGGCGGACAGCCGGGCGAGCGCCGCCAGCGGCTGCGGGAAGGCGACGATCTCGTCGTCCCGCGCCAGGCCCCTGGCGATCCGCCGGGCGGCCTCCTCTGCGCTCATCTCCATCGGGCGCCAGCCCTCGTAGTCGCCACCCATGGCGGTCTTCACGTAGCCCGGCGTCACCACGTTGATGCGCACGCCTTGGGGTTTCAGCTTGGCCCGCAGGGCGAGGCCATGGGCGAGGAGGGCCGCCTTGGTCCCGCTGTAGGCGGGCGCGTCCGGCAGCGGCGCGAAGGCCGCGAGGGAGGAGATCAACGCGATCTGGCCGCGCCCGCGCGCCAGCATCAGGGTGACGCCGGGCAGGGCGACGTTGAGGGCGCCGTTGAGGTTCACGTCCACGGTCTCGAAGGCGGCGGCCTCGGTCTCGACGCCGCCGGACGGGTCGCCGCCGTTGATGCCCGCGTTGGCGATGACGAGGTCGAGCCCGTGCGCGGCGTCGATCCGCGCCAGCCAGGCGCCGACCGCCGCCCGGTCGCGCACGTCGAGGGATTCGGTGAGCACCGTGGCGCCCTTGGCCCGGCAGGCCTCGGCGACGCCCTCCAGCCTGGCGAGGCCCCTGGCGTTGAGGACGAGGGTGGTGCCGGCCGCCGCATAGTGGAGGGCGAGGGCCGCGCCGATGCCGCTCGACGCGCCGGTGATCAGGATGACGGGCATGGACCGACCGTTGGGGATTGGGGCTTGCGAGGCATAGCCCAGTCCCGCGGGCAGCGGCAAACCGGCTCCGCCTTGACGTCCGGCGCGGTGTGTCGGTACGGCAAGGGCCACTCATGTCGTCGATCCCGGCACGGACCGGGCCCGCTCCCGGCCCGTCGGCGAACGGGCGGCCCGCGCGCGGGGAGCGAGGGGCGACCTCCGGTATCGCCGGACCGGCCGTCGCGATCGACCCTGGAGACGGGAACCCGAATGGATCAGGGCAAGGTCAAGCGCCTGTGGCCGCGGACGCTCTCGGCCGAGGCGGCGCCGCCCGGCCAGCGCGGGCAGCGCGGCGTGCCGCGCCTCGCCAGCGAGCCGGTCTCCCGCCGCGTGCGTCTCACCGACCGCTGGCAGGAGGGGTTCCTGCGCCTGCCCGCAAGACCCAGGGACCGCTCGCTCAGCTACATCGTCGACGGCCTCGGGGTCTATTACGACGCCACCGCGCCGAGCGAACTCGAGGTCATGCTCGAAATGGGCGGCTGGGAGGACCCGGCCCTGCTCGCGCGCGCCGGGGCCGGCCTGGCCGAACTGCGCCGGCTGGCGATCTCCGTCGACAACGACCCGCGCCGGCTCGACCTCGGCGCCGCCCTCGCCCGCAAGGGCGACGCCTCCGGCAAGCCCGTCGTCGTGGTGGTCGATCAGCCCCGCGGCGATCCCTCGATCGGGTTCGGTCTGGCCGGGGAGGGGCGCTTCACCGCCATGCTCGACGCCGCCATCGCCGAGAACCCGGGCGCGCAGGTGGTGGTGGTGATGGACCCCGCCGCTCCCTACCAGTCGGGCCCGGGGCACCTCGACGGGATCGCCTCGGAGAAGGGAGCGCGGCTGATGCGCGATCCCGTGGCGGCCTGGTCGGTGGTGGAGGCGGGGGCGGTCGTCTACGTCGTCACCAGCCACGTCGGCTTCGAGGCGGCCACGGCGGGGCGGGCGGTGGCCTGCTTCGGGATGCCCTTCTATGCCGGCTGGGGTTTCACCGACGACCGCCTCGACCTCGCCCGGCGCACCCGTGAACGCACGGCCGAGGAGGTGTTCGCGGCGAGCTACCTGGTGTCGTCGCGCTACTTCGAGCCCTACGGCGGCGAGCCCTGCAGCTTCGAGGAAGCGGTCGCCATCCTCGGCCTCTCGGTGGTGCGGGACCGCGAGAACGCCGTGCGTACCCTCTGCCTCGGGTTTCCGGCCTGGAAGCATCCGTGGCTGCGCAAGACCCTGTCCTCGGTGGGCAACGCCCCGGTCATCGCCCGCAAGGGAGCGGCGGTGGCGGCGGGCGACCTCTCCGGCTACGGCCGCGTCGTCGCCTGGTCGAGCCGGGCCCCCGCCGAGACGCAGGCGGCCTGCGGCGCGGCCGGCGTGCCGCTGGTGCGGATGGAGGACGGCTTCCTGCGCTCCATCGGCCTCGGGGTCGCCCTGAGGCCGGGGGCCTCCTACGTCCTCGACGGCACCGGGATCTACTACGATGCCACGGCGCCGAGCGACCTCGAACGGCTCCTCGAGGCGGAGGACTTCGACGCGGCCGTGCTCGAGCGGGCGGTCCGCCTGCGGGCCGCCATCGTCGAGGCGCGCATCAGCAAGTACAACGTCGGCAGCGGGGCGATGCCGGCGCTGCCGAAGGGCCGGCCCGTGGTCCTCGTGGCGGGCCAGGTGGAGGACGACGCCTCGATCCGGCTCGGGGCGACCGGGATCCGCACCAATGCTGCACTCCTGCGCATCGCCCGCGAGCGCAACCCCGGCGCGGTCATCGCCTTCAAGCCGCATCCCGACGTGGAGGCGGGCCTGCGGCCCGGACGCATCGCGCCGGCGGAGTTGGAGCGCCTCGCCGACGTGGTCCTGCGCGACGTCTCGGCCCCCGATGCCATCGAGGCGGCCGATTCGGTCGAGGTCATCACCTCGCTGATCGGGTTCGAGGCGCTGTTGCGCGGCAAGCCGGTGACCACCCACGGCCTGCCGTTCTACGCGGGCTGGGGCCTGACCCGGAGCCCGGAGTGCCCACGCCGCACGCGCAGGCTCACCCTCGACGAACTCGTGGCCGGGGCACTGATCCGCTACACGCGCTATCTCGATCCGCGCACGGGACTCGCCTGCCCGCCGGAGGTGGTGGTGCGGCGCCTGGCCGACGGCGACCCGGGACTGGCGCGCCGCGCGCCGACCCTGGAGGCGGCGCTCAAGCACGTCTGGTCGCTGGCCTTCCGGCGCCTGCTGCACCGGAACGGCTGAAGCGCACCGCTGCGGGGCTTCTCGTCCCGCAGGCCGCGCCGACCGCGATCGAAGATCTTCAGGCGTTCTGCAGTCGCTCGATGCCGAAGGCCTGCTCGCCGGTCCAGCGGGTGTCGCGCGCGCCGCGGGCGGCCCGCGCCCGCGCTTCGAGCCAGGCACCGTCGGCGAGATCGAGCTTGGCGGCCGCCGCCTGCACGGCGGCATCCAGCCCCTCGCGCTTGTAGTAGACGCCGCGGATCTGGATGTGGGCGACGATCGCCTTGAGGAAGGCGTTCCACAGGTCCTGGCGCGGCGTGGTCCCGCCGGTCCAGAAGTCGTCGAGCTTGCCCTGGAAGGTCAGGCCGTCGATGTCGTAGACCGCCTGCCCGAGGGTCATGACCGGAGTCTGGGCCCGCATCGCCCACAGGCCGACCGTGCTGTTGACGGTGACGACGCCCTTCGACTTCTCGAGGAGCTTGGGCAGGTCGCCGCCGTCGAGGTAGTCGACCCGGTCGGCGACGCCCCATTTCTGGGCCGAGCGCGCGACGATGCGGCGCCAGTTGCGCACGCCCGGATCGAGGGGGTGGACCTTGACCATCAGCCGGGCATCGGCCGGGGCGTTCTGGGCGAAGGAATTGATGACCTCGTGGATCGGGGTCTTCAGGTCGAAATACGGGGAATAGGCCCGCAGCTGGAAGTCGTTCTCCATCTGCAGGGGCAGCACGTAATAGGGCACGCCGGAGGCCTGGATCTCGGCGATGCGCGCGTTCGCCTTGAGGCCGTCGCGCCGCGCCCGCAGGATGTGCAGTCCGGTGCCGATGTAGACCATCGCCGGATGGTGGACCTGGTGCGAGCGATAGCCCGGGTGCAGGAACCACAGCCAGTTGCTGAAGAAATGATAGGCCATGTCCCACATGACCTGGGTCTTGAAGTCGTCCTTGAAGCGGGGCTTCAGGTCGAGCTCGGGGGCCTGGCGGGCCAATTCCATGATGGCGTCGGGATCGCGCGGGAAGCAGCTCTCGCCGGACATGCCGTTGCGCTCGAGGGTGATCCAATCCGGGCGCAGGTAGCCGAAATCGGTCACCGTGATCTTCACGCCGCGGGCCTTGGCGGCCGTGATCGCCACCTTGTGGTAGAACCGCTGCTCGCCGAGCAGGACGATGTCGGTGACGCCCTCGCGGTCGATCAGGTCGGCGATGAAGGCGGGCCAGGCGTCGCGCTTGCCGGTGAAATTCACCGCGCCGGGGCGGCGCCAGAACAGGCGGTCGCCGAAGCACAGGTTGACCCGCAGGCAACGGTGGCCGCGCCCTTCGAGGGCGGTGGCGATCTCGGCGAAGAAGGGCGTGATCGGCCCCTGCAGGAACAGGAAGACCTGCCGGGCCGGCGACGGGCGGGGGCCGGAAGCCCGGGGAGACTGGTCGATGCTCGAAGTCAGGCTCGATCCCACGTGCTCACCCCACATGACGCCACTCCGGCGAAGCGGAACGGCTCGTCCATTCGGTCCGGAAGATGAGCCGCGCGATCGGGCGCGGCTATGTCTTCGATGCAACAGCCGGGAAAACTCACCTGATTTCCCGACGATCTTCGACCGCGGACGAGGTCCGGATCGCAGTCTCTTCGCGGCGTCGGCCGCTGGAATCATTGCCCGGCGCCGCGACGGCCCGGTTTAGAACCGAGATCTTGGCAGCATCAAGGACGCCGCCGCCCCATCCACGGCGGCAAAGCCTGGCGTGGCCCGAAACTCGGGTGTGCCCGAAACTTGGCCGTGCCCGAAACTTGGCCGTGCCACAGTGCGACCGCAAAGTTCGACGAGCACCCGGATGCGAGGCGTCAGGCCCGATGCGGCGGCCCTTAAGCCGATCGCAGGGTTTGGCTGCGCTCCATCACCGATCGATCCTGCGGGCCGGGCGACAGGCCCGCGCCGGGACGGCAAGGACACATATGCTGCGCGTTCCCTCCGTTCCGGTCTCGCTGAGAGCCAGCGCCGCGGCGGCGACCCTGGCGACGATCCTGCTCTCGGGCTGCTCGTCGATCCTGCCTGCGGCGGGTCCGACGACGAGCGCCGTTCTGGAGGGGGCGGACGTGACGACGGCGCAGGGGACGTTCGCGCGCTA